>NZ_KQ961030.1:0-269455 GCF_001562555.1 Agrobacterium bohemicum
TATAAGCAACCCGACCCTACCGGAAAACACCGATGGCTATGAAACCCAGCTACACCACGTCCTGGGACACGATCGTCCAACATCGAACGTTTCGTATTATTTCGGATGACTACGGGATTACGAGCCTGTCCCAAATCCCTCAAATGCGGCGGTATAGAATGTCTGCGTTCTGCCCAATCCAGACATCGGCTGCATATCTGAAAGTCCTGCTAGATAGGAATGTTCTGTCATCATTTTTGGTTCAGCCGATGACTTTCCGGACCTCAGGATGTCGGCTAGAAAGGCATATGAGCGCTCCAGAACGCATTTACCCCACACTGAACGACCTCAAGTTCGAGATCGGGCAGGTACTTGTCTGCTGGTGTTTTTTCGAAAACACGATGAGAGATCACTTAAAGGGAGCTGGGCTTCCGCAGCAGATTTTGAAGGGGCCCGTGATTTCTCATTGGCGGACATATATCAAGACGACTTATCCAGACCGAGCCCATGAGCTTCTCGAAGCAGTTGAAAAAGTCGCTCGCGTCCGAAACCCACTTGCGCACTGCATCCATTCGCTGCACGCAGATCCATGGACCGAGCGCAGCGCGGTGATCGCGTGCGCAGCCCCTGACGGCACAGTTCATTCTTTCAGCATCGACGATCTTCGTGCCGCATGCACCGAGCTTTCAAAGCTCATGGTGACGCCGATCCCGTGGGCCAAAGGCGACTGAAATGACGTATTGTAAAAATAAGGCTCTCCAGTCAGTGATGTGCTGGGACTGTAGTAAGACCGACGCTACGACGCGCCCACAGGAGTTGCAAGTGATTGATAAGAATTTGCTGAATATTTGAACAAGAGGGGTTGCGCCCCTCAAATCCCGCCAATAAACGTTATAGCATTACATAAGCCGTAACTGAGCGGCATCCTGCAAATGGAGCTATTGCGTCGTTGTGACTGAAGCATGCATGATCTTCGATAATCTGATCCTGGGCTACAACCGCTATCCTGCCGTGCAACATATGAACGGTGTCGTGCGCAAAGGAAGTCTAGTGGCCGTCGTTGGCGGCAATGGGTCAGGTAGATCAACCCTGATGAAGGCTATCATCGGCCTGTTGAGGGCGATCGCTTCGAAAGCGGACGAAAGCTGGGCGGCTTCTTGTATTCGGACGCCTTGTCGCCTGCCGATAGATCCGCGCCGACCTATATTGAGATGATGCGTCACAACGCCCGAACCCTGACATCTGCGATCAACGGCGGCTAAGACACCGTCCGATCAGACGGAAAAACCCATAACGTCGATGTTATGTAATATCATTAAAAGGAGAGATGAATGAGATATTTAATCCCAAGCGTATCTGCGCTGGCGCTATCCGCGACCCTGCTTGGCTCGGTCGCGTTTGCGCAGGACGAAGAAGAAAGCGTAACGCTCTATCGCATTTTCGTCGGCGACCATAAGGATTCGAAGGTCACGGCATTCGACCTGAGCAAACCCGAGAAGCGCTGGACGTTCGACACGGTCGGCCAGAATAAGCTCTACAGCGTCAATGACGGTGCCAGCGTTGTCGCCGTTCAGTCTGACAATAATGCCGTCAACTTTATCAATAGCGGTATTTCCCTTCACTCCCATGGTGACCATTCCGATATCGAGATTACCGATCCGTCGGCCGTAGAAAAAGCCTTGACCGGCCCACGCCCGTTTCACGTTATCGACCATGACGGCAAGATCGTCATCAACTTCGACAAGGGTGGATATAACGACATCATCGATGCGCACGAACTGACCGATGGCGAGATTGAATCGACACGGCTGAAGCAGGCCCGTGCTCACCACGGTTTTGCGGCGCCTGTTGGAAAGGGCTGGGTGACGACGGTTGCTTCCGATGCCCCGGTCGAAGGCGATACGGCTCCGACACGCGTCGGCTTGCGTGCGGTGAAGGAAGACGGCACACCCACAGGAGAGGTTGCGACCTGCACAGGCATTCACGGCGAAGCATTCTCCGGTGCTTTCTTTGCTGCGGGATGCAAGGAAGGCATTTTGACAGTCACCGCAAGCGCTGGTGGCCCGGTGACCAAGATGCTGACCTATCCCTCCGATCTGCCGAGCGGCGAGACAACCGGCACCCTGCTGGGTGCCAAGAGCATGCAGGTATTCCTCGGCAACTACGGTGCTAAGGGTCTCGTCGTCGTTGACCCCGCGGATGAGCCGCACTTCCATTACGTCGAATTGCCCTTCCGCCGTGTCGACTTTGCACTCGATCCGGCCAACGCTCGCTTTGGTTACGTACTGACTGAGGACGGCACTCTGCATCAGATCGATGTTCTTGGCGGCAAGATTTCCAAGAGCGCCAAAGTCACCGAGCCATATTCCATGGATGGCCACTGGAACGATCCGCGCCCGCGTATCGCCATGGCTGGTGACGATATCGTCATGAGCGATCCCAACGCCGGGATGGTGCGCCGCATCTCAAAGACCGAGCTCAAGGAAATTGCCACCATCAAGGTTGAAGGAAAGCCATACAATATCGCGGTCGCTGGTGGCAGCGGTAAGGTCCATGAGCACGCTGACGGCGAAGCTCAGGACCATGACGGTCACGCTCACGCCCACAGCCACGGCGATCCCCAGATCTACAAGGGCTATTTCGAAGACAGCCAGGTCAAGGACCGTCCGCTGTCTGACTATGCTGGCGATTGGCAGTCGGTCTATCCTTACCTCAAGGATGGCACTCTCGATCCCGTATGGAAGCATAAGGCAGAAAAGGGTACGTCAAGCGTAGAAGATATCCGTGCCGAGTACGAAGTCGGATACAAGACCGACGTGAACCGCATCACGATTGAAGGCGATGCCGTGACCTTCTACAAGGAAGGCCAGCCGTCAAAGGGCACCTATGCCTACGACGGCAAGGAAATTCTGACCTACAAAAAGGGCAATCGCGGCGTTCGGTTCATCTTCAAGAAGACCGAAGGCGATGCCAGCGCTCCGCAGTTCATCCAGTTCAGCGATCACGGAATTGCACCGAACAAGGCTGACCATTACCACCTCTATTGGGGCAAAGACCGTGCCGCCCTGCTGAACGAAGTCACTAACTGGCCGACCTACTACCCGTCGTCATTGAAGCCAGAACAGATCGTCACTGAAATGAAGGCTCATTGATCGGCCAAGTTACCCACCACAGCATCCGGCAGAGACAGGCCGGATGCTACATCGTCTGAAAAGGCCAATGCGCTTTGTACAATTGACGACGCTCTATCTGTCCAACCAGAAAATCCTTGCGGTTGATCGTCCAGCCTTCGCTGGTTCAAGTGCTTTCAACGCGAGGATTGTACAATGCCGGATGGGCAAAGGGCAGTTACAGCCCAGTGGTCGCCAAAGATTTTAGCGCCGAGACGAGATAGCGTTCACTAAGCTCGTGCCTGCCGTTTCTTGCTAAATCGATCGCCGCCGAAATCTGGGACTCGAGTTGCACGGCTTCCACGGCATTGCCGAAATTCCGCTCGGCAAGAACGATTCTAGTATAGATTGACGGATCGCCGTTTACGTCTCTCTAACACGAGCCCATGCTCAGAAGAGCTTTCGTGCAGCCGCTCGGAAAAACGATGCCGTACGACGAAACAAATGACTGCCCGCCAAGAATGACGTCATGAATTCGAGCTGCCAACCGGGGACGGTCTTCGTCGGCGATCCTGGCGAGGATGTACTCGACCGGTAACCCTTGCCCCAGTTCTCTCTCGTCGATCTCTTAGATGTCCGCATATGCCTTGTCGGCCGTCAGAATATTCGTTTGGAGTGACCACGAATAAAAGCCTGCTCCTTGCATCAAGTGTTCGATCAGTTTCGGTCTTGGATTTTCCATACCTGTCTTATCTCTTGTCCTTTCCGTGCCAACATGCCGTGCCGTGAGGGATGATGGGCAGGGCAATCATTCCTCACGATCGATTAACATTACGGTCCGCAGAACACTTCGGTTTAGTAGCGGACTCAAAGATCACCGAGGATCTGCTACCGTCACGCACACGATCGTACGGCCGTCATACCGAGGCTCGAACTACCGGCCCTCGCAGTCTCTTCAGCTAATGCCGTTCACCACCACTGTCACGCATTCTATATCTGCGAGACTGGAAATTATTGTTCGCAAGAACTCGTATTGACCAGCAAAGCCATTTTGCTGAAATTACGCCATGAGCCGGTTCGAAAAACGAAGAAACATTCACGATGAATTTTGGACTGTCATCGACTCTGTCACGGCAAGTCCGGCTACAGTCGATGAGCTGCCTATGGATGCCCTGACAGAGGACGAGGCAGACGAGATGATTGTACTTCTCGAAGCCCACCATATTCAAACTGACGCCCGGCCAACGTGATCGGTTCTCCACTCGAACGGTAACGCCATGCCTATGTATTTTTTTCGTGTCCACTATGAAGACGTCGGTATGATCGATGAGCATGGTGCCGAATTTGCGAATGACAAAAGTGCGTGTTTAGAGGCCATGAGGACTGCGCGGGAACTGGCGGCGGACAAAATAATTAATGGTCTAGACCTAAACGGAATCTACTTCGAGATTGCGCGTTCGGACCGGTCTTTAATGGACAGGATACCATTGAATTCAGTGTCCAGAGGTGTGATTCCTGAAGACGCGTGACACTCTCCCGCTCGACCCATCCAGCCTCTGACCTATATCCAAATCGCACCGGCTATTGTGGCACCCGTTCGAGAGCGCTTACGATCTTAACTTCTTTACGAGAATGACCAGCGACAAGAAAAAACAAGCCGAATTCGTCAGGATGATAGGCCATTCGGTGCGCATGACCCCGAATATGGTCCAAAGTGCAAATCCTGTAACCGTGAGACAGTACATTCCTGTCGAGATCGCCTTGGTATCGTTGGTCCTGACAACCTTGTAGACTTGTGGAACAAAGCTTGAGACCGAACACGTTGAGGCAAGGTATCCGACCAAAAGAGCGGTATCCAATGAAAGTTTCCTTCGTGCAGATGCTGCTGTTGTGAGGGGACAGCAGGCAGCCCCTCATGACTAACTTTCGATACTATTGACCCATTGTTGCTCTGACGAATGTCGTCCACGGCTAAGTCGTCTCTTCGTGTTTTCGGATGGCCAATATTTCCGAACCATCAGGCGATGCGCGGGTTTGCATCATAAGCTCGTATTCTCGGACGGCTTGCAGCCAGTGTTCGTTATCGTGTCCGTTTATCCGCCCGTTTTCTTCCCAAAGTGCATATGCGCGTGCGCTGATCCAGATATCCCGTTTCTCGTTCATTGGTACTGCTCGGGTCCATTTGTTGATATTCAAGCCGGACTGGCAGGCCTTTCAACTGTTCAGCATCTACAATGTTCCTGGGGCTTGGCGGATACGATTTTCGTTTTTTGCGGCGCTCAGCGAGGATAGCATCAGTCAAAGGACGAGGGTCCAGATCATATGATTTGCTGGTGTCATGGTCGAGGAATGATCGTTGTTCTCTCAGGATGATCGGCACGATCAACCGACTGCAATATTCAGCGCCTGCAAATCTTGTGGGCTTACCGACATCATCTCCATCGGTTGACCAATTGTGACAGACTGCTGAATGCGCCCGAGTGTTGACGTGACGACCGATGTGGACCGCATGTTTCGGGGAACCAAACAACCCACTCCAAGGTTGGCATGGCAGTTGTTCAGCTGATCCTGGACCGTCGATCATCCTGATAGAGATTGCTGGACGAACACACATTTTTCTGGAGGAAGATATGGCACTGAACGTTCTTGCCCTCAACGGCACGCTCAAATCATCGTCATCAACAGAGACATCGTCGACCGCACGTCTGCTTGACCTCATAGCTGAGGAATTCAAGTCTTTCGATGCAGTGACAGAGACGGTTTGGCTGGCAGATCACGACATCAAGCCCGGTGTGACGTCTGATGAGGGGGACGGCGATGCGTGGCCTGCAATAAGGACCAAAATACTCGGCGCAGATATTCTTCTCATTGGTACACCTATTTGGCTTGGCCAGCCGGGCAGCGTCATAAAGCGGGCGCTGGAGCGCATGGATGCGTTTTTGGAGGAAACCGATGACGAAGGTCGTATGGTTTCTTATGGAAAGGTTGCCGCTGTCGCTGTGGTTGGTAATGAGGACGGCGCCCATCATGTGTCTGCCGAAGTTTTCCAGGCCTTGAATGATGTCGGCTTTACGATCCCGGCAAACGCCGTCGCCTATTGGGTGGGTGAAGCAATGGGATCGACCAACTTCGTCGATTTGGAGGAGACCCCCGACACGGTAACGACGATGGTCGAAATGCTGGTACGGAACACAGCGCATCTCGCCAACCTTCTGCAAGAGCATCAATATCCCGGTGAGCAGTGAGTTCGGCGTCATGCACACCAGCCTACAACTTTTGCTCCGCCTTGAGCTCATAGATATTGGAAACGATATATGAAGTCGAAGGCTAACGCTGATGAACGACAGCAAAACCTCGGCGGGCTTCTCCGAGATATCAAGGCCCTTGCCCGAGAATCTGAACTATCAATTCATAATATAAGGGAAACAGTTGGAAAACGCAGTTTCGGGCCTTTTCTGACGATCCCGGCGATCATCGAAATGAGCCCGATTGGGGGAATTCCAGGCCTTCCGAGCGTCATCGCCATTGTCATAAGTTTCATTGCCATCCAGATCCTGTTCGGGCGAACGCATATATGGCTTCCCGATTGGCTGGAGAAAAGAAAGATAAGTGGCCGCAAGCTTGAGCGTGGAATTGAGAAGATCGAGCCCGCATCGCAATGGATCGACAAGGTAGTTCGCCCACGAATGTCCTGGGCAACGAAACCACCTTTTCTTCAGAGGCTGGCGGCATTGTCTATCGCCCTTTGTGCGACAGTACCGCCACTCGAACTCATTCCCTTTGCGAGCACTTTACCGATGGCGGCAGTAGCTCTTATTGGGTTGTCACTCGCTGCGCGCGACGGCCTGCTAGCATGTCTAGCACTGCTGTTGGCTACCGGGACGGGCTACGCAGTGTTCAGAACGCTGTCAGAATTGTAAGTCAGGGGTAACCGGATCACGGGTTATATCCTCGGACGTGCGCTTCTCCATCTAACGCCTTACGGCAAACCGTTGGCCTGCAACGGATGTGTTCACGTGATAGGGTTTTGCAGAGTAGTTACCTTCCAATATGTCGAGATTTGAATATACCGTTTCACGACTACGCCTTCACATTTTGATCGAAAAGCGGCGGAAGCGAAACACTCGGCCATGGATGGCACCGGAGGACATCACTTGAGCGAATGGCTTTTATCGTTTGGTATTGAATTTAACTTCCTTCCTCATTTAGTAGCACTGCTGGTGGCTTATCTTCTTGCACTTCCTATTGGATGGGACCGCGAACAGAATGAGCGAAGTGCGGGCCTTCGAACGTTCCCTTTGGTTGCGATTGCGGCATGTGGCTTCATACAAGCGTCAGAAAAAATCACGCTCGGCAATGCAGAGGCAACCGCCCGCGTGCTCGAAGGCCTGATCAATGGCGTCGGCTTTATCGGAGGCGGAGCGATCCTTGTCGGCAAAATGGGAACGCGCGGAACTGCAACGGCTGCGAGCATATGGGCGACAGGTGCCATTGGCGCTGCAGTGGGGCTGGGATCATATGACACAGCAATTGTTCTCTCAGTTGTCACTTTCGCGACCTTGAGAGTGATGACCAACTTTAAGTCCGAAGGGAACCCTGTCAACTTGCCGGTTAAACCGCCGGATCAAGAGTAATCACCTTGGCGACCGCCAACAAATTCGCGTAACGCAGGCCAATAAAATTGGTTACGGGGCAGTAAGCTCGACCAGTTTTCGTTGGTTCCAGAGCCGGTGTAGCAAATTTTAGTGACGATGGCGCGCTTCTGCGACCGCAGCCTCAAAAGCGGTGCGAGCATCATCGACAGATTTATGTCCCGCCAGTGCCGCCCGGCAGGCGCTTCGGGCTCTCACAAAATTTGGGCCTTGGACAGTTGGCCACTGTTCCGTCATATGCACGAGCGCTTCGAATGGGCCGCCCACCTCATAGGAGCCGTTCGATGGGAAATTAAACTCGACAGGGGCGCTCCAGCGAGCACTTGGTCCGGACATATCGCAACCTCCTCGATAACCGACGTTTTTAACGCTGAAGCCCTTAATTAGTTCCACCTTAAATAGTTGACGAATTTCTCTTTGTGGTTCAAATCGCGATGAGTTCATGAGTTCGAGGGTCAGTGCCGCTGCGATGTGGCGCTGCTCTGCGCCTGTCTACCTGATGTAGAATTGCCGCGCCCGACTGTGATAGTCGGCGAAGCTTTCGGGGCGAAGTCGTCCCATGGTGCGGACGGTCCAATCTCTAAAAAACGTAGACAGCTCTATTACGCATTAAATTCTAAAATCACAGGGAACCACTTCTGATTATATCGGTTCGCTCGATAAGAGAGGAGAATACTATGAAACAGGAAACACCAAAGTCCGGCGCTCCCGGAACAACTGACCAGTCTCCCCGTTGGGAGGGACCGCAGGATACTCGCCCCGCAGGCTATATGCCGGCAAAAGACGATCCAGAGGTTGACCGGGACGCTGTGGGCGAAAATCTCAGAGATCCTCGCCGAAAGAACTTGGGTGATGCCGGTAAGGTCAAGGGAGACATGTGATGTCCACGAACGAGGACAACAAAGGCTCGATAGAAGAGATCACGAGGATGCTAAAGGCCAGTTTGCACGCGGATTGAAGCGGAGCAACAATAATGGGGTCGACAGCGCCAAACCACGTGTCATCACGGGTTCTGACGACGCCACCTCCCATAAAAATCCACCCGGGCAGAGGCCGATCAAGAAGGAATGGGACGTGAATTACGACGAGCGCGGAACGAACGAGGGTGATTTTCGCAGTTAATCAAGGATATGCGGTTGTGCGGAAAAACTTACCCGCAGGCATCTGTAATAACCAGCGGTTCCCGGACATCGCCTGTCACTCTGATTTGCACGACGAAATATCGTCACCAATCGAGATACGGTCGACAGGAGTAATCATTGACCAACGAAGGCGACATTATCCCGCCTGTTGCATCGCCTGCGTCCTTGGGCGTAAGGGGCCTATGTCCCCGGTGCGAAAAAGGCCATCTATTCGAGGGCTACTTGCGGCTCGCGCCGCGTTGTGATGTGTGCCATTTGGACTACGAATTTGCTGACCCCGCTGCGTTTACCGAAGCAGCAACTATGTCAGTACCTTCTTGTTTCGCAGCGCAATCTCGATACCAATAAGGGAATGTTCGATGGCAATACAAAATGTATCAATTCCACAAATCAAGGCTGCTAGAGCGTTATTAGACTGGTCCCAGTCTGACATGGCTGCCGCATGTGGCATTACCGAGCCGACAATAATAAGACTGGAAGCTGCCGAGGGTGATCTTGGTGGCCAAGCCGACACGGTCGGCAAGATTGTAACGTCACTCGAGCAAGCGGGCGTGAAATTTATTGATGACAATCAGACATCGGCCGCAGGTGGCCCCGGTGTCCGGCTTGCCTTGTCGCCGAAGCCCGAAGTTCCCAGCCCGGAGACCGTGCAGTATCCTGAAAATATGGAGCCGGACGCGCCGACGGGTGCAGGCGGTTAGCTCTTCATTGACCTGCCCGTAACCTTTAACGTCTGCTACTGGGTCGCGATCATCCCAGGTTTCATGTCTTTCCTGTGCATCATTGATGGCGTTGGATGGCAACTGGGACAGGCCGTGGCAACTGCAGTCGTGTGGAAAACATTCTGGGGCGGAGCGCTTGGGAACGTGACTGTTCTGGGTGGTATCAATATCCGCGATTGGTCCGAAGCAGTCGATCAAGGACCTTCTGTCATGTCAGTGTTCAAGCGACAGGGCTGCGTCGTCGCTATTCTAAAAGTTTCATAAACTGCCTTACGCCCCAACAATGTTAATCAAATGCGGAAGATCATTCGCGCAAATGAGATGGCAGTGGTTCGATTCCAATCAAGGCGATGACAGCGTTTCCCAACTCGTCGTGATTGAATCGAGGCACGTCGAGGGGAAATTTCTATATGCTGGATCACAAACGGTGGCCAAGTCCATCTCGGGCGGAACTTGAATTGAGCTACAAGGCCCGAATGGCCCAGCTTTTCACTTGCCCAATTCCCGTGATCGTCGGCATCGATTTCTCTTCCTCAGATATCTAATCGGGCTTTCGCTTCACGCCGCCTACGATGCAGGACAGGTTCAGTATAGCCATTGGGCTGATGGGTGCCTCTGAACACAAGATCACGGGCAGCTTGGAACGCAATATTGTTGCCGAGGTCGCGTGTCATCGGGGAATAGTTGGGATCGCTGGCATTTTGTTCATCTACTACAGCTGCCATTCGTCGGAAAGTATCCTCGACCTGCTGTTCGCTGCACAGGCCATGCTCCAGCCAGTTGGCAATATGCTGCGAAGAGATCCGTAGCGTAGCCCTATCCTCCATCAACGCGATATTGTCGAGATCGGGAACCTTGGAGCATCCGATGCCCTGATCGATCCATCTCACCACATAACCGAGTATGCTTTGTGCGTTGTTATCGAGTTCCCGGCGGACATCCTCTTCGGGAAGGTTGCGGTCTTCCAGCAAAGGTGGGGTTAGTAGATCATTAAGGCTTGCCGGCTGCCTATGACGGAGCGTATCCTGCAAAGCAGTGACCTTGACCTGATGATAGTGCGTGGCGTGTAAAACTGCCGCAGTAGGCGAGGGGACCCAGGCGGTGCTTGCTCCACTCTTCGGATGACCGATCTTGACGTCCAGCATCTCTTGCATAGCATCTGGCTTTGACCACATGCCCTTACCGATCTGCGCCTTTCCTCCCATTCCCACCCTCAAGCCCACATCGACATTGTTGTTTTCATATGCGGGAAGCCAGACCGTGGATTTGATCTCGTTTTTTGGTGCGACCGGGCCCGCCTGCATACTGGTATGGATTTCGTCACCGGTGCGGTCTAGGAAGCCGGTATTGATAAAGGCGATGCGGCCTTTGACGGAACGGATGGTCTCCTGCAGGTTGACGCTAGTACGTCTTTCTTCATCCATGACGCCAATCTTGACGGTGTTGTGCGGCAGTCCGAGAACCTTTTCGACGCTGTCGAACAGTCGGTTCGTAAGCATCGCCTCCGCAGGTCCATGCATCTTTGGCTTCACGACGTAGATGCTACCAGTACGGCTGTTGCGGCCGGTGCCGAGGTCATGCATAGCCGCAAAGGTTGTTATCATGGCATCCAGAAAGCCTTCGGGAGTTACTGACCCGTCTGCGTGCGTCACTGCATCCGTGGTCATCAGGTGTCCGACATTGCGGACAAGCATCAGGCTTCTGCCGGGTAAGATGATGTCGCTGCCATCAACCGCCTTGAATCGCTTGTCCGAGCCAAGACGACGGGTCATCTCCTGGCCGTTCTTCTCGAACGTATCTGTGAGGCTGCCCTGCATCAGCCGCAGCCAGTTGCGATAAACGACGACCTTGTCTTCAGCATCTACCGCAGCAACAGAATCCTCACAGTCCTGGATGGTCGTAAGAGCAGATTCCATCAACACATCTCTAACGCCTGCAGCGTGCGTCTTGCCGAGTGGATGGTTTCGGTCGATCAGAAGTTCTATATGGAGCCCATTATTGCGAAATAGGATTGAATAATTGTTGCCTTCGGTAAAGCCGACTAGTTGCGATGGATCTGCCAATTCAGTGACGCTGCCATCGGCCAGCCCGACCAAGAGCCCGGTCGTGTCCGTGCCATTCAACATGTAGCGAGTCGCATTCGCGTGTGAGCCCATTCGCAGCGGTATGGCGATATCTAAGAAAGAGGCGGCCTTCGCGATCACGGCTTTGCCTCGAAGTTCATTATAGGCGCTACCTGGAGCAAGTTCGCCGCTGCGATCAATCGCATCGGTCCCATAAAGCGCGTCGTAAAGGCTTCCCCAGCGCGCATTGGCAGCATTCAGTGCAAAGCGCGCGTTCATGACAGGAACGACGAGCTGTGGTCCTGCAAGCGAAGCAATTTCAGCATCGATATTTGCCGTCTCGATGCTAAAGTCTCCCTGTTGCGGAACGATGTAGCCGATCTCCTCTAGAAAACGTCGTTGTTCTAAGACGTCGAAGCGCTCGGTACCGCGGTCCTTAATCCAGGCATCAATTTTTTTTTGAAATTCGTCTCTTTCTGCCAAAAGGCGTTTGTTTTCGGGCTCCAGGGTGGTCAATATGGCTTGGTAGCCGGACCAGAATTTGTTGATATCGACACCTGTCCCCGGCGCAACTTCATTAGCAACGAAATCGTGCAGCGTTTTTTCGACCCTCAATGAGCCAATTGCAATGTAATTTGTCATCTCGTCCAACTAACCCCGATGCGTCATATCAATCAGATTGGAGTAAGCAATTGCGTGGCCGGGTACGAGGTGAGAAATCAGAATTTCCACGATGCGGAAAAGGGACGTTAGGAAATGGCGGAAGAGAAGAAAGTAGAAAAGGTTCAGAGCTCCGGCAGTGTCCAGTCAGTTGAACGAGCAATGGCACTTCTGGAAATCATTGGGCGTTCGGCGGGTGGTTGCCGTCTCAGCGACATCGCCAAGAGTGCTGGCCTCTCACCATCTACCACGCATCGCTTACTTACAACTCTTGAACGCGGCCGCTACATTCAAACGGACATTAGAGACGGACGCTGGCACATTGGCCTGCCCTTGCTGAGCATCGGCCTTGCATTTCTGGACCGCAGCAGTTTTGTCGCTCCATCCATGCCCTTACTAAGACGCCTGCGTGACGACACAAGGGAGACCGTCAACTTGGGCGTTGCGTATGATGGTGAAATTGTAGTTCTTGCTCAGGTTGCTAGCCGTCAAATCATGCGCGCCATTTCTCGTGTTGGAGGTCATGTGCCAATGACAGCATCTGCAATGGGCAAAGCCATTCTTGCGACTTTGCCAACTGCAGATATCGATCAACTCATTGAGTTGCGTGGGTTTAGAAAGCAGACCCCTCAGTCGATAACCCGTTCGGTTGCCCTTCGGGACGAACTCGCCGAGATCCGAGCCAGAGGGTATGCAATCGACAATCAGGAATTCGATAGCGGTGTGCGGTGTGCCGCAGCGGTAGTCTATAATGACCAAGGCGAGGCGCTTTGCGCCATTTCTGTTTCAGGTATCACACAGCGGCTTTCAGCAGAACGCCTACAGCAATTCGGTGATCGGGTGGTAGCAACAGCACACGAGATTACACGCGTTGTTGGAGGTCGCGTGCCTTAATGGCTAGCCAGGGCGAAGTAGCATTTAATTAGTGATCTACGCCGCGCTCTTTCTATGAGTAATGTACTTGGGGTCAGAACAAGAGCAGTCCGAAACCTTACGCTAAGGCCGAACGAAGCATGAACAATGCCATAGCTCGGATTTGGCGCGTTCGATCTCTGTGGATTGCCATCGACATGCTCAAATTTTGATTTCTCTGTTTCGCCCGACTCGACAAGGCTCAGTGGAGATTGGGGATGGATGGAGTCAGGCAACGCAAAGCGAAAGCTTCTCAAAGATCAAGCTTATCGACATATCAGTCGACGAGGACAGCCTGATCCGACACTATTCGTTGTCATTGGCGGATCGCCTCGAGATCGAACTGCGAAGACGTAATCACAACCGGCTCGGCTTTGCCATTCAGCTATGTCTGATGCGATACCCGGGTCGAGTGCTGGGGGCCAAGACACTCCGCCTCGCGCCATGCTGAGATTTGTTGCTGATCAAATCGGCGTCGCCCCGGAAGCATTTGCGCTCTACGCACGTGGTGAAGAAACCCGGCGCGCTTTATGGTTCATGGATGTCGAGGACACGGGCTCAGAAGAACGGGGCCAAACTCAAGGTCGGCGTTTAAAGCCAGAAGGATGCCCGGTCCGTTCACCTGGATCCGTCAGGACTGATCAGGTCCCGAGGATTAGAAATTCTGTTTAGTGGTGGCTTGTGCGTCACGCTGCTTTCATGATGGCACCTTCGATTACGACGCCGGAGCTCACGTACTTCCAGAGCGCAACTCGCAATTTACGGGCCAGTGCCACGATCAGTGGCGTTTTAAGGCGGCCGGCGTTACGCGCAACGCGCTCCTTGAACCATAACGTCAATACCGATTTCGGTTGGTGCCGCAACCAGAGCCACGCGAGCTCGACCATTGTCGCCCGCAGTCGCCGATTCGACCAATTCCCCTGATCTCCCAAAGCGCAGTCGCTCTTGCCGGCGTTTCCGGTGTCTCTCGTACAATCAAAGCATCTCGCTCTGCCTCCACCGCCTTGATTTGCGCCAACAACAATTCAAGACGATCGAGTCGTCTGCAAATTTCGGCTTTGAGGTGTCTGCACAGAACCCTACCGTCTCCAGTTCGAAGCTCGTCCAGACGCTGGCGGCGATCTCGATTTACAGGCTCGTAATCTCGCACACCTTGGGTGAACAGAGGTCCTTTGATGCGGTTGACGTGGAAAACACGTTCAGCAATCAGCGTTTTCCGCTCCCGCCCGATCCGGCGGATATCTTCCTCATTCGGTGTGAGCAGTTTGACCATCGAGCAGGCGCGAGGCTCGCCACGTTTCCATGCCATCAATGCGCGGATCAAGATTTCGCCATCGATGCGATCAGTTTTGGCCCGACGATGACGGCGAGGCATGGCTATGGATGCAGCCTCGACAATATGGCTCTCTATCCAGTCTACTTTGCTGAGCACCCGCCCCAACCAGAAGGTATCAAGCCCGACCTCCTGAATCCAGCGGATAAAGCTTGCCCTTTCGCAGCTGACATTTCTGGCGGAGGACAGCAAAACACGAGAATAGACACGAGATGTCACCTCCAGTAACCGTATGACGTGACATCTTTTCACTTCCGGGCGAAAGAGCCGTCACGAGCCATTTCGATTTGCTCAACTCCAACGAGACGAAAATTGCTCCAAGATCGATAGGTGTATCGGTCTGTGCTTGAGTTTGATATGCTGTCTTCGGCATGATTGGCCTCCAGAGAGTTTTCTAACGACCTCACTCTGCCACGGTGTGGGCCGCTACTCACCCCTGACGGGATCTCAAGGCGCTGGCAGTGTTGCCTTTCCCGATGGCGGCCGAGAACAATCGTTTGCTCCGCATTCACGTCATATGCGCCTCATCGGAGACATCACTGCAAGCTTGAGTGGATCAAAGAGCGCCGTCTGTGGGGCAGACACCCAGGCAGGTGCACGTGACATGCAGACAGCGGATTGTTTTCTGTTAGAACGCGAATTCCTGATGAGAATCGAGAACTTGCAGAATGAGACATCTGTTGCACGTGATCCTGCCAGAGGCGATGCCGGTCAGCTATAAGGAGCGGCTTCGTTCCGCGATGGGTGCATTGATTGGCATTCTCCTGACCGGTTTTCTGGGACATCTGGCGATCAGCGACACTGCGGCTCTGCCTGCTTTGATCGCCCCAATGGGGGCGTCCGCCGTCCTGCTGTTCGCGGTTCCCTCCAGCCCGCTCGCACAGCCATGGTCCATTCTCTGCGGCAATATCGTCTCCGCCGTTGTCGGTGTTACAATTGCAAAGCTGGTGATGGATCCCTTCGTGGCCGCGGGGCTCGCCATTAGCATCGCCATAGCGGCCATGATGGCTCTACGCTGCCTGCATCCACCAAGCGGTGCGGTGGCTTTGACGGCAGTTCTTGGCGGATCGGCCATTCACGATCTTGGCTATGGCTTCGTGCTCTGGCCGGTGACGGGCAATTCCATAGTGCTTCTCACCGTGGCGGTCATCTTCAACAATTTGTCTGGCCGTCGCTATCCGCACGCGATGCGCATTCAGCCGACCAACCACGGCACGAAAGACCCGGCGCCAATCCAGCGGATCGGTTTCTCGTCGGCCGATCTGGATGATGTTCTGAAGGATTTCGATCAGGTGTTGGATATCGATCGCGACGATCTTGAAACGATACTGCGCCGTACTGAACTGCGCTCCTACCGCCGTCGAGCCACGGATCTGGATTGCGCCAGCATCATGTCCCGCGACGTTGTCGCCGTCGCACCGGATCATCCGTTGAAAACGGCCCATGAATTGATGCGCAACCACCATTTTAAGGCTTTACCCGTGACAAATGATAACGCGGAGGTCGTCGGCATCGTGACGCAGACCGATTTGCTCGACAAAGCAAGCTGGGCAAGCGGTCGCCCGACCATCGGCCTTCTTCAACGAGTTCGGCTGATATTCTCAGGACGCAGCGCTCCTAACGGCACGGTTGAAGACATCATGACATCTCCGGTTAAAACTGTGTCATCCGACACGCCAGTCGAAGACGCGATCATCATTCTGGCAGAACAGGGCTTGCACTATCTGCCGGTCGTTAGCGGCAAGAACAAACTCGTAGGGATTATTTCGCAATCGGATGTGATGGTGGGTATGCTAATAGATAGGGCAGGAAAATAAGCCTAAAGACAAAGCCAGCCTGTATAGCAACGGGATTCTTTGCCGCGGTTAGCGCAAGGATGTAGAATTTCGCGATGATTGACCCGGTTGCAGGTTGGGTGCTGAACAAGCCAATTTCTTACATGAAAAGGGAAAACTTCACGGGAATACCGCGCAGTTTTTCCGTTGGATTGCACCTTCCTGCGTCTTCAAGAATTCGTTTCGTCGGATGCGAAGGCAACAGCCGCGATATCTTCCGGCTCGCCGAAGCGGCCGAGCGGCAAACCTGCAATCAGCTTCTCGCCGAATTCACCCGCAAAATTGCCATCGGTGGCGGGCGTGTTCGTGTGACCCGGCAGGATGGAGTTCACTTGGATGCCCCGCGGTTCGAGTTCAGGGGCGAGCGCGAATGTCATCGTATCGACGGCATCTTTGGTCGCGGCATAAATGCTGGAGGCGAGGTAGGGGTCGGCGCTGAGGATCGTGCTGATGTTGATGGTGCTGCCGCCGCTTTCGCCAAAATGCTTGTGAGTTTCCCGGGATAGCCAGGAAGTAGCCGAGCACGTTGATATTGAACTGCTTATGAAAAGCGTCTTCGGTCACGTCAGCGGCCATCTCGAACACCGCAACACCGGCATTGTTCGCAAGCACGTCCACCTGGCCGTGGTCAGCCTTGTCTGATGCAGAGGTATTGACGGGCTTGCCACGAAGGATGCCCTGAAGGCCCAACGGTCTCATCAGCAATGCGACGGTGTAGCGTGTGATGTCCTTACCTTACTCCGCGTCTTGTCGCGATACATGCTGCGGTAACGCGCGGGCGTTTGCCCAAGGACGCGGCGGAAGCTGGCAGCAACCGCGCTATCAGGCCCATAGCCAAGCGACTTGGCAATCGCGACGTATTCGATTGGTCGCCGTTTGGTGGACATTGCGCAGGACAGGACGAATATTCTATTCAACAACGGTCTGCATTTACAGGGATACAAAATAGGGATATAATATATCCTTAATTACAATCTGGGTCCCCATCGCATGATACTCAAAAGCCAAGTCGAATGGGCACTCCACTGTTGCGCGATTCTCGCGGGCCTGCCTGACGGGCGATATCTGTCGACCAAGGCGCTGGCAGAGCTGCATGGGCTTCCGAAGGAATATCTTTCAAAGGCACTTCAGAGCCTGTCACAGGCAGGCCTTGTTCATACGACGCTTGGCCCTTCGGGCGGCTATCGCCTGGCAAGGGCACCGGCAGAGCTGACATTTCTTGATGTCGTCGAAGCAGTGGAGGGGAGCGGTCGGACCTTCGTCTGTCAGAACATCCGCGCCAACAACCCGTGCCGACCCAAGGGCTTCTGTGACAGCGGTTCGTGTGCGATTGCACGGATCATGTGGGAAGCTGACGAAGCGTGGCGGACGGCGCTTCGGAAGGCTACGTTTGCAGACCTCGGGAAAATGCTGAAGCAGGAGATCGACCCGGGCATCTGGGCCGGAACCTTCGACTGGGTGCTAAAGCGCGCAGGGTAGGCCGCCGACCGATCCAGATTTCTCCATCTTGTCGCCCAGGCTGGGCACGACGAGATAGGCTTGCGCCGGCATTGCAAAGCCAAGACCTTGGGTCGCGCATTGTTGGCTGACGACGTCGATGATCTCGTTGCGCGCTGGCACTCGGTTGGCAGGGCTGGTCACGCGGAACAGCAATTCGACATCGATTGCGATCGCATCAATGCCCTTGAACGCCACGACGGGCTTGGGCTCCTGAACAATGAACCGGCAATCCTCCAGTGCAGACACCAAAATTGCTTCAATGGCGGATGGCTGTCGGTCGGTTGCAATGCGGATGGCCAATACGACGAGGTGCGATTCATCTGGTCGCGTCAGGTTGGTGAGACTGAGTTTGGCGAGTGCGCTGTTGGGGAGAACAACAACATTATGTGCCGGCGTCAGGATCTGTGTCGAGCGCCAGTTGTTCTGGATGACGCGTCCCTCTGTGCCGTCGCCTAGCTGTATCCAGTCGCCGATCGTAAACGGGCGGCCAAGTGTGAGGGCCACGCCAGAGAACAGGTCGCCCAAGGTGTTCTGGAGGGCAAGGCCGAGGATAATGGCAACCACGCCGGAGGTAGCAACGAGCGTTCCAATCGGTGCGCCGAACACGAAGCCGATAATGGAAAGCGCACCACCTAGATAAACGCCGGCGACGATCAGATCCTGGATCAGTCTCGCCTCCTGCGGCCGGCGGTCGAGCGCAATGTAGAGGCGTACGAAGCCGATCGTTGCCCAGGCGAGGTGGACCCACCAGAGAACGCGCGCGGATTTTCCGAGATAGGCGGTCAGGCCTTCAAGCTCACCTGTTGTCACGCGAAACGGGACGATGCCCTGCGACAGGAACGTCGCGGTCATTGCTGCAAAAAACAGGATCTGGACGATGAGGCGCGCCGTCGGTCGATCCTTGCCCTGAACATGCCAGACAAGGATGCCGATCACGCCCACGATATCGACGATTGCGAATGCCAGTGCGGACAGGTCAACGGCCATGGCAGGTCACTCCAGACTTGAAGGACAAAAGGGACCGGATGCGGCGACGGAATCCGGTCCTTGTTGAGATCTCTACTTCTTGATCGGGTAGGTCAGTTCCTTTTGATTGGTATCGACCACGAAGACGGCGAGAAGCTTGGCGCGCTTCGTGTCGCTGCCGTTCTTGCTGACGCCGTGGCGGTCGCCCGGTAGTTCAGAGAATTGTTCTCCAGCCTTGTATTCCGTGACCGGACCGTCATTGACCTGGCTGAGGATCGATCCTTCCAGCACGGTTGCGTAGATGAAGGCGCTGTCCGGGTGCGTATGCGCGTCGGAATACCCACCCGGACCGTACTCGACCAGAACGCCCTTGAGGCTTTTGCCCGGCACATTCGGCAGCTCGTGCTCATAGACGAGGGTGACCTTCGATGCTGAACCGCCACCCGGTGCGTCATGCGCAATCGCGGTTACTGACGTGACGATGGCGATCGCCACCGCGGAAATGGTTCTTCTGATCATGACATTCTTCCTTCGTGATTGCGGAGTGGGATTTCACTTGCGAGGGGCGGCGGCGAACCACTGTTCGAAACCGATCTTGCCGAGCCGCGGATTGTTGTCGGAAACCAGCGTCAGGTCTTCCAGGCGGGCACCGAAGTATTTGGCCTCAGGATCGGCAACGACCTGTCGGGTGTCCCCCGTCGCTTCCAGATAGCGGGCGACCAGTTCATTGAGTCGGAAACGCTCCGGTCCAGCGATCTCGATTAAACCGTGGGCCGGAGGGGCAAGCGCCACGTCAGCCATCGCATCCGCAACGTCGTCGGAAGCGATGGGCTGCACGAAGGCCGGCGACAGATGCACCTTGCCTTCAATCAGGGCGGACTGCACGATGCCGCCGAGGAACTCCATGAACTGGGTTGAGTGGACGATCGTGTAGGGAATACCGGCCTCGCGGATCAGCTTTTCCTGAGCCAGCTTGGCGCGGAAATATCCGCTTTCCTGGAGCTTGTCCGTTCCGACGACGGAGAGCGCGATGTGGTGCTTCACGCCAGCGGCCTTTTCGGCAGCGAGCAGATTGCGGCCGGAGGTCTCGAAGAATTCCATCACAGCCTTGTCCTCGAAGGACGGGGAATTGGCGAGATCAAGAACCGCAGCCGTGCCCGTCAGCGCTTCGGCCAGCCCCTCACCGGTGATCGTATTGACGCCGGTATTGGGCGACGCGGCAATGACCTCAATGCCCTTTGCCCGAAGGCGTTCGGTGGTCTTCGAACCGATCAGGCCGGTTCCCCCGATGATGACGATTTTCATGGTCGTTCCTCCGTCAGCCTTACTGACATCGTGTGAATTTCATGCGGTGCAGATGTCTTGCGGGTCTTAGCTGAGGCCTGCCTTGTCGAGGCCGTAAAGCTTGTCGGCCGAGCCGGGCACGGACTTGAAGGCGATACTGATACGGTTCCAGGCATTGATGGTCGTGATCGAGAAGGTGAGGTCGGAAACTTCCTTCTCCGAGAGCTGGCCGCGAACACGTTCGTAGAGCTCTTCCGTAATGCCGCCTTCAGGCAGCTCGGTAACGGCTTCCGTCCAGGCAAGGGCTGCGCGTTCGCGGGGAACGAACAGATTGGATTCTCGCCAGATCGAGACATGATAAAGACGAAGTTCGCTTTCGCCGTGAATCTTGGCTTCCTTCACATGCATGTCGAGGCAAAAAGCGCAGCCGTTGATCTGCGAGGCGCGAATATTGACGAGATCGCGGATCGACTGCTCAATGACGCTATCTTTCAGCGACATGCTGAGTTCGGATATCTTCTTGAAAAATTCAGGGGACTGGGCTGCGTAGTTAAGGCGCTGTGTCATAGTTTTCTCCATTATTAAGGACCTAAAATATCCTTATGGATAATTAATATCCTTAATTTCTGGACAGGCAACCAAAACCGGACTAAGCTTTCGGCATAACGCTTATTCCAAATGGTATGGGCAGAAGGGAAAGCAGGATGGACGTCGTTTCAGCACTGAGGACATTCTTACGCGTGGCCGAAACAGGGTCATTCTCTGCGGCGGCGCTGGATTGCGGTCTGACCCAGCCGGCCGTGTCGCGGCAGGTCTCATCACTTGAGGAACACTACAGCACGCGGCTGTTCCACCGCTCGACCAACGCCCTCTCCCTGACTGTCGAGGGCGAGCAAATGATTGCGATGGCACAGAAGGTTATCGATGCAGTGGAAGAACTCGGCGAAACCGCGTCGGCTGATGGCGTCATGGCTTCCGGCAAAGTTAGGATTAGTCTGCCGGCGGCGCTCGGGCTTTACATCAGCGATCGGCTGCCTGCCTTCCTCGCGAGCTTTCCCGGTCTGTCCGTCGATATCGTCTTTCGCGAACAGTCTTCGGATCTGGTCGGCGAGGGGATCGATCTCGAAGTCCGCCTTGGCGAGGTGTCCGATAGCAGTCTGATCTGTCGCCGGATCGGTTGGACGACAGCCTTCCTTGTTGCAGCGCCAAGCTATATTCAGAGGCGGGGTATGCCCAGCCATCTGCTTGAAATCCCCGACCATGATTGTATCTGCTACAATCGTGGGGGCGAGGGCCGCTCCTGGAGTTTCATGAACGGAGCGGACATCGAGAGGGTCAAGGTCGCTCCCAGGATGATTTTCAACAATACCGGAGCGGTGCATCGCGCAGTGCTCGCTGGTGGTGGATTGGCTATCCTGTCACACATTCTTGCCGGCGAAGACATCGCTGCGGGACGCCTGGTCAAATTGATGCCGGCCTTTCCGCCAATGCGGTTGCCGATCACCATTGTCTACGCCTCACGCCGCAATCTTCCGCTGCGTGCCCGCGCTGTTCTGGATTTTCTGGTCGATGCCGTTGGTGAGGACATATTGATGGGTACGGCCGAGGCGGCTGCTTGACCTCCCGGCAGACCGGTCAAGGCCGACTAACCGCGATGTGGGATCAGCTTGACGGCGGGCCGTGACGATACGTTTCCAAGACGGGGTACGAAATTCGCCGAAGCCGAGTCTCCACCCGCGCGATGGCTCTGGCACTAAAGATGCGCCGAAGATGAGAGCGTGGAATTCTCCTTGAAATCGCCTGGAACCGAGAGTTGCCGGTTCGTATCCCTTCGAGAGCTTGACAGTCACAGGGTGTGATGCGCACAGGCTTCCGTGCAACAATTTCTTAAAAATATCAAAGCGATCGAAAAATTTGTTCGATTTCCTTCCGGCTATCGCCCCGTGCAAGACAAAGCGCTAGCAGGATTCGAGCTCTTTGGGGGTTGATGTCACCACCACCGATAATTCCAAGCTCTCGGTGATGTGCGCTGTCTACCACCAATCCCGACCCGGTTCTGGAAGACTGAACCACCACCACACCTGCTTCGACGATGGTGGCAAGCGCCAGCGTCTCAGTGGGGGTCGCCATTCCCGGTCCGAAACCCGCGGAGATAATCCCTTTTGCGCCAGCTGCTGCGAATGCTTGAGCTGCACTTCCATCGGCACCGACGTAGCTATAGGTGATATCGACGCGTGGAAGAACTCGGAGAAGCGACTGCGGAAATACCGGGTACTTGCGTTCTTCGCGCCGCAAGATCCTCACGTCTGGTCCATCCACGAAGCCAAGCGGGCCCATCCAAGGCGACTGGAAGGCACCGAGACGTAGTGTATGCGTCTTTGTTACTGTTCGGGGCGAGTGGATTTCGTCGTTCACAACGACGAACGCCCCTGGACCAACATCAGGGGCCGACGCAACTCGAACTGCGGCTGCGAGATTGGCGTTTGCATCGGTCGATATACCAGTTAGTGGCCTCATCGAGCCTGTCAGAATTATGGGAATTGTCGGTGCCAATACGAGCGACAAAACCCAGGCTGTTTCCTCAAGACTGGCTGTGCCATGTCCAATGACGATGCCTGTCAGATCGGGATCGTTGCTGAGAGACTCGCATGTTTGAGCCAGGTCCGCCCAGTCGTCGTAGGTCACAGCCGTGCTATCGATCTGCCTGAAATTAACCGGGATTATTTCGGCAATCTTCCCCTGAATTCCTGTCCGGTCGATGAGGGAGGCAGCGTTAATACGCACGTCGCTTGCGTTGTAGTCCAAGAGGTCGAACTGGTCTGTTCCAAGGGAAGCGATCGTTCCGCCGGTTCCGATGAAGGCAATTTTAGGTAGCATTCTTGTTCCGATCTGGAGAGGCCTATTTGAGCATGCGAACTTCGGTCATGCCTCGGGAATTACACCAGACGACCGTCAGAGAAAATATCGGAAATGAACGAATTGCGTACGTTGCTGGCTCTATTCCGCAAACCCGTGCCTTCCCAAGACGAAATCTAAACCGATAACCTGCAAGAATAGAGTGGCTCAATCTTATTGTTGGACGGAGCTGCCAAGCCCTTCCATATTGGCGGCGTTGGTTCATGAGGTCGGTCCTCCCAGGCATCCTCTAAAACCATCGGAACACAATAAGGGGAACGTCAATGTTCAGATCTCGTACCTATCTGCCGATGATCGCAGCACTTGCTATAACTGTCTCGGCAGGCCCGAGCCTTGCTCAGAGTTTCGATACGTCTTCCATTAAAACGGACGACGCGCTTGCCGCCCGGCTCCCGGAAAAAATCAAGTCGTCCGGTGTGCTTACAATCGGGTCCGACACAGCCTACGCGCCATGGGAGTTCTTGAGCGAAAAGGATGGTCAAACGCCAGAAGGCATCGACGTCGATATCGCCAATGCGATTGGTAAAAAGCTGGGTGTGAAAATCGATTTTCAGACCTCTGCATTCGAAGCCATCCTGCCAGCACTTGGTACGAAGTTCGATATCGGTGTGTCAGCTTTCTCTGTCACCAATGAACGCATGAAGGCCGTCAACTTTGTAAGCTATGCTGACACCGGAAGCATGTGGGCTGTGAAGGCGGGCAATCCTGCGAAATTCGATCAGAACGATTTGTGTGGCCGCAAGATTGCGATCCAGTCAGGAAGCTATCACGAAAAGGCTGTCATTTCGGAAAACGAACTCTGCAAGACGGCTGGGAAGGCCGAGATCGAAATACTTCCATTTTCAAAGCAACCTGAAGCGCTCACACGCGTGGCAGCCGGTGGCGCAGATGCCACAGTGTCAGGCGAGGCGGGGATTGGCTACGCAGCCAAACAATCCAAAAGCGCTTTCGAATTGCGGAAGCCCACCGCTGGCGCTTTGAGCAAGCACGGTCCGAACGGAATAGCGGTTGCAAAAACGGACATGGCCCTCACGGAGTTGATTGCCGACACGATCAATTCCCTCATCGCCGACGGCACGTATAAAGCCTTGCTTGACACTTGGGGTGTTGGCTCTGTGATCGTCGACAAGGCTTTAGTCAACCCAGAAGTCAAGATCTGAACCATGACCGTTATCCACAAAGACCTGGGGGCCGGCGTCAAGCCGGTCTCCCTTGAAAAGCCCGGAATCACGCGCAACGTCGTAGTTCCGCAAAGACATCCTGGCCGCTGGCTGGCGGTTGTTGTTCTGGCTATCATCGTATTTCAGGTTGGCCAGGCCGTTTCGGTCAATCCCAACTTCCATTGGGATGTCTACCTCACTTACCTCTTTTCCCCGCAGGTCATTCGTGGCGTTGGGTGGACGCTTCTTCTGACCATTGTCGCCATGACAGTTGCCATTTCCGTCGCAGGCTTGCTGGTGGTCATGCGTGACAGCGACAATCCTGTGCTACGCGGCCTTTCTTATTCCTGGGTGTGGTTTTTCCGGGGAACGCCAATCTACACTCAATTGCTTTTTTGGGGTCTGTTTGCGGTGCTGTTCCCAAATCTCAGCCTGGCTATTCCGTTCGGACCGGAGATCATCAGCGTAGAAACGAAATACATCGTTACGCCTGCTGTGGCTGCAATTCTCGGTCTCGGTTTCAATGAATCGGCCTATTTGACGGAAATTTTCCGGGCTGGGTTCAGCTCTATCGATCGCGGACAGGCCGAGGCGGCCCAAGCCCTGGGAATGCGGCCGGCGAAAATCTGGTGGCGCATCCTCATGCCACAGGCGATGCGTGTGATCATTCCACCGACCGGAAACGAGACTATCGGAATGCTGAAAATGACATCTCTGGTTTTGGCGATACCGTTCACCCTGGACCTGACGTTCGCAACCAATGCCATATCGAACAGGCTTTATCTGCCGGTCCCGCTCTTGTTGGTTGCTGGTACCTGGTATCTCGCCATTACCAGCGTTCTCATGGTGGGCCAGTATTTCCTTGAGCGCCATTTCGGTAAGGGCGTTTCCGTTCATCCAGCGCGGGCGGAGTAAGTCATGAACGCCAATGTTTCTGAGTTCTGCGTGGAAATGCAAAACATCCACAAATTCTATGGTCCTGTTCACGCGCTTAGAGGCGTGGGTCTAAATGTGAAAAAGGGCGAGGTGTGCGTTGCTATCGGACCATCCGGGTCGGGCAAGTCCACGATGCTACGCTGCATCAATCAGCTTGAGAGCATCTCGGCCGGTCGGGTTTTCCTGAAAGGCGAACTTCAGGGTTTCACAGAACGAGATGGTCGGTTCCACACCTTATCAGCGCGAAGGATTGCTGCGCAGCGGCGGCTGACTGGCATGGTCTTCCAGCGTTTCCAGTTGTTCCCGCATATGACGGCGCTGGAGAACGTCATGGAAGGACCGTCGCACGTCAAAGGATGGTCAAAGGAGCGGTCCCGTACCAAAGCACATGATCTTCTCAAGCGTGTTGGTCTTGACGGGTTTGGAAGCCGTTATCCGGCGCAACTCTCTGGTGGCCAGCAGCAACGCGTCGCGATCGCGCGGGCGCTTGCCATGGAGCCGGAGGTGATGCTGTTCGACGAGCCCACATCCGCGCTCGATCCCGAACTCGTGGGTGAGGTTCTGGATGTCATCAAAGATCTTGCAAAGAGCGGGATCACGATGGTCGTCGTTACACACGAGATCGGCTTTGCTCGAGAGGTGGGAAATCACCTCGTCTTTATGGATCAAGGGCAGATTGTCGAGGAGGGGAATCCACGCGAAATGCTGGCAAACCCGCAGAACCCGCGCACGGCGGCGTTTCTCTCCAAGGTCTTGTGATCCATCATGGCGAAGACCATCGAGAAAGCATCAGATCGCACCGCGCAGATCTCGAATGAAGTCTTCGAGAATTCTGGATGGAAGGCGATTTGGCGGGGTGATCAGAAGCGTGCGGAAATGCAGCGCAGGTTCGAAAGGCCTCAAGGTCAATCCTTGCCCTTCATATGGTTCAGCCGTCAGGGGGTTCACCAGTCCAATCCCGACGCCCGCAGCCACCATGGCGCAGATCGTCGTGGAATAGGGCGTCTCCATCACTGGGCGAATAGTCACCCCAGCACGGTGAAAGGCGATCTCTGCCTCACGTCTGGTTGTATCTTCGGGAGCAAGAGCAATAAAGGGTTGCCCCGCCAGATCGGCGGGACGAATGACTTTCAGAGCTTCAAGAGGGTGACCTTTCGGCAAGGCGACAGCCACGCGAAATTCGGCAAATTCCTCGATCTCGACGCCAGTGCGATCAATTTCGTCTGCAACGATACCAAGGTCGAACTGGCCCGACGCAACAAGATCGCGCACGTTCGAAGACATGCGTGCCTGAAATGTGACCGCGACGTTCGGGTTGCTTTTCATGAATGCCTGCAGTGCTCGCGGCAAGACGTTGGTCGAAAGCGCGGACAAGCACGCGATCCTGATCTCGCCAGAGCCATAGTCACGTATGCGTGCCGCCGCACCACGCAGATGGGTCAACCCCAGAAACGCTTGCTCGACCTCGCGGAAGAAAAGCTGGCCTTCCTGAGTTGGATGCAGGCGTCCTTTGATCCGCTGGAAGAGATCGAAGCCAAGGGATCGCTCCAGTTCCTGGATCATCTTGCTGACCGCAGGTTGGGAGACATGGAGAACTTCTGCGGCGCGAGCAGTTGTGCCGTTTGTCATGACCACCCGAAATATCTCGACCTGCCTCAGATTCATTCAAAACCCCGTTTCACGGCCATAACTCCAGAGAATAGAAATAGCGCAAAGTCCAATATTTGTAATTGGTTTTCTTGCGTTTTGGAGCCTTCAGAAAGTCCTACTCATGAATGATCTTACACAATGTGTTCTTACGCCCGAGGTACCGACGAAGGGGTTTGATCCACTCGGCGTGGGGGTGCACCGTGCTTCCACGATCGTATTCAAGGACGCAGCTGCCTATGCTTCACGCGGAGAGCGTGGGCATGAAGGATATTCCTACGGGCTGTACGGCACACCAACAACGCGCACACTTGAAGCCAAATTGACAAGCCTGGAAAACGGCTTCTGGAGTTTTCTCACGCCTTCGGGACAATCCGCAAATGCTCTGGCAGTTATGCCTTTTCTCGCGGCGGGAGATCACATTCTGATCGCTGACACAGCCTATCCGCCCATGCGGGATCTGGCCGAAACGGATTTGCGACGCCTTGGTGTCGACATCGAGTTTTTCGATCCGCAATCGCCTGAAGACGTGGCAGCTAAAATGCGAACATCGACGAAGATCGTCTGGTGCGAAAGTCCGGGTTCGACCACGATGGAAATCCTCGACCTTCCCAAGATTGCGTCGATTGCCCATGGATATGGCGCTCTGGTTGGCGTTGATAACACCTGGGCGACCCCGCTCAATTTCAAGCCACTCGAGCATGGCGCTGACATTGTGACGGAGGCGCTGACGAAATTCGTGTCGGGTCACTCCGACGTCTTGATGGGATCGATCACCATCAAGGATGAAGCGCTGCTGAAACCCATCCGCTCACTGATTGGAAGAATGGGGATCGGCGTTTCGCCCGATGATGCCTCTTTGGTGTTGCGCGGTTTCGAAACTCTTGGTGTGCGACTGCGGCACTCGGAACGAGTAGGCCTTGATTTCGCGCGTAAGATCGAACGTCATCCCTTGGTGCAGCAAGTTCTGCATCCTGCCCTTGAAACATTTCCGGGTCATGCGCTCTGGAAACGAGACTTTCTCGGTTCCAGTGGCGTGTTCAGCATCGTTTTCACGCAAGAAGCCTCTGCTCACATTTCTGCGGCGCTCGATACATTGAAGGTTTTCGCCATCGGCGCGTCCTGGGGTGGAACGCGAAGCCTTGCTGCTCCCATGTCTATTGATGGCTTTCGCAGCGCGACAGCCTGGTACGGCCCAGATGTCATTCTCCGGCTCAGTATAGGCCTTGAGGATGAGGAAGAGCTGTGGGCCGACGTCGAGCGGCTGCTCGCGGACCTCGATACTCGCAGCCAAACATCAGCACAGGATGCATCCCTTGCAGCAGTCCACAAAGGCTGAAGCGAATTTTCACAGAAATGGGAAGGACAAGGCGTGCCAAATACAGACGATGTGTTGCGCGATATCGACGGCAATTTTGACAACACGCTACGCAAGCTGCTTGAACTTGTCTCAATACCTTCAATCTCCGGAGATCCGTCGGGTGATGAGGGTATCGCTCGTGCCGCCGAATGGCTTAAGCGGGAACTGTCTTCCATCGGTTTGACGGCGGATGTCGTGCAGACGAAAGGCCATCCTGTTGTTTTGGCAAAGTCCGTCGGTAATCCCAACGAGAAGCGTCCACGGCTGCTGTTCTACGGACATTACGACGTGCAGCCGATTGGTGATCTAAACCATTGGAAACATCTTCCTTTCGAGCCGCGCATCATCGAAGAGGACGGTCTTCATCGTTTTTACGGGCGAGGGACATCCGACAGCAAGAGCCAGCTCTGGACGTTCATCGAAGCTTTGAGGGCATGGAAACACACCTTCGGGGAGTTTCCCGCAGACGTTATCGTGATGCTCGAGGGTGAGGAGGAATGCGGGTCTCAAAGCCTGCCCGAATTCATTCAGGCGCACCGAGATGAACTGGCCTGCGACGTCGCCTTCATTTGTGATGCGGAGATGTGGTCGGCATCGCAGCCAGCTATTACTACGCAGCTCAAGGGACTGGTGCATGAGCGTGTGACGATATCGGCTCCAAACCTTGATCTGCATTCAGGGCATTATGGGGCGGTTGCTGCCAACCCTATCCGGATAATGGCAGCCATTCTGGCCGGGCTGCACGACGATCATGGGCGCGTTGCCATTGATGGCTTCTATGACGGAGTGGAAGAGATCCCGGACGCCGTTCGGCTGCAATGGCGACGGCTGGCGCAGGAGCCGGGTCTGTTGGGAGATGTTGATCTCGCAGGTGGTCTCATGGAGGACGGTTACTCACCTCTTGAGGTCATGTGGGGCCGTCCGACGGTCGATATCAATGGTATCACCGGAGGCAATCAAGGGCCGGGTGAGCGTTCCGTCCTGCCCGGATCCGCAACCGCGCGCCTGTCATTCCGGCTTGTCGCAGGACAGTCGCCGGAAACGATCCGCAAGCGCTTTCGCAACCATATCGAAAGCAGACTACCGGAAGGGTGCCTTGTAGAGTTTGAAGGTCACGGTGGTAGTTCCGCTGTCGTGTTGTCGCAGGAAAGCCCCTATCTGAAGGCAGCAGCGCGCGGGTTGGAGAAAGAATGGAAGACGCCTGCTGTTCTCCGAGGAACGGGAGGGGCGATACCACTGGTCGAACAATTGAGCGAGGCCCTTGAGACGGAATGTGTGGTGATCGGTTTTATCCTCCCGAGTGATGCCATCCATGCACCTGACGAGCGCTACGATAGCGAGCGTCTTCGCCAGGGTGCCCGAAGCTGGATTCGGATTTTCGAGGAGATACAATTACAGAGCGATGGCAAGGCGTAAGACACAGATGACATCAGCCCAGCCAGAAACAACAGTAACGCCATCCCTGCCGTCTCGCCTTGAGAAAGATGCACTCGGCACTCGGCTGATGCCGGATAATATCGTCTACGGAATTCAGACCGCGCGTGCCGTCGAAAACTTCTCGATTTCGGGCCGCACCATTGCCGACATCGAGGGATTTGTGCCGGCAATCCTTGTGATCAAGCAGGCGGCAGCACGCGCCAATCAACGTGCGGGTAAGTTGGAGCCGCGGCTGGCCGACGCCATAGAAGCTGCCGTGATGAGTTGTCTGGCCGACATGCGCGGCCAAGATTTTCCCGTCGATATCTACCATGGCGGAGGCGGCACTGCAGCCAACATGAATGTGAATGAGGTTGTTGCAAACCGGGCCAGTGAAGTCCTGACCGGCAAGTTAGCGCCGGACCCTGTGCATCCCAATACGCATGTCAACATGAGCCAATCGACGAACGACGTCATACCGTCTGCCATGAAAATGGCGATTGGCGGAGAGCTGCACGCGCTAAAGCATATGCTGGACGAACTCGTAAACGCCATATCGCAAAAAGAACTGGAATTTGCAGGTGCAGTCAAACTTGCCCGCACCTGTCTACAAGACGCGCTGCCGATAACATTCTCGCAGCAGTTTTCCGGCTATCGTGCGGCATTGCAGCGCCAGGCAGAAGAGCTGCTGGTTCTTGAAAATGCATGTTTGGGATTACCGCTCAGCGCGACGGCAGTTGGCACGGGGTTTGGGGCCTCCAAGCAATATCGGGAGTTCGTGTTCGAAGAGCTACAGGCACTCTCCGGTAAACGCTATCACCTGGAAGCCAACCTGTTCGATGCCCTTCAGAATGCGGACTTCTGGATACGCGTTTCTTCAGGATTGAAGGCGATTGCGGTGACCCTGTCCAAGTTTGCAGCCGATTTACGGCTCATGTCGTCGGGCCCTCGCGCTGGTTTTGGCGAAATCACCTTACCATCGGTGCAGCCCGGTTCGTCCATCATGCCCGGCAAGGTTAACCCGGTGATGCCTGAGATGATCATGCAGGTCGCCTTCCGGGTGATCGGCAATGATGCCACCATAACCCGCGCAGCAGAGGGTGAACTCGATCTCAACGTCTGGGAATCCATTATTCTCGAGAGCTTGAGCGAGTCCGTTCGGCTGATGCGACGAAGCATACCGCTTTTCGTCTCCGGTTGCGTGGCTGGCATCGAGATCAACCCCGCACGTGGCGCGGCAGACGCGTCCTCATCCCTTGCGCTCTCGACGGCGCTCGCTGAAATATTCGGATATCCTGCAGCATCCGCCGTTGCAAAACACGCTGAAACCCACGGCATGCCTATCTCAGAAGCGGCCGTCGAATGCGGGCTGATGAATGCGCGAGACGCAGGCCGTCTATTCGGCGACGTGTCCATCTACGCTGAACTAGAAAAGAGCGAGAGCATTCTCGATGACCTCCGTGGATCGCGACCGGCACCATGATGCGAAGCCTCATTCACCACGGAAAGCGCAATGTCTGACATGGATGCGCGGCCTATGAAAACGTTATCCTTACCTTTTCTTCGGCTATGGATTGGAAATACAGCCTCTGGACTGGCCACGTGGGCGTTGCCATTCGTGCGTGGCCTCGTTGCGATGGAAAGCACGATGAGCTCGACGGAGTTAGGCCTCTCGCTGGCTGCCCGCACAGTCGGTTTTCTGATCGCCGTTCCTCTTGCTGGTATTTTGTCGGATAGACATGGTCCGCGGCGTATCGTTTTGGTGTCGGGTCTCGTCGGTGCTGTCAGTATTCCCATTATCGTCTCGGGTCTATCCGATTACAGCCCGGCAGCTTCGATCTTGCTTTTGGTGGGGGCAGCCGTCGTTGGTTTGGGCCAAGGCGCTTGTCGGCCTGCCTATCAAGCGATGATCCCCGAAATCGTGACAGTAGACCATCTGCAAGCGGCAAATGCGGCTATGAGCATATCTGTCCGGGTGACGAGTTTGGTCGGCCCGGCGGCAGTCAGCTTTATCACCCTGGCGTTCGGTACAGGTGCTGCCTTCACCACCATCGCTGCTCTCTGGCTCGTCAGCGCTGTGGTTCCCCCACGCGGTAGGGTTTCGTCCAGAGCCAGCAGTTCGAGACGTAACATTCTCTCCGAGTTTCTCGTCGCTGTTGAAGAAGCGAAAAGGCATCCGTGGTTCGTAGCTGGGCTCGCGACACTTACGATCGTCATCGCGACAGGCTATTCGGTGACTGCCGTTCTCGTTCCAGCGATCAGTCAGCAGGTCTCTGGCGGCGCGATGCTGATGACAGAAACGGCAACAGCATTCATGATTGGTGCTCTCTTTGGTGCGCTGCTTGCCACGAAATGGAAACCTGTCAACAGGGGGTGGACCGCACTCGCCGGACTTTCGCTATACGGAGTTGTTCCGTTTAGTCTTCTTGCCGCGGAGTCAATGATTGTTCCGATTTTTGCATTCTTTTTGGCCGGGGTCGGTATCGAAATATTCAACGTGCCATGGTTTACTTCGGTTCAGACGGAAATTCCGCAAGATCGGCTAGCCCGCGTCTCGTCGCTGGATTTTCTATTTTCCTACGGACTCGCACCGGCAGGGCTGGCACTCATGACCCCGCTTGCAGATACATTCGGGCGGGATGCAGTTCTGGTTTCCAGCGGCATTATTTGTCTCGCAGCCCCTGCTGTAGCGATGTTAATTCCGACAACACGGCATTTTTCACCCACAAAGTAACGGCGCCTATCGATCGAAGGCGCCGTTCTTTTCATGAACGCGAGCCGCTATAGAGAGAGTTCCGAGCGGCCTTTTCGGCGGCAGCCTTCGCATCGTCCATTGCAGGTTTTTTCTCCGTCCGTCAGAACTTTCGTACGGCAAATCTGACCAGGACATGTTCCTGGTGCGCGTCAATCCGGCCTTCGCATACCAGCCCGATGGTCACACCTTGATGAGGGCGACATCTGATGACTGGGTATCCAGCTTCAATGTCGACACCCAACTCGGGGCGAAGTTTGAAACCGGTGTGGTCGATCATACGACATTGTTCAGCGTGGATTATCTGAAAGCAAAATCCAGCACGAACTATGGCAATACCGGCCCCGGTGCCGTTGTCCCTCCGCTGGATTATTTAAACCCGGTATACGGAGAGGAGGAGGGTTCCCGGTGCCTTCCAGCGCTCAAGGCTGCAGAGCCAAGATCGAGGGTGCCTTTCCGCCTTTCAATTCTATCGATTCCAATAAGCAGCTCCAAGGCTTTGACGTGGACATAGCCAAAGCGCTTTGTGAGACCGCAAAGTTGAAATGTGAATTCGTTATCCAAGAGTGGACTAGTATAATTCCTGAACTAATCGCAAATAACTATGACGCTATCGCCTCATCAATGTCGATGAGCGCTGAAAGGCGCAAACAGGTCGCGCTTTCAGAAAAGTATTACAACAGCCCATCGGTTTTTATCGTGCGCAAAGGAACCGCCATCTCCGGAACCCAGGTGAATGATCTAAAGCACCTCCGTCTCGGGGTGACAGCTGTAACCTCCCAAGAGGCTTACGCCAAAAAGTTCTATGGCGGTGTACCTACAACGGTTTTTCATGCGTCGCCGGACCTTTACAAGGCCTTGGTCGACGATAGCGTCGATATCATCCTGGAGGACAAACTGGCAGTCTACGATTGGCTGGCTAACACCAAAGCTGGTAGCTGCTGCGAGTTCAAAGGACCCGATATTTTGAACACCGAATTTCTTGGCGATGGAGCCGGTATCGCGGTGAGGACTTCCGATACGCAACTGCTCGAGAAATTTAATGCCGCGCTCAAAAGCATTCGAGCGGGTGACACCTACGATACGATCAATGCTAAGTATTTCCCGTTCAGCATTCGGTGAGCTGCTTGATGGAGCATCTCGACCTAAAAACGGTGGACGCCGCCCCCATGGCGACGATGCAAAGGGACTGCTCGGACAAAAGCGAGGGTGCCTGCGAAAAATAGTGTCTCCCAGAGTAAGCATCATGGGGTGTTTTAATCGCTTAAAGCGACCGTTGGCGATATAGCAGAACGCCTCCTGAGAGAGCACGAGCAGCCAAGGACTAAAGAAATGTAACTTCATCTTTTGCCTTGAGCTTGGCCACTCCAATAAGGGCTCCAGCATTGTCAGAAGACGCCGACATTATTTTTTCAACGGCTACATCATCCGCAAAAGTGGGCTGACTGCCGAGTAGTAGTGCTCAGCTCCCTGCAAAAGAGCGGGCGCTCCGCAGAGGATTAGGCGCAAGCGAGGGCCTGAAGCCCTCGCTTGATTGGTTATCGTGTCATGCTGAGCCTAATCAGAACTCTTCCCAGCTGTCAGTTGCTGCTGCTGCATTGCCGCGGCCGGCAAAGGCCTTGGCAATCTTGCCAACCATCCCGCGGACCGGTGACGCGGCGGGCGTCGAGCGGTGGGAGGCTACCATCACAGATGCCGTATTGTGCAGCGCGGAGGCTTGAGTGGTGGCATTGGATACGCTGCCTTGGCCGAGCTGGAACTGGCTGATCAGTTCGCGCAGGCGGCCGGCTTCGGCTGCAAGAGTGGCGCCGGCTGCGTTGGCTTCTTCCACCATAGCAGCATTCTGTTGGGTCACCTGGTCCATCTGGTTGACGGCGGTGTTGACCTCGGCCAGGCCTACCGACTGTTCGCGTGACGAGGTAGCGATCGAGTCCATGTGCTGGTTGATCGTGACGATATGAGCTTCGATGGAGCGAAGCGCTTCGCCAGTGTCCTTGACGAGCTTGACGCCGGCGCTGACTTCTCCTGAGGACTTCCCGATTAGGTCCTTGATTTCCTTGGCAGCCTTGGCCGAACGTTGTGCCAGTTCGCGCACTTCCTGCGCGACCACTGCAAAACCCTTGCCGGCTTCACCGGCGCGAGCCGCCTCGACACCGGCATTGAGCGCCAGCAGGTTGGTTTGGAACGCGATGTCGTCGATGACGCCGATTATGTTGGAGATCTGGCCCGAAGATTCTTCGATACGGCCCATCGCATGCACAGCATTGGCAACCACAGCACCGGACTGGCGGGCGCTTTCGTTCGCCTGGATGGCGACGGTACGGGCCTCTTCGGCACGCTTCGACGAATTGCCGACATTGACGGTAATCTGATCCAGCGCCGCGGCGGTCTCTTCCAGTGCAGCGGCCTGCTGTTCGGTGCGCTTTGACAGATCGTCTGCGCTGTTACTGACCTCGCGCGAACCGCTGTCGATCGAGCTGGCTGCCTCAGAAACCGAGCCAAGCGTGCCGCGCAGCTGCTCAACAGTGGCATTGAAGTCGGCGCGGAGGCTTTCGAAATCGGCAGCGAATGGACGGGTGAGCTGGAATGTCAGGTCGCCGGATGAGAGATGCTTGAGGCCGGTTGCAAGGCCGTTGGTCGCTTCGGCCATGGCTTCAGCACGGACGCGCTGTTCCTCAGCGTTCTGGCGACGCTGCTCCTCGGTCATATTGCGCTGCTCGTCAGCCTGGCGCTCCAGTTCCTTAGTCTTAAGGGCATTGTCCTTGAACACCTGTACGGCGCGCGCCATGGCGCCAGTCTCGTCCGGACGGTCCTCGCCTTCAATTTTGGCAGATAGGTCTCCAGCGGCCAACCGTGACATCGTGCCGGTCAGGCGGCCGATGGCATTCCCGAGTGACCTTGCGAATAGCAAAAAGGCGGTGAGGGCGATGATCGAAGTGAGGACGGTGACGCCGAGCATGGTCCACAAGGCGGTACGGGCTTCAGCGGTAATCGCCGTGGCGTCGGTACCGATTTCGAAGACGCCGATCGTTTCTCCGGTAAACGAACTGAAGGGGACTGCTTTGATAAGCATGTCGCGGCCTTCGAGCACAGTTGTTTCAAAGACGGGTTTGCCGTCAAAGGCGGCCTGGATCTGTTCTGGAGGCAAAAGTGCCTTGCCGTTCTCCGTCGATGACTGGTTCACCAGCTTTCCTTCGGAGAGCACATTCACGGAAATCTCTGCACCCAGCCTCTCAGCCAAGGGCGTAAAATAAGCATTCGACAACTCCGTACCAACGTCAACGACACCGACGACGTTGCCGTTCACGAGGACGGGCGCAACCGCGTAAATGCCGATGCCAGTTCGCCCTGGCTCGATTCCGGCGGCAACCTTTCCAGTTGAGACAGTTGATGCGACAGTTTTACGGCGAGCCAAGTAGTTGTCGCCGAATTTGTCTGGCGCGTGGGCCCGTGCGATTACGTTGCCTTTAGCGTCTGCAATGGTAATGTTTTGCAGCCCACCGATTTGCGCCACCGATTTGATGTTAGTAGAAAACTTCTCAAGAAGACGTTGTCGATCGTTCGTGCCAATGTATCCAGCAATGTCAGGCTCACCTGCGAATGCCAGCGCAAGCGCCGAAGCGGAACGTTGAATGGCGGCCATATCGGTCTGTATGACGTTGAGATCACTATCTGCCTTGCTCTGCAGTGCTTTATCGTTCATGTCAGCTTGGCGGTACCAGGCTAAGCCTCCAATAGCGGCGCTTGCAAAAAGGACAGCGGCAAAGCCGTAACCCGTGATCTTGATCCAAAGCGGTTTTCGTACAGTTTCTGCAGTCATTGGAATGCCCCCCGGCAATATGAGATTTGTCTGCGGGGACAATCTGCAAAAAGACTAAATTTTTCATAAAAATTGCTTTATTAGAGAATAAAATTCTTGGTTCAGCTTCGTTTCGCTATCATCTCCAAGTAATGACTGCTTGCCGAAGATCTGAGGCGAGGTTCGTACCTCATCAAGAAAAGCACGGTTCGAATCGAACTTATTAAATCGCCGACTGCCTAATGAACAGGTTGGTGTATCTGAAGATAAAAATGTTTAAATCTGTACGATTGCTGAATTCACTGAAGTCCGATCCTGGTCCAAATCGCCATCGGCAATTGCAAAATTTTGAGGCAAGTTCACTTTCCCTCGTTTCCAAGAAACAGTAAAGCAATGGCATATTAGGTAGTGGTTATGGTGCCGGCCAGATTGAGGGACATTCATTGACATCATCATTTTCAGCTGTGATTGCTCAATCTGGTCTAGCGGGTCAGCGCATAGCAACGTTTGATTGGTCGCAGACATCGCTTGGCGACATGGCCACCTGGCCCGAGATCGTTCGCTCGACGGTGATGCTTGTCTTAAAGTCGCCACTTGCGATGACGACCCTTTGGGGATCAGAGGGCATCCTCATCTACAATGACGCCTATGCCGCCTTTGCAGGCAGTCGTGATCCGGCTCTTCTAGGTATGAGAGTGCTGGAAGCATGGCCGGAAGCCGTAAATTTGAACAGCACCGTTCTCAAAACCTGTCTGGCGGGCGAGACCTTGTCCTACAAGGATCAACCGCTCATTCTGTATCGTGAAGGTGAGCCGGATGAGGTCTGGGTCGACCTGGACTATTCACCGGTCCTGGACGCGGAGGGGAACCCAGTTGCAGTTCTCGCGGTTGTCGTCGAGACCACCGATAAGGTTTTGTCGGAGCGATGGCTGAGCGGGGAACACGATCGACTGCGCCTGCTGTTCGATCAGGCCCCAGGGTTCATGGCAATCCTGCAGGGCCGCGATCATGTCTTCGACATCATCAATCCGTCCTATCTACAATTAGTTGGACATCGGAATATTGTGGGACGGTCCGTTCGCGATGCCCTGCCGGAAGTTGCGGGTCAAGGTTTTCTGGATCTGCTGGACAATGTGTATACAACCGGCGAAACTTTCACGGGCAAGGCTTTACGGGTCAATCTTCAGCGTGAGCAATCATCTGCCCCGGAAGAGAGATATGTAGATCTCGTCTATCAACCGATCCGCGATCGTCGGGGAAATATCACCGGGATATTTGCCCAAGGAACCGACGTCACGGAAAGGGTTGTTGCCGAAGCTGCGCTGAAGCTCAGCAACGCTCGAAATCGCCAGATTCTCGACAGCGCCGTAGATTACGCCATCATCGCCTTTGATACGGACGGTAAGGTGACGCGCTGGAACACGGGCGCTGCAACGATTTTTGGCTGGACGGAGGAGGAAATCCTTGGCCGTGACGCTGGGAGAATTTTCACACCAGCCGATCGCGAAATCGATCGCATCGCGACGGAAATGGGGCTCTCGATCAAGAATGGCTCGGCCAACGATGAGCGTTGGCATATCCGACGATCCGGTGAAGTGTTCTGGGCAAGCGGGGAAATGTCTCCGCTCCTTGATGATGCGGGCAATCTTGTGGGGTTTGTCAAAGTTCTCCGCGACCGGACGGAAGAACACCGCGCAACCGAGAAACTGAAACGAACCGAACAAAGGTTGCGTCGCGCCCAGGAGGCAGGTGGGGTCGGCATATTTTCGATTTCCGTCAACGATGACGTTCTTGACGTGTCTCCTGAGTTCTGTCGCCTGTTCGGTGTCGAACACATGGAAAACGTCTCGGCAAAAACCGTTGAAGGCCTTGTCGTGCCGGAAGATCAGGACAAGGTCTCCCACGCTGAGACCCGAAATGCGCAGACCGCGTCGCTCGATGTGCAATATCGCATCAAACGAGCGGATAATGGCGAAGAACGGATCATCGCCCGCAAGGCGGAGTTCGAGTACGACGCCGACGGCAAGCCGGTCCGGCTCGTCGGTGTCGTGCAGGACGTGACCGAGCGGGATAGGGCCGTTCTGGCTTTGCGCGCCAGCGAAGCGAGGTTCAAGGCGTTTGCACAGGCGATGCTGAACCATGTCTGGACTGCAACGCCCGATGGCTTGCTCGATTGGTTCAATGAGCGCACATATGCTTATTCCGGCGCTGCGGAGGGCGAGCTTGATGGTCGAGCCTGGACGAGCATCGTTCATCCCGACGACATCGATTCTGCAGGTATGCAGTGGTTGGAGGCTCTGACTACCGGCTTCGTTTACGAAGCAGAATTTCGCCTCCGCCGCCATGATGGTGTCTATCGCTGGCATCTGGCCCGAGCCGTCCCAATGCGAGACGACAAGGACCAAATCGTCCGCTGGGTCGGCACGAATACTGACATCAATGACCTTCGAGCAACGCGCGAGGCGCTCGACAAGCTTACAACCCATCTGGAGCAGCAGGTGGAGGAACGCACCGCCGACCGCGACCGCATGTGGCGTCTTTCCACCGAGATCATGCTGGTTGCTGGCATGGACGCCAAGATTATTGCTGCAAATCCCGCAATGCTCGCCATTGTGGGTCATGCGGAGCGTGAGGTCCTCGGACAGTCGTTCATGGATTACGTCCATCCCCTGGACCGCCAAGCTACGCTTGATGAAGTCGTAAAGCTTGCCCAAGGCATTCGCACGCTGAAATTCGTTAATCGCTACCGCGGCGAGGGCGGTGTCTACCGGACGATCTCCTGGACCGCAGTTCCGGACGACAATGTCATTCATGCCGTCGGTCGCGATGTCACGGCGGAACTCGAGTCAGCCCAGCAACTACGGACGACCGAAGTCGCCCTTCAGCAGGCGCAGAAGATGGAGTCTATCGGCAATCTCACCGGCGGGGTGGCTCATGATTTCAATAATCTACTACAGGTCGTTTCCGGGAATCTGCAACTGCTTTCCAAGGAAGTGTCTGGCAATGAACGGGCAGAGAAGCGGATCTCCAACGCGCTCGACGGGGTCAACCGCGGCGCAAAGCTTGCCAGTCAACTCCTGTCTTTTGGTCGTCGCCAGCCACTGGAGCCGAAGGTCATCAATATCGGCAGGCTTATTGTCGGGATGGATGAATTGCTTAGACGATCATTGGGAGAGGCCGTCGAGATCGAGACCGCTGTTTCTCCCGACCTTTGGAACATCCAGGTCGATCCGACGCAGGTTGAAAATGCTTTGCTCAATCTAGCGATCAACGCCCGTGATGCGATGAATGGATCGGGCAGGCTGACCATCGAGGCCAGCAACACCATCCTAGATGGCTCCTATGCAAAGGGAAATCCGGAGGTCCAACCGGGCGCGTATGTGATGCTTGCCGTCAGCGATACCGGATCAGGTATGGCTGCTGACATCGTTGCCAAGGTATTTGAACCGTTCTTCTCGACCAAGCCTGAGGGCAAGGGGACAGGTCTTGGACTGTCTATGGTGTTCGGCTTTGTGAAGCAGTCTGGCGGCCATATCAAGATTTACAGCGAGGTCGGCGAGGGCACGAGCATCAAGCTCTATTTTCCGCAGGCATTGTCGGACGAAGACCTGATCGTCGATATGGACGTTGGCAAGATAGAAGGCGGAAACGAAACGATTCTGGTTGCGGAGGACGATGAGGCTGTTCGCGCAACGGCTGTCGAATTGCTCCGTGATCTCGGTTATAACATAATTACTGCGAAAGACGCCGAGAGCGCTCTGGTTGTGCTTCAAAGCGGCGTCCATGTCGACTTGCTATTTACCGACGTCGTCATGCCCGGTTCACTGAAGAGCCCGGAACTTGCGCGGATAGCACGGGAGAAAAACCCTTCGCTATCGGTGCTGTTCACATCCGGATACACCGAGAACTCTATCGTGCACGGTGGGCGGCTTGATGCGGGGGTGCAGTTGCTGTCGAAGCCATACACCAAAGAAGCCATGGCTCGTAAAATCCGACACGTGCTTGCTAACCAGGCTCAACGAGAACAGTCACTCTCGGCGACACGCCAAGCGTTGAAAGAAGAGATACCGCAGACCATTCTGAACATCCTGCTGGTGGAAGACGACGTCCTAATACGTTTAAACACGGCCGACATGCTGGAAGACATGGGACATAAGATCACGGAAGCCGGTAACGGCAACCAGGCTTTGGATATCTTGAAGACCGGCAGTTTCGACGTGCTCTTCACAGACGTTGGGCTTCCCGGAATTTCTGGAATCGATTTGGCAAAGGGTGCCAGAGAGCAGTTTCCCGACCTCACCGTGATTTTTGCCACCGGTGATCCCAACGTTCCGACATTGAAAGGCACCGGGAAAACCAAGGTGCTATTAAAGCCTTACCAAGAAGAAGACGTGCTTTCTGCACTCTCGAAAGATCCAGAACGGTGACTCTGTCTTTGACAACCTTTTAACTGGCAAAGATGATTCGTTTGTCGGACGTAGAGTGTGACGACTGATCTCTCGATTTTTCACAAGGCTTAACTGCCATCTCCGATTACCGAATGTCCTGGCCGCTAGAGGGATAGGGCTAGCGGCCAAGAATCCATCAAATCATGATCTCGCCGCCGGTTACCGGAATAACCGCTCCTGTCATATAGCTTCCGAGATCCGATGCCAGCAGCACGTAAGCTCCGGCGAGTTCTGCGGGCTGTCCGGCACGCTTCAAAGCGTCTGCTCGCCGAATTTCACAGCCTTGTCGGCCGGCATCGTGGAGGGCATTAGCAGCGTCCAGATCGGCCCCGGCGCGACCGCATTCACGCGAGTGCCTTTGCCCACCAGCATTTCGGCCAGACCCGCGGTGAAGTTTGAGATCGCTCCTTTGGTGGACGCGTATGCAATAAGCGGGGACGGCTGCCGCGACTGGATTGAAGTAGTATTGATAATCGAGCTGCCAGGCTTCATGTGAGGGGCAGCAGCCTTCGACAGGAAGAACGGCGCGTAAATGTTGGTGCGGAAGGTTTCGTCCCATTCCTCTGCTGTGATGTCGGCAATGTCGCCGTAGGTTCGCTGAAATGCGGCGTTGTTCACTAGGATGTCGATACCACCGAGTTTGTCGACGGTGCCTTGGACAAGGCCCTTGCAATGGTCCTCGGATTTGATGTCACCCGGAACGACAATCGCTTTGCGTCCGGCTTCCTCGACCAATCTCGCGGTATCGCGAGCGTCGTCGTCCTCGTTAAGATAGGACGATGTCGGCACCTTCCCGAGCGAATGCAATTGCCACAGCCTTGCCGATCCCGGAGTCAGATCCAGTTATAAGGGCGACTTTTCCTGTTAGCCTACCGTTCCCCTTATAGGACTGTTCGCCGTGGTCCGGGACAGGTTCCATCTTGGCTGTCTTGCCCGGTGGCTCTTGTTGCTGTTCTGGATATGGCGGGGTAGGGCGTCGCTTATTGTCCAATCTTGTCTTCTGTTTCGGGTTCAGGGCGGTACATCATGACGGGTGCTCCGTGTTCCGCTAGAATGATTTTCATTTCGATCGGGAACAGCATTTCGGTCTTGACCGGGATCGCTTTCCAAACGCCAGTCCGGCAGAAGCCGTTCGATACCCACGGGATTGACGACGGTGCCTGAGAGAGGATATGGGCGCCGACCTGGCACCCTTCTCCAGCACCATCACCGACAGGTCCGGATTGACCTGCTTCAGCCAAAACGCCGCCGACAAACCGGTCCGCCGCCGACGCTCGCGACGTTGAGCTCCATGCTCTCCCGTTGGGAACGGCGCCCTCCGTCAAAGCGTCTTTTTGATTTCCGGCAGTGCTTCGAAGAGGTCGGCGACGAGGCCGTAGTCGGCGATCTGGAAGATCGGGGCCTCCTCGTCCTTGTTTATGGCGACGATGACCTTGGAATCCTTCATGCCGGCGAGATGCTGGATGGCACCGGAAATGCCACAGGCGATGTAAAGATTGGGGGCGACGACCTTGCCTGTCTGTCCGACCTGCCAGTCGTTCGGCGCATAGCCGGCATCGACTGCAGCGCGCGAGGCGCCGACGGCGGCGCCGAGCTTGTCGGCAATCGGCAGGATAAGCTCCTGGAATTTCTGCGCTGAGCCGAGCGCCCTGCCGCCGGAGATGATGATCTTCGCAGACGTCAGTTCCGGACGGTCGGAGGCCGAAAGTTCGTCTTTAACGAAGGTCGAGAGACCGGAGCTTGCTGCTGCCGAAATGGTTTCGACCGATGCTGACCCACCCACCGTTGCTGCAGCAAAGGAGGCGGTTCTGACAGTGATCACCTTCTTGATGTCTACGGACTGAACCGTCTGGATGGCGTTGCCGGCATAGATCGGACGCTTAAAGGTATCGGGCGAGACGACTTCTGTGACTTCCGAGATCTGCGCGATGTCGAGCAGGGCTCCGACGCGCGGTAGGACATCCTTGCCGGTCGAGGTTGCGGCGGCAATGATCGTGTCGTAACTGCCTGCCAGGGAGACGATCAGGTCGGCCAGCGGCTCGGCCAGATTGTGGGCGAGGTCGTCGCTTTCGGCAAGCAGGACCTTGGAGACGCCTGATAGCTTGGCAGCCGCATCGGCGGCTGCCTTGGCACCCTTGCCTGCGACCAGCACATGCACATCGCCGCCGATTCTCGCAGCAGCCGTCAGTGCCTTGGCGGTCTGGTCGGAAAGGGTTGCGTTGTCGTGGTCAGCCAGAAGAAGAATGGCCATGATCGTTATTCCTTTTTCGAACCTTAGAGGACGCCAGAGATCTTGAGGTTGTCGACAAGCTCGGCGACCGAGGCGACCTTTACGCCGGCCTTGCGGCCGGATGGCTCCTCGGTGTTCATTACCTTGAGGCGCGGGGTGCTGGAGACGCCGAAGTCGGCAAGCGTCTTCTTGTCGAGCGGCTTCTTCTTTGCCTTCATGATGTTCGGAAGCGACGCATAGCGCGGCTCGTTGAGACGTAGATCGGTGGTAACAACAGCTGGAAGCTTGACGTCGATCGTCTGCAGGCCGCCATCGACTTCGCGGGTCACGGTTGCCTTGCCGTCGCCGATCTCGATCTTCGAGGCGAAGGTCGCCTGGGCGGCGCCAAGCAGGGCCGCCAGCATCTGGCCTGTCTGGTTGCTGTCGTCATCGATCGCCTGCTTGCCGACAATCACGAGACCCGGCTGTTCGACATCGGCGACGCCCTTTAGGATCTTGGCAATGGTGAGTGGCTCGAGAGCATCGTCGGTCTCGATGAGGATGGCGCGGTCGGCACCCATGGCGAGCGCGGTGCGCAGCGTCTCTTCGGCCTTAACCGGGCCGATCGACACGACAACCACTTCCTCTGCCTTTCCGGCCTCCTTAAGGCGAAGCGCCTCTTCCACCGAGATCTCATCGAACGGGTTCATCGACATCTTGACGTTGGCGAGTTCAACTCCCGTGCCGTCAGGCTTGACGCGGATCTTCACATTGTAATCAATCACCCGCTTGATTGGGACAAGTATACGCACCGTCTTTTCTCCTACTCGGCAAGTTCACGAGCGATTATTAGACGCTGAATCTCGCTGGTACCCTCGACTATCTGAAGTACCTTCGCCTCGCCAAGCAAACCGGAGACTTCGAATTCCTCGAAAATGCCGTATCCGCCGTGCACCTGAAGCGCGACATCTGCTGCTTCCGATGCAAGCTCGGAGCAGAAGAGCTTGGTCATGGACGTCTCGGTTCGAAATTGCTGATTGTCATCAGAGAGTGACGCCGAATGCCGAACCATCAGCTCCCCAGCGTGTATTTTGGTCAAAACGTCTGCAATCGGAAAAGTTAGGCCCTGGTTCTCAAAGATCGGTTTCCCACCGACCCGTCGCTCAGCTCCGTAGTTCTTCGCGAGATCCATCGCCTTTCGGGACAGTCCCAGACCTGTGGCGGCAACAAGGATGCGACCGATGCTGAGTGTTGTTAAGATCTGCTTTAGGCCGTCGCCTCTGTTCCCGACAATCTGGTCTTTTGAAACTCGGCAGTTGTCAAAGAAGAGTTCGACCGAGTCGGCAATCCTCCAGCCAATTTTTGCGCCCGGCTTGCCGACCGAAAAACCTGGCGTTCCCACCGGGACGATGAAGGTCGATAGCCCTTTCGGACCGCGCTCGGGATCTGTGACGGCGACGACGGTCGAGAGGCCATGCAGGGGGGTTCCAGCATTGGTGGAGAAAATCTTAGAGCCGTTGAGGATGAAGTGATCGCCATCTTCGGTGGCTTTCAATTTAATGCTCGCGACGTCCGACCCGCCGCTCGGTTCTGTGACACCAAAGGAAGCAATCATTTCACCACGGCAGAGCGGAGCCAGCCATTTCTGCTTTTGCTCGTGCGATCCAAACCGCGATATCACCGTCATTGGCGCGCTGTTGCAAAGGAAAATTGCGGCGAAGCCCGGTTCTACGCGTGCAAGGGCTTCGGCGACGATAGCTGCTCCTTTTGCGCCGAGACCTGACCCATCATATGCCGGGTCATAGGCGGTACCCATAAAACCCAGCGAGAAGAACTGCTTTACGAGATTTGTTGGAAATTCGTGCTTGCGAACGAAGTCGCGAATCTGTTCGCGGAGAGCGGTCTCGGCGAAATCCTCGACCGCCTCTTTGAGCAGTCGTTCGTCATCGGTTAAGTCAAGTAGTGACATAGTTAGCCTCCCAATTGAAAGAGTTCGGCGTCCATCGGACGCAAGTCATGCGCAACGTCGAACGCGAAATCGATCTGATCGATGATGTCCCGATTGAGGTCCGCACCTGGAGCGATCTCCGTGAGGACGAGCGTTTGGCCGTAGAGCTTAAATACGGCCCGCTCTGTAATGATGGTCGCTTCCTGGCCCCGTTCTGAGATGCCTCGGGAGAGCGGATAGGTGATTTGGTCGACTTTCTGGACGAACTTTTTGATCCGTCCTTCTTTGCGAATCTCGATGCCCGCGTCAGAAACCAAGACATCAAGTCCCGAAGTGGTTAGCGTCCCCACAAAAACGAGCCGTTTTGCGTTAGTTGCTATATCTATGAAGCCGCCAGATCCGGGGCTAAAGCCGGAGAATTTGCTGACATTGATATTCCCGACCTGGTCAAGTTGCGCAAACGACAGGGCGGCAAACGCACAGCCGCCGCCGTCGATGAAGTCGAACTGAGAAGGGCCATCTATTAGCGCCTCGGGATAAAGATTGGCGGAAAACTGCCATCCGCTCATCACGATCCCGCCAAATACGCCGTGTTCGGTCGTATGGCGATAGCGGCGGATGCCGCCGTCATTAAACTTGCCTCCGTCAGCGAGAACTAGAGGGATATTGGTCGCCGCGCCAAAACCGAAAATGGAGACCTCGCCCTCCTTCAACTCATGTGCTGCTCGTCTCGCAATCACCTTGTCGATACCCGCGGGGTATAGAGCGCTGAAGCTCGAAGGATCGAAGGAGCCACCGAGATAGCGAGCATCGAAGTCGACATCTGTTGTCATTTGCCCTTGTGCAACGACGATGTAGTCGACAAGGGCCGCAGGAATATTCATGTTCGCCGCCGGCATCAGGCCGGCCGGCACAATCTCGCTCACTTGAGCAATCACTTTGCCGCCGGAGGCTTTCACTGCGAGGGCCAGGGCAAGGGTGGCGGATTGGAGCGGTTCATTGCAAAGAGACAGATTGCCGAGCTCATCTGCGAAGCTTGCGCGCAGGAGGGCGACGTTCAACGGGAACGTCGGATAGAAAAGGTATTCCTTTCCGTCGAATTCCCGCAGCTGAACGAGATTGTCTTTCGTGCGCGAGTTCATCTTGCCGCCTTCTTGGCGGGGGTCGATAAAAGAACCGAGGCCCACTTCAGTGAGATATCCGGGGCCGCGTCGAGCAACTTCGCGAAGCCAGTGCATCGTAGCACCGATCGGCCATGCGTAGGCTTCCACCTCGTTCTCAATGATCATTCGCATCATTTCCGCGCGACGACCCGTTCGGGGGTTGAGCGGATTGATGAAGTTCCCGCCAATCACACGCTTCAGCAGCCCTGGGACGGCTACGTGGTCCATCCCCTTGATCTCAAGAGCATCACCGACGCCAACCGGGAAATAAAAGGTAAGATTGCCGGGGCCGTTTTTGGTGAGGAAATTGTGAGCAATACCCTCAAGCAAGTGATCCGGAACTAGCCATCCAATAACACCGACAGAGCCTACAGTATCACCATCACGGATGACTGACAAAGCTCGGTCCAGATCGACAATCTCAGACATCGTGTCGAGCCTGTTTGGGCTGGCGGAAGCGATCGAATGTCTTTTGGGCATCGCTCGAAGTTGCATTCTCACAAAACAGTCGATTGGCCTCGAAGTCCATCGTCTCGGATTTCTCCATCGCGTAGGTAGAGAAGAACCTTTTGGTCGCCTTGACCGCGGGTCCAGGAAGCTCGCCGATGCGCCGCGCCAGGGCGGTCGCATACTCGGTCGTTTTCCCGGGATCGGTTACGTAGTCAACCAGGCCCAGTCGTCGTGCTTCGTTGCCGTCGAGCGAGTCTAGGCCAAAGCAAAGTCTGCGTGCCTCCACCAAGCCGACGCGGTTAATAATCGAGCTGATACCCCACGGTGTCAGCCAACCGATCGGAACTTCTGGAAGGCTCCATTTTGCATCGGTACTCGATACGACGAGATCGCAACATGTGGCGAGCGTAAACCCACCACCAATGGCGAAGCCCTCCACCGCAGCGATTACAGGCTTGTCAATGAAGCCGATCAGACGCCCGAGGTCGCCGCATTCCTGTTCGAATCGACTGATCTGGCGAATGTCCATCTCGCTGATATATTTCAGATCGCTTCCCGCGCAGAATCCTGGCTCTGCACCCCGAAGAACGAGCGCGGAAATCTTTTGATCGTCGGCGAAGCACAGCAATGACTTACGAACTCCTTCGACCAGATTTTGGTCCATTGAGTTTCTTCGGAAAGGCCGCTGTAGGGTGATTGTGCCGACGGTTCCTTCGATCCCAACCTCAACAGACTCGTTTCCCTTCCACAGATGGACTTCCATATCTTTGATCCTTGTTCGCTGCATCACATGGAAAGACGCGTTTCTCGGAGAAACGCAATTTGTAAAATGTTTGTAGTATCCTACTAGGATACAGTCAACAGCTTTGTAACGTGCTACGTAGGTTTTAGCGCGGGCCGGACGGTGCCGCTGCCAATAATTTGGAGGGCAGATGCCGCAAAAATCTGAACCTGGTGCGCAAGATCCGGTAGAATCCCAAGCGGAATCTGCTCATCGCAAGCTTGAGGAGTTGATTGTCACGCTTGAGTTGCCACCGGGAAGCAAATGGAGCGAGGAAAGTTTGGGAGAGTTGATCTTGATCGGCAGAACCCCGGTGCGCGAGGCGGTTAAGCGGCTCCAAAGTGACTCGCTTCTGCGAATTATACCCAAGCACGGCGTGATGGTGGCGGAAATCGACCTACAACAACAACTACTAGTTATTGAGCTTCGCCGGGAACTCGAGCTCTTCATAACTCGCCGCGCCACGCGAAGAGCTTCGTATGAAGAGCGGGTGGCTCTTAAAGAAATGGCCGAGGCTATGGAAACGGCTGGTATATCCGATGTCCACTCGTATCTCCGCCACCTTTTCGACGTGAACCGAACCGTTGCTCGGCTGGCTGGAAATCCGTTTGCGGAAAAAGCGATTTCGCCGCTCTTAGCGCTTTCGAGGCGGTTCTATTTCAAGTTCTATCCTGAGCTGCGCAACCTTGAGGTCGTCGGCCGACTTCACGCAGCGCGCGCTCGCGCGATCGCTGAGGAAAAGGAAGATGAGGCCCTAGCGATCGCGACAAGCCTCATGAACGTCGTGGAAGAGTTCACGCACAAACTCTTCTACAAGAGTGTGGGCGTGTTGAAGCGATAACTCGCCAAAGCAATTGGCGGCGGCTGGACGCCGCCGCCGCGCGACCTATTGGGAGATTTGCTCTAGGGAAAGACCCTTAGTCTCAATTCCCATGATCCAGATGGTCAGAGCCGCAACGACGAAGCAAATGGCTCCTCCAATGAAAATGCCGCCCTGGCCTATCACAGGCAAAAGAACGCCTATCCCCAGCGGACCAATGATAGAGCCGAGCCGACCGACCGAGGACGCGACCCCCGCTCCGGTCGCGCGCGTTCTCGTCGGATAAAGTTCCGGTGTATAGGCGTAGATGATGCACCACATGCCGAAGAAGAAAAACTGCATCGCAGCGCCCGCAAGGACGACCTGCTCAACAGGAAGTTTCAGTGAGGCACATTGACCATATACGTAAGCGCTGGCAGCACATCCAAACAGCATCACGACAGCCGCTTTCTTGCGCCCGGCCCATTCCAGAAACCATGCCGCAAAGATGAAGCCTGGTATGCCCGCTGCGGACATGATGACGGTGTAGATGATCGATTTCGAAACCTCGTAACCGGATTCCTGAAGGAGCGCGCCCAGCCAGGATGAGAGCCCGTAGTAACCGACCATCGTAAAGAACCACACTGTCCATATCATGAACGAACGCTTGCCATATGTCTTGTTCACGAGTTCGGACAGCGTTGTCAGAACTCCCAGGTTCCTGCCCGACACGAGGTCCACGTCGGCCGTGATTTCGTCGACAGCAACAGCGGGGAGTTCCGCGCCCTGGAGGCGCTTGCGAACTTGATCTTCAATTTGCGAAATCACGCGATTTGCATCCTCTCGCCTCCCGTGACTTTCAAGCCAACGAGGCGATTCCGGCACGAAACGCCGGATGACCAGCAACGCAGCCGCTGGTACCGCCAGAATGATGAATACTCCTCGCCAGGAGACCAAGGGCAATGTGAAATATATCAAGATGCCGGCAAAGACATACCCGACAGGAAGAAATCCCTCCAAAATTGCAGCATATTTGCCGCGTTGCTGCGATGGTATGAATTCGGACACCATTGCCAAAGCGACCGGAAGCTCCATTCCCATGCCGACACCGAGGATAATTCGGTAGATAAAGAGGTCGTTGTAACCTGACGACAGTCCACAGAGCAGGCTCCCAAGGCCCCAGACGATCATGCTGACCTGAAAGACGGGTTTTCTGCCAAATCGATCCGCTGCAAGACCAGCGATCGACGCGCCAAAAAACATCCCAATAAAGCTTGCGCTTGCAACAAAGCCGGCCTGCGCTGTGGTTAATCCGAGGTCACTCTTGATGGACCCTAGCATGAAAGTCATCGCCGCCAGATCCATGGAGTCAAAGAGCCAGGCGGTTGCGATAATTAGAAAAATGAAACGTTGGTAGCCGGTGAGCGGTAGCCGCTCGAGTCTGGCAGCCACGGTCGGCTGCGCCTTTCGCGTCGTAATTGTCATGATTTTCCTCCCAAAGAAGTGCCACCCTGAGTCCCGAGGGCGGATCCCAGAACTATAATGTATTTGTAGTATCTTACAAGTGTCCAACGATGATCCATCGCGAGTGGATCGCTTCTTCATAGGGAGATGAACGCGTTTGTCGCTCCAGACTTGGGCTGCCTCGCATGAGCTCGTTCGTAGTTTGGGATTTCCCGCACCGGGACTGGCCTGACGCCTAATAATACGCCCAAGCGTGGAAGTTTTGCTCAGGGGATGCCGAAGTTAAATGGGTGGTCGCCGCTGCAGCATTGCATTGCTTCAACTTTGTCCGGAGCCGACAGCTCTGGACCAAGCATCACCTCGCCGCGCCTCATTCAGGACGCGATAGAGCGAACCATACCAAAGGAAGGATGGGGCTAAAGGCGCGGCCCGGCCGCTTTTGCGTTGATGCCAGGGGTCTACGAACAAAATACATTGTAATGTCAAATGTCTCGCTTCACCTTAACGCCATACCGGGCTGTAAACATCAAAACAGCACCGTCTACAGCTTCTTCCCTATCGGGCAGCTCACGTGTGGCTGCGCCGATCGACATGACATAGGGCCAGAAAGTCATCTCGAGGAGAAGGCCGAAGAACTGGTGGGCAGCGAGACTAGGATTGTTACAGGTCAACAATCCCTGCACGTCGAGACGCATGATTTCGCTAGTCAGAGAAGCGAGAAGCGGTCCCTTGCCGACTTTATAAAATTCGTGACCGATCCAAGCTGCGTGGCGGGATTCTGCGATTACCAATCGGGTGAAATCCACCTGTTCGAGGTTGTCAACGAAAGCCAGTGCCCGATCGGCAAAAATACGCAAAACTTCCGCGGCGGAGGCCTTCGGCGGAAAGGTTTCAGCTTCAAGGTCGCTGTGGCCTGCGATACTCGACCAATGGTCATTTAAAACGGCTTTGAAAATCGCCTCTTTGCTTCCGAAAATGTTGTAAAGCGTTTGCCGAGAGACGCTCGCCTTCTTCGCGATCGTATCAAGATTGACGCCATCGTAGCCCTTTTTAAGAAAGAGCTGGCGAGCTGCCTTTATGATTGCGGGCGTCGATCCATTTTCAGATTTGCGATGTTTCCGATCCATTTGGCTCAGGCAACCCTCTCCTCGCTTGTATTGTACAATATAGTACATCTTAACCGAATTAATGCAAACCAAGAGAAAGCGGGACTTTCGCCGTCACTAGCCCTTTTTCAAAATTTGGCTTTACAGTACAGTCTAATTTTGCAATGATGACATGAGACGAAATATGGTTCCGGCGCGTTCGATAAGGCTTACCGGCCGGTCCATCGCCTGCCGTTTCCCGATGAACTCATTTTGAGGAACCCGTATGCAATATGCAACTCAGCAGAAGATGGGACACTATTCGATCACCAAAATCAGCGAGCAAGAGCTGTTAAGCTTCGCTCCCGGGAAATTGTTTCCGGAGCTTGGAGAGCAAGCGGTCGATCCAGCTCTTTTTCCCCCCACGCTTTTGTCTCCGGCTGGCAATGCCCGCCTTAGTATCCATAGCTGGCTGATTAGTGACGGTAGTCAGAACATTTTAGTCGACACCGGAGCAGGTGCGAAGAAATCCAGGCCCTATGCGCCGTACTTCGATAGTCTGACCCCGCCTTTTCTCGAGCGGTTACAAGCGGCTGGGGTAAGGCCTGAAGACGTCGATGTCGTTCTGCTAACTCACCTCCATGTTGACCACGTGGGGTGGAACACGGTGTGGGATGGACAAATCTGGCGCCCCACCTTTCCGAACGCGCGTTATATTTTTAGCGCTGACGAATACAGGTTCTTCTCGGCGCCGGAAAATCAGATTGACCGCCACCGGACCAGCTTTATGGCGCGCGCAGACAGCGTCGACCCTGTCGTCGAGTCTGGACAGGCGATAATGGTTTCCGTTGACGGAAGCGAGGTGCTGCCCGGAATTCGTTATCTTCCAACACCCGGCCACAGCCCGTTCCACGCTTCTATTGCGGTCGAAACCGGAGAAGGTGTAGCGCTTTTTGCCGGCGACACCTTACACCACCATGCGCAGGTCCTGCGGCCAGACGTTAACTCCATATTCGATGCTGAACCTGAAAAAGCGCAGCAATCGCGCCTGCGTTTGCTGGAGTGGGCGAGCGTTCCACAAACGGTTCTCTTCGGTGCTCATCTGGCTGGCACATCCGTCATAAGGATCGCGAAAACGTCCGAGGGATATCGCTGGCGCGAGGCCTGAGGTCTCGCTTCCAGACGGGTTCGATAGCTATGCCAGTTACTCAATCTCTACCGCAATACGAGCTTTGGCGAACAATTTCTCGCCTTTGTGGTGTTTCCTGGCAGTGACGCCCGCTTTGGCCCCGTCGAAATTTTTCGTATGGCAGATGCCCACCCAGAGATCATCTGGTCATGGGGAGCGGTCTCGTTTCTCTTCCTGACGCTGCTGTTCGTCGTAATCATCGTCATTTCTCGCAGATCGTTCTGCTTTTTCGCGTCGTTTCATAGGGGGGCCGCCATGGAATATCCTCAAAGAGGTATTCATTGGAGCAAGCTGACCGCTCCGGAATTGAGCGCCTTGGCAAAGGACCACGCCGTTGTGGTTGTTCCGATTGGTTCTACCGAACAACACGGGCCGCATCTTGTAACGGGAACCGACCACGTCCTTGCAGCCGCTGTGTGCGAATGAGCGGCTAGGCAACTGGTAATTCAGACCTCCCTTGCGTGGTGACCCCTGGTCTGGACCGGTGTTGCGCACCACCATGCGGATTTCGGTGGCACCTTTACACTCAGCAAGGCGACATTCGCACGTCTGTCCGAAACGCCGGCTTTTCGAAGATCGTGCTGGTCAATGGCCATGGCGGCATTATGGCCGGGCTGTCGGTCGTGGCGACCGGGATCGCGACGGTCGTGGGCATGCCTGTTTACACGACGGCCTACTTCATAGGGCCGGCGAGAGAAATCGCCCAGGTGTTGGAAGAACAGAAAACCTGCAGCATGCCTGTGAAGGCGAAACGTCGATAATTGGGGCATTCCATCCCGCTGATGTAAGAAATAGTCAATTATGCGATGGACCCGCGTTCAGTTTGCAGACGACGCTACAACCAACTCTGCGGACGTTCGAACCGTTTCCAGACTGACGTCCAACGGCTTTTTAGGTTTCACCACGAACGTGTCGCCCGAAAAAGGACTACGTCTGCCTGATGCTTGCGCATCGGTTCTTGGGGGCTCGATCAGATATTTCGGACCAGCCATAAAGGTGCCATTTGAAAGAACGCGCTTTGGGTGCATCCCTTTTCCTTATTCAGAAACCTCGTCTACCGTCAAACTATGTTCCCGTTCAGCCCGGATGGCTATTGTGCCGCTCGATAGGGTTGTCGCCCGTGGTTGTCTGGAAAATCCGATTTTACAACTTGCGCTCTGACGGCATGCGGATACATCTGACGACGAGCCGAGCGGACAGGCAATTCTTATGATATCGGGGAAGGGCACGGACTTAGTAATTTGCTGGTCTCGATTCCAAAACCGAGCCTAACGCTCCGGACGTCTGGTGGCAAAGAAGCGCCTGACACTTGCTTGGCTTCGGCCGGCACTCGACTCGACCGTCCTGCATAGGCCAGCGCGCTCCGCGATTGGCGGTCCATAGTCTGCTCGCGCGCGGATCATCGTTCGAGAGAGCTGAATTTTAGGTGGGGACGAGCCAGGCGGCAGCACCGCCTAGCTCGATATTACCGTAAGCAGGATCACACACTTATGATGATCTTGCCACGCGCCCTGCCAGAGGCTTGGCGCCCGAAGGCTTCTGCGAACGAGGTAATGGGGAAAACACCATCGATCAGGACCGATTGGCCCATTGCGCGCATCGCCTTAACCAGATCCGAGAGCCGCCCGGCGTTCGATGTATGGAACACGAATGTACCTTCGACCTTGTGGGCCGTCGCCAGTGCTTGGTCAGGCGGAGAGACCGTCGAAACCAGCTTGCCGCCACTGCGCAGCACGTCGAAGGAGCGCTGCTGTGTCTCCCCGCCAATGGTATCCAGCACCACATCGATGTCCGAAACCTTGGTGGCAAAATCCTCGGATCGATAGTCGATGACCTGATCGGCACCCAGTTCGCGCGCGATCTCCACACCGTCTCCCGACGCGCTGGCGATGACGCGGGCGCCAAGCCCTCTGGCGAACTGGATGGCGACACTTCCGACACCCCCGGTACCGGCATGCACAAGGACGGTCTGGCCGGCCTTAAGATCCGCGATCTCTACGAGAGCCTGCCAAGCAGTCCCTGCAGCGGTTGGCAATCCCGCTGCGCTGTTGAAGTTCAGATCTTGCGGAAGAAGCACAAGCTGATCTTCGGGAACGATGGCGTAGTCGGCAAAAGCGCCACCCTTGGTCGGATCGAGCCGTGCCATAACCCGATCGCCGACCCGCCAGCGTGAGGTCAGGGAGCCAGTCTTTTCGATTGTGCCGGCGAGGTCCGTACCCATCTGCGACGGAAAGGTCAGGGGGAAGTAGGCGTGGACCCGACCAAGTTGAAGCTTGACGTCGAGCGGGTTTAAGGCTGCCGCTTTAACGCGCACAAGCACCTCGCCATGATTCGGCTCGGGGATGGCTACGTCTGTCAGGGCAGGGGTTTGCTCGTAATCGGAGAGTATGATCTGTTGCATTGTCAGCTCCTAGTTCTTGACCGGCCAAGCGCCCATCTGGGCAAACCAGCCCAGCCAGTCCTCCATGTGCCGAGTGTGGGTGATCCGGCCGTTCTCGAAGGCGTGGAACTCATGGATCGGAAGCGAGAATTCGCGGCCGGTCGGGGCGACCCCGAACCAATCCGCGACGTGACGACCAGTGATGACGGCCCGGACGGCAGCCTTGTCCGGCCCGCCGATCACATCGACGATCTCGATCTTGATGTCAGCAAACGCCTCCGAAAAGGCGGCGATCATGGGCTTGAATCCATTTCGGCCCGCTGCCTGGCCCGGTGCAAGAGGGATGTCGTGCCAATCCGCAACGACGCTTGCGTCGAGGAGATCAGGGTTTCCCTCAAACGCCTTGTAGAAGGTACGAAGCGTCTGTAGATCTGCGGTGCTTATTCCGCTGTAAGATGGCTGTCCGTTGCTCATAGCGAACTCCTTGGTTGGCGATAAGCAACAGTACGCTCCACGATTTCATCGTTGAAATCGATATCAGGTATGCGATAACATCCACGACATGGATTTACATGGCATTGACCTGAACCTGCTTGTTGCCTTTGATGCGCTCATGGCCGAGCGAAGTGTAACGCGCGCAGGCGTGCGGATCGGGCGGACGCAGCCGGCCATGAGCGCCGCGCTATCGCGTCTGCGTGCTCTCTTGCAGGATGAGTTGTTTATCCGTGGCCCAGTGGGGTTGCAGCCAACGCCGCGCGCGCTTGACCTCGCCGAACCGCTTGGCCATGCGCTGGCGGAAATCCAGCGAACGCTGGAGTTTACGCAGGTCTTCGACCCCTCGAAGTCAACGGTCACACTCTCGATTGGGCTTTCCGAGCACGCAGCGTTTGTCGTCCTGCCAAAACTGCTTGCCAGCCTGCGAGTTGAGGCGCCGGGTATCGTTCTGCGAATTCGCAACTTCGATCACCGCGACGCCGTCATCTCGCTTCTGGATTCCGGGGAGGCAGATCTCACCGTCGGAGTTCCCCACACCCCGGCCGGTCGCATTTTGAGCGCAAGTTTGTTCGAGGAGGGTTTCGTCTGCATTGTTCGCAAAGACCATCCGCACGCCGACACAGAGCTGACGCTCGACGCTTTTCTTCAGATGTCACACTTGCTTGTTTCCCCCGAAAACGAGCGGTTCGGGATGGTCGATGCCGCGCTTGGGAAGCTGGGATTGCGGCGGCGCCTTGCGTTAACGCTCCCGCAAATGTACGCCGCGCCGCCGCTCGTCGCGTCGTCCGACCTGATAGCAACGCTGATGAAGGGCGTCGTCGAAGCATCCGGGTATCGCGAACAGCTTCACGTTCTGAAGCCGCCATTGGAACTTGGCACGGCGACGTTCGACATGGCATGGCATAGGCGCAACGACGTTCACCCCGCGCAGCGATGGCTGCGTGAGGTGATCGGGTCACTCTTTGAAAAGGCCGCCTCCTAGACTGGCGACTACCGGAGGATAGACGGCTTTCGCGGGCGTAGCTCGCCTCATTCCTGGCCGCGGAGTTGCCGGGACGCGCGCGACCAGTCTTCAACGTGATATGTCCGATATACTCTACCATCTTGGACTTCGTGGACATCGATGGTCATGATCCGGAAGGCGCGACCCGACTGGGCGACGCCGAGAAACTCGCCGACAGGTGTGCCTTGAGCTTCGCTGCGAACAACAACCTTGTTCCCCATCGTGACAACATCCAGGATCTCGAAGCTGAAATCCGGTACCTTGGCGATCCGGGCGCTCCACCTCGCGATCGTTGCTTCGCGGTCATCGCATGCATTGGTAGAACCGCAATTCTGCCAATCCTTTGTCGTTCCGCTTTCAAGATGAACGCGCACATCTGCGGGTGACGCCGCGGTGAGTGCGTTATAGACAGGCCGCACGATCTCGATCGCCTGTTCGACAGATAAACTGCCCTGTGTAGCTGGAGATGGCGCTGCCAACGCAATGACCAGGCCGGCGGTTTGCAGGATGTCGCTCATGGATATGTTCCTTTGGCAAAGGTAGGATCTGCTCGCGGTTGCGTGTTCGGGAACACTTCCGAGCGTTTGGCGATGATCATGTTATGGACGCTTGGGCTTCATCAGGTCGGCTATCCCGAGTCTCTCGAAGAACGAAAGCTGCCTGGCACCGATCAAGGCTTCGATCTCGTCCGTCCCTTTGCCTTGTGGGTCGATCGAAATCCTGAACGGCTTTTCTCCGAACGGAAGATCGAGGACATCCTTCACAGCCTTGCCAACGGATTCGACAGTCAGACCGAGGTTTTTTTCGGCATCCAGTACCTCAAGGGCTGTGCCGAGGCCGCGAAGACGATCCGGAAGCTCACCGTATTGGCTGACGACGGCAAGGGTCTCCGGCCCATGGGCGCCCGCGAAATGTTCCGTGCCGGATGTAAAGGCGCCGGGCACAACGATGACACTCTCGATGCCAAAAGGTGCGGCTTCGAAGCTCATCGCTTCAGCCAGAGCCTCGCCCGCCGCCTTGCTGGCGATATAGGGTCCGATGAAGGGCTCATGGATGCGCGAAGTCGTGCTGCCAATATACACAAGGACGCCTTCTTTCTGCCGGCGCATGATTGGCAGCGCTGCCCGGTTCACCCGAAGCCAGGAGATCGCGTTGGTGTCTAGAATCCTTGCCATTTGCGCAGGCGTAAAGGCTTCGGCAACACCGACCATCAGCATGCCCGCATTGTTGACGACCACGTCGAGACGGCCGGTCTCCAGAAGGACCTGATCGAACGCTGCTCTTATGCTCTCCTCCGAGAGGACATCGAGCTCGAGCGCGCGCAGGTCGACCTGCTTTTCTGCCGCAAACCGCGACAGCTGTTCGACACGGTCCTGGTTTCGCTCCTTGAGAGATCGCATCGAAGCGTAGACAATGTGGCCCGCGATGGCGAGCGCCTTGGCGACGGCGCGACCGATGCCGGATCCGGCGCCAGTGACGACGATGACTTTCTGATGCATTTTAACTCTCCTCAAGCCAAGCCGCCATTGGCGCGCACGACCTGTCCATTGACCCATCCAGCTGCGTCGGACAGAAGAAAGGCGACGACCTCGGCTATGTCGTGCGGTTGACCAAGACGTTTGAAGGGCGCTGCTTCTGCCATGCGGTCGATCTCGGCCTGGCTCTTACCCGTGACAAACAATTCGGTTTCGACTGGGCCGGGAGCCACGGCGTTGACGGTAATCCGTCGGCCTCCAAGTTCCTTGGCAACGACACGTGTAAGAGCCTCGATGGCGGCTTTTGTAGCGTTGTAGATGCCGTAGCCTGGAGGGTTGAGGGCAAGCGTGGTGCTGGACATACTGACGATCCGGCCACCGTCGATGATCCGTCGCGCGGCTTCGCGCATGCCGTTGATTGTGCCCCGAAGGTTCGTATCAAGTTGTTCGGCGAGCTGCGCCTCGTTCAGATCCTTCATCAAAGACGGCCTGATGAGCCCTGCGCTGCTGACCAGCGCGCGGACATTGCCATAGGCATGCTCCGCCTGATCGAAAAGATCCTTCATTTCGGATGCCGATGAAACGTCGGCCCGAACCGCGTTGGCACGCCCACCTCGTCCGACGATCTCTGCGACGACAGAGGCCGCTTCGTCATGATTGTTGGCGTAGTTGACGACAATGTCCCAACCGTGTGCGGCAAGGAAGCAGGGCGGTGGCGCGACCGATACCGCGCGACCCGCCCGTGACGACTACTGATTTTTGCATAGCACACCTCCTTTAGGCTTTTGTTCAGCCACCCTAGGAAGTTTCTTTTTCAAGATAAAATCGACTTATCGTATAAGCCACAATCCATGCCGTTTATAATAGCGTCACCCAGTCATTCATCTATGTTCATTGGTATCACTTCTCGCTCGCTCGGCGCGCAAAAGCCGATCGGCAAAGTAGCGCGAAGGCGTGGTCCCAAGCGCTTTCCTGAACATGACGATGAAGGCCGTCGTCGATTCGTACCCTAAGTCGCCTGCCACCTGCTGCACAGTCGCACCTCCGGCAAGTTCTCGCAGCGCGATGACAAGATGTAGCTGACGCCGCCAACGGCCGAAGCTCAATCCTGTTTCTTGGACCATAAGCCTCTTTAACGATCGTTCGCTGACGGCGACATGCTCAGCCCATTGGCCGAGCGTTCGGCGGTCGCTCGGGTCTGCCAACAGCGCCGCAGCTATCACGGCGATCTTTGGATGATCAGATACCGGTAGCTCCAGCCTTTCCCGCGGCATCAGCGCGAGCTCATCCAGCATAACCCGCACGAGCCGATCAACGTGAGTGTCGCGCGTTTGATTTCCCGGTAGGTCCGCTACCCGATGTATCATCTCTCGAAGCATCGGCGATACCGAAAGCGTGCAGCATTCAGCCGGAAGCATGGCCGCGCCGGGCTCGACAAACAGATAGGTCAGACGAGCATTGGATGTGACCTGGTTGCTGTGAGGAACGCCACCCGGTATCCAGACTCCACAGTCGGGTGGGACGATCCAGACCCCACTTTCCGCTCTACATGTCACCGCTCCATGGAGCGCCAGAATCAGTTGGCCCTGCGGGTGCTGGTGCTGCACCCCCTCGGCTTCATAGTCGGCGAAGTCCATCCTGATTGCCATCGCTGGCCCGCGCAAGAGGCTTAGATTTATCGCGGTACCACAAGGTGGCTTATTGGAAGGTTGGCCCGATTTCGAGATCATATGGCATTATCTCCACTTTTGCTCGCGCCGCAATCCTTTAGGCTCCTGCTTGAGCAACTTCAGGAGATCACCCATGCGTATAGCTGTGGTTGGCGCGACCGGCAGGATCGGCGCCAAACTTACCGAGAAACTCTTGGCCAGTGGCCATTCCGTCAAAGCTCTCTCGAGAGGAGGACCGGCCCTAGATGCACTTGTCGCAAAAGGAGCAGAACCGTTTATTGGCAGCTTTGACTCAGGTGCTGGTGATCTCAACAGGTTCTTCGAAGACGCTGATGCTGCGTTTTTGATGGTCAAAACCATTTGGGGCTCGGAGGACCTCCATGGACACTACCCTACGGTAGCGCTTCGGTTTTTCGACACGCTTCGGGATTCCCCTGTGAAGTTGGCCGTAAACCTGACCGGGATGGGATCCGAGGTTAGCGGAAACACCGGCCATTTCCAGGGCTTCTATATGCTGGATCAGATCCTCAACCGACTACGAGCGGTCAAATTGGTGCACCTTCAGGCAGGCTGGTTCATGCAGGACCTGGCCGGGTGGGTCCACTCGATCGCGCAGCACGATAGTATCGGCTGGTCGCTTGACCCCAACGTCAAAACTCCTTGGGTCTCAATTCAGGAAATCGCGGATCTCGCGGCGAAGGAGTTCGACACGCCGACTGACCAGCACCGATCGGTAAAGCAACTGGGCATTGATTACACGATGACCGAGATCGCCGTGATTATCAGCCGGGCACTCGACAGAGAGGTGGGCTATCGCTTCATCGACAGGAACGATCGCGAAGTCGAGGCGGTCTTCCGCGAGAGGTTCGGAACGCTCGGACGGTGGGTCTACGATAATGACACCTTGGCCGCTCTTAACGATCGGCGTGTAAAGTTTCACGATGATCGTCCTGCGCTACGCACGACAATGAAAGAATTCGTCGAAGACACCCTGAGGCCGCTGATCGAGATGACGCGGATAGATAGCGTCAAACCAGAGACCTTCCTAACGTGGAGCTCACAGGGTTAGAGCTGTCAGAGATTTGGCGGGGAGCGGACGGCGGTGGCCGAGCCCATGACAACGATCAGGCATTTCGATAATCCGCCACCCGTTAGACCCGATTGCGAGAGAGAATGGCAAGAAAACGCAAGTCCAACGCACATCAAAGGGTGACAGTAACCCTCGTCCCGCCTGAACGACTCTGGATGCTGACTTGTCCACCATGGTTGGTGACAATCTGCTTCGCGAGGGTTAGGCCAAGCCCCGCGCCCTGGCTTCTCGGTGTGACGCGGTAGAATGGCTGAAAAACCAACTCCTGATGCTCAATTGGTATGCCAGGTCCCTCGTCGGTGACGGTGATCTCTCCACTTGCAATGACGGACACCTCGATCGTTCCTCTTCCATTGCAATGGTCAATCGCATTACGGACCAGGTTACCGATCGCTCTGGTCAACGCAATGGTGTTGCCCTTGCGAGGGAGCGCATCCAGCCGGCTATGAAATGAAATTTCATAGCCGGCTGCGATTGCGAGAGGCGCAAAGTCTGCAACGACGGTACGCGCAACCGTCACCAGATCAACCTCTTCCTCAAGGTCTACCGCTTGGTCGTTGCGTTCGAAGTCAAGTAATTGTTCTGCCGTGTCAGCCAGGCGTGCCACATCTTGCAACATGCGTGTGCGCTCCAAACCATCTGACATGCCGTCGATGCGCGTTTGCATAATGGCGATGGGTGTTCTCAGCTCATGAGCAGCGTCAATCAAGAACCGTTGGCGTTTCTTAAATTCGGTTTCAAGTCTTTCGAGAGCTTCGTTGAACGCGATGACCAACGGAGTGACTTCGCCCGGAATTCCTTCAACCGGAAGCCGGCTGCCGTGGCGATGGGGGTCGATTTGCGCTGCCCTCTCGGCGACATCTTTGATCTTTGCAAGCCCACCTCCCACGATAATCGGTACTGCAGTGAAAATGGCTGGAAGGGCCATCGCAAGCAGCGACACATAGATCGGATAGGCCCGCCCGAGCAAGGCCAGTAAGGGGGAGCCTTTTCCAGCAATGCCACCGAAAAATACTCGCACTTCACCGAGAGTCGTGGAAACATCATCAATTGATGCGATCTCCTTGATTCCGTCCGCCCCACGAATATCAGCGGCCCTAATGAGGTAGGTCATAGGGGCAATCGCGGCATATGGTGGGGGGATTGCTCCCAGAGAGATGAACTCGCCATCCGGGGTGGCGGCTACAAACCACAGACGGCTGTTCTCTTCCATCAGCGTCCGAAGTGAGACGGTTTCCTCGAGTTCAAGCTGGCCGCGGCCGTTCCGCCTGATCGATTCCGCAACAGCATTCTTGACCTCGCTCTCCATCGCGATATTGGGCGACATGACCATCGTGCCATACATCGATAGCCCAATGATTGCAGCGCCAATCACAATGCTGATCACCAGACTGAGTCGCCAGCTTAGACGCCACCAAAGCGATGGGTTCGTTGATCGATATGCGCTCATCATTCTTCTTTCAGGAGGTAGCCAACACCACGGATGTTATGGATCGTCGCACCCGCCTCGACATCCGACAATCTCTTGCGCAATCTCGAGATGTGGGCGTCCAGCGCGTTTGATTGTATCTCTTCTTCATAATTATAAACCGCCCTCTCGAGCGTGGCCCTGAGAACGGTTCTACCCTTGCGTTTTGCAAGCGCCTGGAGAACCAAAAGCTCCCGGCGGGGAATATCGAGCGTGTCGGTTTCGATTTTGACTGTAAGGTTCAACGGGTCGATCAACAATCGCCCAACCTTGATATCTTGATCGACCACGCCAGAGGGGCGTCGTAACAGCGCGCGGACGCGCGCCATAAGTTCCTCGACCAGAAACGGTTTTCCAAGATAATCATCCGCACCGAAATCGAGGCCCGCCACCCGTTCCATCGGCTCGTTTCGGGCGGTAAGTACAATGATTGGCGTATCATTGCCTGCACGCCTTAACACCGGGATGAATGTCAGTCCCTCTCCGTCCGGCAAACGCCGATCCAAAAGGATGGCGTCGTAGTCATTTTGCAGAACGAGCTCATGGGCATCGGCGAGGTGCATCGTGTGATCGGTAACGATCCCGTGCTTTGACAGCGCAGCCGATAGCGCTGTCGCAAGTTCCCTTTCGTCCTCGATCAAAAGAAGTCTCATCGTTGCCCCGCATCCTCGCCTAGCAGCAGTGTCGCCAAGAACATTGCAGCAGCATTACGAGGATAAAAAGATCGAGGTAATGTTGCTGCAATTGTCGAACCTCATCGTCCACCCACAGACGCGGCACCAGACGGCTTGATGTGCGCTGCTCTATCACAACGAGGTCGACCTGATGGCATCCAAATGGAATAGAATACTCATGATAACCGCAGTGCTTCTTGGCGGCATCTATTGTTCCGTCGCTTTGATCGGCCCTGCACGGGGAACGAGCGTTGCGAACGAACGACTGCAGAAGGTGGTGACCGCGCATGTCCGTGGCGGGACAATACCGTTTGAACTGTCTCCAATGGAAGTCGCTACAATTCAGCCGGCCGTGCTCGTTGAGCGGCTCAGGGTAACGGGCGAACTTCGACCCTCACGTCTCGTAGAACTACGTGCCGTTAGCGGCGGCAGGATAACCCATTCAAACATTCGGGAAGGACAGGCCGTAAAGGCCGGTGACGTCTTGATCGGGTTTGAATCGAATGACCTTCAGGCCGGTCTGAAACAAAAGGAGGCGGACCACGAAGGCGCAATCGCCGAAATGGTGCTTGCCATGCAGTCGCTCAACCGGATTGAGCAACTTGCGAGCAAAAGTGTCGCAAGTCAGGACCAACTCGACAAAGCACGTGGCGAGGTTGGGGCAAGAAAAGCCCGGCTGGATAGCCTTGCCGCCCAGGTCGAAATAGCGCGAACAGCGTTGCAGAATGCCGAGATTCTTGCTCCCTTTGACGGCGTGATATCCAAGCTTTCGGTCAATCAGGGTGCGCAAATCGCGGCAGATGCGGAACTTCTCACCCTTGTCGACGTGAGCGATATGGAAGCCAGGGTTCTGATTTCGACGCAAGAGGTTACGCGTGTCGCTGAAGGACAGGTCGTGGACCTTCAGGTCGATGGCATCCAAAAGCAGGTGATCAGGGGAAAGGTCGCTCGGACCAGTCCGGTCGTGGACGACGGTAGCCGCTCGGTGGCTGTCCATATTCGTCTGTCAGGCAATGGCTACCACTTCAAGGGAGGCATGTTTGTCCACGGCTCAATCCTGGTCCGGCAGACTGAAGATGCAATTGCCATTCCTGTCGCCTCAATTCGGGGAGGCGATAAAGACGCTCATGTTTTCAAACTGGTGGACGGCATTCTCATCCGCCAGCCGGTGAGCGTCATCTCAAGGTGGGATGATAACCAGATGGCCGAGGTCTCTGGTCTTGCGCCCGGCGACATGATCGTAATGGCGCCACTTGCCGAGCTGCAGCCGGGCCTTGTCGTCACAGTCGCGAAGGTGGGATAACTTCATGTTTCTCACCCGCATTTCCATCGATAACCCGGTTTTTGCCACCATGATGATGGTGGTTCTGGTGGTGATCGGCGCGTTCTCGTATGATCGGCTTGGGGTTGATCAGTTTCCAAATGTCGATGTCCCAGTTGTCGTCGTCACCACCACTTACCCTGGCGCCACACCCGAAGCTGTCGAGATGGACGTAACCAAGCCGATCGAGGAGGCGCTCAACACGATCAGCGGTATCGAGGACGTAACCTCAACATCCTACGAAGGTCGATCCGTCGTTGTGGCGAGTTTTCAACTCGAGGTGCAAAGCCCGGTCGCGGCGCAAGACGTCCGTGACAAGGTCGCAGCCCTTGACGCAGATTTTCCGGAAGAGGCCGACAAGCCCATCGTCTCGCGCTTCAATCCGTTGGACGAGCCGATCCTCTCGATTGCCGTCACGTCCGCAACCCTGGGCGTGCCCGAATTGACCAATCTTGTTCAGGACCGCGTGCTCCGCGAGCTCGCGACCGTGTCGGGAGTTGGGCAGGCAACACTGGTTGGCGGCCAGAAAGAGCAGATCGATATTCAAATCGACGAAACGCGGTTGACCGCTCTTGGTGTAGGCGCCGACGACGTGATCGAGGCAATCAGGAGCAGCAACAGGAACCGGCCAGCCGGAAGCATCATCAGCGACCTCTCCGAACGCACTATTCAGATCCAGGGTCGGATCTCGGAGCCCAAGGAATTACTTGATCTGATGATTGACCGCCGCGGTGGGTTCCCTGTTTACCTTTCGGACGTGGCCTCGTTAAGAACCCGCCCGGCGGATATGGAAAGTCGGGCCATGTACGATGGCGAGACGGCGTTGGCGATTGACCTCGTCAAGATTGATGACGAAAACACAGTGCAGGTGGTAAGCGAGTTGCGCAAACGGCTTGACCAGCTCACCGTCGTTTTGGCTCCGAAGAATGTGCAGTTTCAAATCATCAAGGATGCATCCAGACCCATCCTGGAGTCGCTCGGTGACGTGCAATCGACCTTGATCGAAGGGGCGGCGCTGGCAGTCGCCATCGTCTTTCTCTTTCTCAATTCCTGGCGAAGCACAGTCATCACCGCGCTGACATTGCCGATCTCGATGATTGGCACACTCGCTGTCATCGATTTCCTGGGTTTTACCCTCAACATGCTCAGTTTGCTTGCCCTGACGCTTTCGATCGGCATCCTGGTCGATGACGCCATTGTCGTCCGTGAGAATATTACTCGTCACCTGCGCATGGGTAAGTCGCATTTTCAGGCGGCACTCGATGGCACAGCCGAAATCGGGCTTGCCGTCTTGGCGACAACAGCGGCAATTGCTGCCGTCTTCCTTCCGGTTGCCTTCATGGACGGCATGGTCGGTCGCTTCTTCTATGAGTTTGGCGTTACCGTCTCCGCAGCCGTTATGATTTCGCTGTTCGTGGCGTTTACGCTCGACCCCATGCTTTCCAGCATATGGCATGACCCAGACGCAGAGCCTAATGCGGTTCGCGGCCCGATTGGCCGTACCATCGCGCGGTTCGATAACGGCTTTGAGGTGATTGTCGCGATCTACGGGAAGATGATCCGCTGGACGCTGCGCTACCGCCTGGTCACGCTCTTGCTCACAACAGCAGTGTTCATTGCCAGCATTTTCATGGTTCCACTTGTGGGCGTCGAGTTTGTTTCAACTTCGGACGAGGGACAGTTTCAGATCAATATAGCCGCTCCAGCGGGCTCATCACTGGATTACACCACCGCAAAACTTCGACAGGTTGAAGCCGCTTTGCGTGAATTTCCCGAGGTGGCCTCCACCTATTCAACGATCAACACGGGCGGCAATCCTGGCAAACACAACGCGACATTGCTTCTCAGTCTTGTACCTCAACAAGAACGCCAACGAACTCCCGTGATGCTGGCTAACCCGATCCGCAAGCGCCTTTCGGTGATCCCCGGGATCAACATCGCCATCATCCAAGCAGGTCTCGGTGGTGGTGCAAGCCCCATCCAACTGAGCTTGCTCGGCGATGATCGGGCGGTGTTGGAAAAAGCCGCAGCGGAGCTGATTACGGACATGCACCGGATCCCAGGAGTGGTGGACATCAATTCAAGCGCCAGCGATCGAAAACTGCTTTTCTCGGTACGGCTGAAGCGCGAGCAAGCCGGCGACCTTGGTGTCGGCATTCGCGAGCTTTCCGCGATGCTCTCGCCATTCGTCAATGGCGAAGAGGTCGGAACCTGGTCCGATCCGCTGGGTCAAACTTACGATTTGGTGGTTCGACTTCCCGTGAATCAACGAGACAGCGTCTCCGCTATCCGCAATTTTATGATCAAATTGCCCAATACCGGCCACAGCAAAAGTCCACGGATGGTGAGGCTCGGCCAGATTGCTGACATCGATCTGGTTCCGGCTGCATCAGAGATCCGTCGCCTGGACCAATTACGTGAAGTTCTGATCTCCGCCGATGTATCGGGTCGTGCCATGGGTGACGTCACGGCCGATCTCGAGGCCACCATATCCAAGCAGGAACTTCCGGCGGGATACCGGATCAAGTTTGGAGGAGACGCTGAAGACGTCGAGAAAGCAACTACGAGCCTGCTTAAGGCCCTGGTCATGGCAGTGATCTTCATCTACGTCGTACTTGCGTCGCAGTTCGGAAGTTTCTTGCAACCGCTTGCCATCATGGCGGCGCTTCCTCTGTCGCTGGTCGGTGTGTTGATCGGATTGCTGCTGGCTGAAAGCACCATCAACATGTTCTCGATGATCGGCTTTATCATGTTGATGGGTCTCGTCACGAAAAACGGCATCTTGCTGGTCGACTTCGCCAATCAGGAGCGCAGACGGGGACTTTCCGTTGTGGAGGCTTTAGCAAATGCCGGTGCCGTGCGCTTTCGCCCGATCGTGATGACAACGCTGGCGATGATCTTCGGGATGATCCCGCTTGCCCTGGCAACTTCCGGGGCCGGCGCACAGAGGGCTCCCATGGCACATGCGGTTATCGGTGGGCTTATAAGCTCCACAGTTCTCAGTCTGATCGTTATCCCGGTGATCATTTCCTGCATCGACAGCTTGATTCGGAAAGTGAAGGGCCCGCCTCGCATCGTTGCGCCCCAAAACCATCCGCAACCGGCGAGGTAGGACAATGTCAATAAACTGCAAAGCGATTAAGCGCATTGTCGGCCGCCTGCTCTTTTCCGCGTTTCTCGTCGCTGCGCTGTTCGGGGGCCCGATTATTCTCCTGATAATAGTATCGCGCCGCTTCATTCAGTAGCTCGCCCTCAGCGGTTCCACGTGCTGAAGCGGCGTCGGTTGGCCAATCTTGTAATGCAGCCGCAATGCTTCTCTCCCAGTGTCCAAGGCAGTCGCCATCGGCGATTTTTGCGTAGCTGACAACAGGAGATATCCCAGGTGTTCAAAGACAATCATCTTCCCCCCATGCCGAAACGACGCGCGGCGTCGACGCAGGTTCTCTTTAATCTTCAGAGTGGATCAATCGTCAGGCTCTTGGTCATGACGACAGCTTTGGTGTCTTTGATGCTCCCCGCAACCACCTGGGCTGCTGATTTCGTTATGGAGGAAGCCCCAGTCACGCCGCCGGAACAGTTTGACAAGGAGCGGTTCGGCGGCGTACGCGGCAAATTGCACGACTGGAAGGTCACAGTGGGTGTCGGTGCGGTTTATCTTCCCGAATATGAAGGCTCCGATGAATTCGAGATCCAGCCCTTTCCGATCGTGTCAGCCCAATTCGGCGACCGCGTCCATCTGGGCATTGACGGACTTGTGGTCGACTTGTGGGAACACAACGGCTTCGGCGTAGCCGCCAAAGGCGGGGTCGAGATGGGGCGAAAGGAAGACGATTCCGATTATCTTCGCGGCCTCGGCGACGTTAATATGGGCGGCGTTGTTGGCGCGCTGCTCACCTATGAAACCGGACCGTTCGAAGTATATGCCTCACTCGACAAGACACTCGGTGGTAGCGAAGGCCTGACCGGTACCGTTGGAGCAAAGGCATCGTATCAGTACGAACGCTTTGTTTTTTCGGCGGATGTATCCGGCACCTGGGCCGACAGCAAGCATATGGAGTCCTATTTTGCTGTGAACTCGGCACAGTCTGCACGCTCTGGCTTGAGAGAGTACGAGGCAGGCGCAGGCTTTAAACGCGTCGATCTAAAAGGATCGGTAACGTACAAATGGACGGAAAACTGGATGGTCACGGGCGCAGCGGGTGCAGGTTTCCTTCTTGGAGACGCCAAAGACAGTCCGATTGTGAAAGATGACATTCAACCCTTCGCGATGCTCGGCGTTGGGTACCAGTTCTAAAAACTGATCGTGGCATCGCGGCCTGTTCTCTTGTCGCGATGCGTCCTCGGTCTCGCAGATCAAAGTGATTTACTCAATTTAACCTTCTTAGCGCCACGAAATATGAGACCCACGCGGTCGAGCGTGAGTTCGTTGGTGAATGGGGAAGCCATCTGCACCAGGAGGGAAAATCACAGTGTGACCCTTCCAACCGCAAGACACAAACTGTGTGAATCGGTCATTTGTTAATGCCATGCTTCTTTTGACTTCGATGCCAAGAGTCTACGAAAAAATACATTGTAACGTCAAATGTCGTGCCCCACCTTAACGCCATAACTGCATAAACATTGAAACAGCTCCGTCACCAGCTTCTTCCTTTCATAGCAATATTGAGAGGCTCGAATGGAGCGGCAACGGTCCGGCACTGACGAGAGCGGTAAGCAATCTTGTTGGCAATGGAATAAATCACCGCGATGGCAAAAGAATGATTGTCCTATCGATGTGAGCAGATGGTGCAGTGGCTGTGGCCGATCAGGGACCGGGAATGGCTGATGATCAAACAGGAATTGGCTTTCGAACCCTTTTACCGCGTTACCCTGGGGAGCCACGGCGCGGGGCTCGGTCTGTGTCTTGTCAAGCAGATTGTTACAAATCACAGCGGGCATGTCAGCTTACAAAGTAGCCTGCGTGGCACGAAGTCGACAGTTCAGCTTTGAAGCAGCGAACCTATTTCGTCCCACCCTTGCGAGCATCCAAGCTCCGGCCGATTCTCATAGGTGCTATCTTTTGACAGGTCTTTGTAATGTTGCGGCAATCCTCCACTGCAACTGTCCTCCCAAATTTATCGGAGGCTAACAAAGTGCACAGCAATCTTCTTTCCTTCCGTCCCTTAGACAAGGATCCACTCAAGCGTTTATTTTCGGTCCTGTTCGTGAGCATGGCGATTGCTGCCTCGGGGTGTACCACAATGCCCATGAAGGAAAGTGGAACGCTTACCTCGTACAGCAATCTTGGCGTAGCCAAAGATAAACTGGGGAAGAAGCGCCGATTTTACGTAGACGGCCAACAACTGGCCCAGGTTAAGACGGTGCGGATTGTCCCGACGAGTTTTACGTTCATCGCTGCATCCAAGGTCAAAACTGATGCCAACCGGGCGCTAGTTTCCAACGCACTTGACCGGGCATTGTGCGTCGCCCTTAGCGACAAATATCAAATTGTTCCCACTAACCAACCAGCGGATTTGACGATACGCTCTGTGGTCACGGACATCGTGCCAACGAACAAAGATATGGCCGCGGCTGCGACGGTCGTCAGCGTTGGTGGCGGTTTTGCGCTTCCCGACAATATCCCGCTTGTTGGCATCCCTCGCATACCATTCGGTCTCGGCGGCCTTGCCGTTGAGGCGGAAGCTGTCGATAACCTAAATGTACAGCGCGCGGCGATGATGTGGGCGCGCGGAGCGAACTTCTTGCAGGACAAGCCGCGTTATTCCGAGGTGGGCGACGCCTACAATCAGGCATCGAAGTTTGCCGCCGACTTTTCGAAAATATTGATCGTCGGTAGGGAACCCAAAATGCTCGACGCGTCGATCCCTTCGAGGCATCGAGTACAATCCTGGTTGGGTGGAAAGCCGAAATACGCCGCGTGTGAAGCTTTTGGTCGTTCGCCCGGTGTGCAAGGCGCTGTTGCGACAAAGTTCGGGCTACCGCCACAGTGGACCGACAAGAAGCCAAAGTCGGGCGTAACTCCGTGACCTCGCGCATTTGACGTGAGACGATGGTTCATCGCGAGGCGCGCTCGATTGTCGGCCACCATGGGCAAGCATGCGAGCCTTCTTTCTGCTGACGCCTCCGCCTTCACTGATACTCAACAATGCTCACTTGCAGTACAGCGATCCAATTCTGCACGGGCGTCAGACGCGGTGCATTCTCGGTCTCAGCTTAGATTTTGCAAAAATGCCAGTTCGGCCTGATTTAAAGAAACCTTGGCCGCGCTGGTATTCATGAAAGGTGCGTCAGCGTGAATTTTCTAGCTAATCATCGAACGACCAGAGCGTACGTCTCGCGAGAGTTGAGGTCGGAGCCTGCGGGACGTCCTGGCACTCTGCCCTCGGCAAGATCTCTTTTTAATGTGCGTCCCCGGTGTTGACGGTGCCCGGTTTTTTTAGGAACAACGACGCTGCCAAAGCAAGAACCAGCGCCGCGCCTAGAAGAAAAAAACTGTCGCTGAAAGCCATGATGTCCGCTTGCTGCCGGATGAGCCGACCAATAACGATTAGTGCCTTTTGGCTGGCCACAGCTGCGTCGCTGATGCCACGACCGAGAAAGTAGTTGGTAAGAGAACCTATGCGCCGCCGGGTCTCCGGATCGAGGACCGATACTGATTGATTGATCACATTCGAATGGTAATGCTCGCGCTTCGTCAGGAACGTCTGCAGCACGGCGATACCGATGGCACCACCGAGATTCCGCATCATATTGAACAGGGCCGAGGCTGATCCGGCATTCTCCGGTTCGATCCCAGCCATGGCCACGGCCGAGAGCGGAGCGAAGCACAAGGCTTGACCGATGGCGCGTAGAACGTTGGGAATCAACAGTTGATCGGCAGAATAGTCGGCACTCATGTTGATACCGAGTAGATTCCCGCTTGCCAACAGCCCGAGGCCGACCCCAATCAGGAGACGGGCATCGAACCATCTGAGCAGACGCGGGACCAATGGGATTAGAAACAATTGCGGCAAGCCAATCCAGGCGAGCACAAAACCGATCTGCTCAGGATTGTAGCCCTGAATGCGCCCCAGATATTGGGGCAACAGAAACACGAGGCCGTATAGCGCTATACCCAAAAGAAAACTCGCGGCCATTCCAAAACCAAAGTTGCGCCGAAGGACAAGACGCAGGTCGAGAAGCGGGCGCTTGGTGGACAGCTCTATCCACACGAATAGAATGAGAGAGAGGGCAGCGACCACCGAAAGCCGGGTGATGAAAGGAGAACCGAACCAATCCTCCTTGTTGCCCTCCTCAAGCACCGTTTGGAGTGTACCCAGACCTATCGACAATGTTCCGATTCCGAGCCAGTCGCCCTGCTTGATGAGGTGCAGTTGCATGGGTCGGGAGTCGAGCGAGAACCAGAGCATTGCAACCATGGCGGCTCCGGGAACAAGGTTCACGTAGAAGATATATTGCCACCCCCAGTTTTCCGTCAGGTAGCCGCCGATTGTGGGGCCGATAGCGGGTGCAAATATTGCCGAGATCGCGAACATTGCCATTCCGATCGGCTGCTTCGATTTCGGCAGCAGCGTGATGATGATGGTGAACGACATCGGAATCAGGACGCCTCCAGCAAAGCCTTGGAGCGCTCGCAACACGATCATCTGCCCGAGGTTCTGTGCCAGTGCGCAGCCAGCGGAGAACACGAGGAAAAGCACCGCGTTGACAAGCAGATATCGGCGCATCGAAAAAACACGCGACAACCAGCCTGTCAGCGGAATAACGATGATCTCGGCGACTAGGTAGGCCGTCGAGATCCAGCCTCCTTCGTCCGTTCCCGCCCCAATCGCACCCTGAACGGTGGCGAGCGATGCATTGACAATCTGAATGTTCAGCACAGCCATGAACGCGCCGAGCGTTGATCCGATCACCGCAACCCAGATACGCAGTCCGGTCGCCTTTTCACGGGTGGAACCTTTATCCATTGTCTCGCTCTGATTACTGTTGACACGCATGATTAGCTTCCGCTTCTGGTGTCGATACTGGCCTCGAGCGACATGCCAGGGCGCAGAGTGCCTTCATGCCCGACGAAGTCGTCAACGCGGATCCGGACGGGGATGCGCTGTACGATCTTGGTGAAATTTCCCGTCGCGTTATCGGGGGGCAAAAGCGCGAACTCCTGGCCGCTCGCTGGTGCGATACTATCGACATGGCCTCGAAGGGTCATGCCAGACAGCATGTCGACTTCAAGGTCGACTGGCTGTCCCTCTCTCACGTCGCGGAGTTGAGTTTCCTTGTAGTTTGCGACGATATAGACGCTTGCAAGCGGCACCACGGCCATGAGTTGCGTGCCCGCTTGGACGTATTGACCAACCCTCAGCGTGCGGTTGCCGACGGTGCCGTCTAGTGGCGCAACGATCAACGTATAGGTGAGGTTTAGGGCTGCTTGCCGTTCGATGGCTTGGCTGTGAACGAGGGCGGCTCGCGCCTGATCAACGTCAGCCTTCAGCAGATCGACCTGCTTGCGCGCAGTTATCAATACGGCACTATCGCGTTCGAGTGTCGCGCGGCTCACGGCACGGCGAGTTTCTGCCTGTTGTGCGTTTTGGACGCTGCCCGAGTTGGAGGCCGCCAAGGTAGAGTATCGCTTGGCATCCTGCTCGGCGAAAGCCGCATTGGCCTCGTCGATTGAAACGGCGGCCTGCGCGGCTTCAATCACTGACTTTTGCGAGTAGAGCAAAGCCTTTTTGCTGGCCAGTGCAGCCGACGCTCCGGCTACGTTGGCTTTCGCCTGATCAAGAGCGACTTGGTAGTCGCGATCGTCTATCCGAGCAAGCGTTTGTCCTGATTTTATCTGCTCGTTGTCGCCGACGACGACCGCCGAAATGTATCCGGAAATCCTCGGAGCAACGATCGTGGCGTCGGCCTTCACATAGGCATTGTCCGTGGAGACGATGTACTGGCCATGAGTAATGTATCGATTAAGGTAATAGGCGGTGGCGACCCCGCCAGCAAGCACGATCATTCCCAGAATCAGCGTCCTGACGCTGCGGGACGAACGAGTTCGTACAGGCGTCTTAACAATGGGGCCGGCGTCCATATTATATCCTCGCAAGTTTGACCCGCTCAGCCTAGGACGTTGTAGAAAGAATGATAATCCTGCGATATATGGAAATATTATAAACATCGAGATTATAATGATGGACCGACTGACGAGTATGGGAATCTTCGTGAAGGTGGTCGATGCGGATGGCTTTACTGCCGCCGCACGACGCCTCAATACGTCGGTCACGATGGTGAGCAAACACGTGCAAGCGCTTGAAGAGCATCTTGGCGTGCGTCTGCTCAATCGTACCACCCGCAGCATAGGCCTGACGGAGGCCGGAAGGGCCTATTACGAACGATGCAACAGCATCCTCGCCGAGATTGACGATGCAGATCGCGCCGCAGGTGCTTTGCACTCGACGCCTATGGGCACGCTAAGGCTCTACACCAACTACCAGATTGGAGGATTTCTTGCCCCGGCCATCAGCGAATATTTGAGCCGTTACCCATCGGCGAAGGTGGACGTGACGGGCGGTGACCGGATGATTGACCTGGTTGAAGAAGGGTATGACTTGGCAGTCCGCACCATGCGGCCGCCGGAATCGACATTGATCGTTCGTAATCTACTCGCCTTTCGCCACATTCTTTGTGCATCACCAGCGTATTTGGAAAGTTGCCCGCCGCTTGAGACGCTGGACGATCTAACTCGGCACAACTGTGGTCGATATTCTTTCTATCCTCATGGTGACAAATGGCATTTCTTCGGGCCTGACGGAGTACCGACGTCGCTCAGGGTTTCAGGTAATCTGGTGAGCAATGTCCCGGACACTCTGCTGGCGATGGCGCGCAACGGTCAGGGAATCTGCTTGATGCTAAGTTTCCAGGTCGCCGACGACATCGAGGCGGGACGACTGGTTGAAATACTTCCGGACTGGAGACCCGTGGAATTTACGATCAACGCCATCTATCCACATCGTCACAAGCTGTCGAGTAAGGTGAGAACATTCATCGATCTGATGGGCGAACACTTCGCGCGGCATCGCGATTGGCTCGACCTGACGGCGGTCATCCCTACGGACATTACGAGCAATCAGATACCTAAGAAGAACTGAGCGGCGTCAGTCACTGGCACGCGTCTGCATGCAATGAACGCGACTGCCCGCCACGCTCACCGGAACCGCAGAACAAGTTCCAGGGCATCAGGGAAGTTCCGGCTTTCGGCGAACACCCGGCCGCAGCCACTTCAAGGGGGTGTCGGCGGCACAGTTTTCAATTAGATCCGATCGTTGGGCAAGAAGTAAGAGTGTTGGGCCTTTTGGCGGCGCCTTCTTTATGAAATATCTATCAAGACGGCAAGTGTGTTTGGCGGACTGATGTTCAACAGAAACAGAGACTTCGGTGGCATCACCTGCCAGAAAGTGGACGATTGTCGAACCAGCGGGTAAACAAGCACTGATAGGCGAACGTTTCGAGAGTGGGCAACATCAGCGCAGCGGTGAGGCACCAACGGATTGCCCCAAGGGTGCAATCTCCAGCTGTCCGAGCTATAGGAGCCGAAATCAGATGCGCAGCGACGACGGCCTCAGTAGCGAGGCGGCCGAGCAGTTAGAACCGATCACCATGACACGGGCGCCGACCTAACCCGGCGCCCTATTTGTTGCTTTACTTATCCGCTCGAAACAGAAGCTGAAGTCCTAAAGCTGACGAAATCGTTCAGCGGTTAGGCTCATGCAGTGCGAGCAACAGCTTGCGTTTTGCCGGGCCCCGTTTGGATAAAACTTGCAGCAATTATGCCCATTAGCACACATGCGCCGATGAACACCCAGCCCAGCGAGTAGTCTTTGCCGGCCTCGTTGACAACGACCAATGCCGCAAATATTTTTGCACTGAATGCGGCAACTGTGTAGGCGGCACCGTTCACGAACCCCATAGCCTTTCCATACACTTCAGGCGTGAAAATTTCCGCAGGTACAGCAAGGAAGGGCCCCCATGCCATGTTGCCGAAGAACCCCATGCCGCAGAGGCAGAAGGCCAGCATTCCTGGATGAGCCTCGTTGAGAGTGGCAAGCAAAAAGACAAACGGTGCGAGGCCGATGAAGCAGGTTAGGATCATAATCCTGCGATTGCCGCTGAAAACTTTGTCGGAAAGATACGAGGATGAGAAACTTCCGACTGCACCGGCACCAAAGTAAAGCGCGCTCCACAGTCCCATCTCCTGAAGCTTAAAATGAAAAACGTCGGAGAGGTAGAGCGGTATCCACGTCAAAGCTCCGTAGAGTGTGATCTGCATGACGATATCCACGAAGATCACCGCCACGTAGCTTCTATTTTTGAACAGGTCCAAGAACTTGATGTCGTGCTTTTCAAGGATTTGCTTCTGAGCGTCTCCGTAAGAACCTTCTCGGATATCGCCTCGTTCAATCTCGTCGCGGTAGGCGTATTCCAAATCTGCTGGCGTCGCCTTTTTATAGTGCTCAGGTCTGTCAAAAACCAAGAGCGCAATCATGACGAGGGGAACAACCCCGAATGCCGCGGTCACATAGAAAACAATTCGCCAGTCGCCAGCCGCATGTGCGAACTGCGTTGCGAAAACGCTTGCCCATGCAGGCGTCAAAATCCATGCCCATGAGAGAAGTGCTTGAGCACGGGCCCGTCCCTCTTTATTGAACCATCGCATGAGGATTCGCGCTGAAGGCACATATTCGGTTCCCACAAGAGCGCCAAACAATGCCATTCGGAAAAAATACTCATCTCTCGATTGAATGTGTGCCATCCACGCCGTCATCACTGACCAGGCGATAACCGAGAAAATCAAAATGCGCTTGGCCCCAAACTTGTCGGTTAAAATTCCGGAGAGATATTGCGACGGGCCATAAAACAAAAGCATCAAAAATGCTCCCGTCCCAAGATCACTTACCGAGAGACCCACGTCATGAGCGATAACGGGGTTCAGGACGTTCGTTTTAACCCGGTCCAAGTACTGTATACTGTAGGCTGCGAATAGAGTGATCGCGATCACCCAGCGGTAAGGTATTGACTTCATTTTCTTCCTCCACAATTGCAAACACGGGTCTTCGTTGTCCAAGAGCTACCGGGACGAAGATTCCATTGAATTTTTTGAGACCGAGAGCTGTGCGAACCGGTATCGTTGGCTTTAGAGCGCGCTGCCGAGCCGAGCCATTTCTGCGCGAACCTCCTCGCCAGTGATACTGGAAAAGGATCTGCCATCTTCGATCGACATGACGGCGGCGGTAGCAGCGGCGTTCCCATATTCAAAACACTGTGCAGTAACTCGTGCCGAGGCGAGAGCCTCATGCTCGGCACTCAACGAACGACCCGCTACTATGATGTTTTCGCCATGCTCAGGTACGAGGGCGCCATAGGGTACCTCATAGTAATCGTCTAACAGCCAATGAAGCTTGGGCTTATCTCCGCTATGGAGCTCGATTGGCCATGGCACGCGACAAATGCCGTCAGGTCGTTTACGACATGTGAGCACATCATCGTTGCGGAGCGTGTCTCTGCCGACGATCGAGCGAGTTTGTCGTATGCCCGCCTCGACACCCGTATCTACAACGAAGCTGTTTTCGCAACCAGGGATAGCTTCGGCAAGAAACCGTGCATACTCTCTTACCTGACGACGTCCTTCAATCTCGGCTTCGGTGAAATCCGCCGGATCAATAACGTTCAACATGCGTCCATCTCGTCCAGACAGTCGGGTGGCATTCACCATCAGTTCGCCAGGTCGCGTGGTTGGAAAGATCCAGATTTTATTGCGTGGAAGGATGTATTTCCCGCTTTGGTGTGCGGAAGAAATAGCATCGATGACCTTTGGTGGGCATATAGTGTCCTCCCCCCAAAATGCGGAGAACGCGTCCATGTCCACATTTCCCAGCCTAAAAAACATGGTTGGGTTTTGAATGCGGCCATCATCGCCGAAGGTGTATGAATGACCGGCCCGTGCAACAACTGCCGCATCGCCTGAAGCGTCAATAATACGTTTGGCGCGAATTACGGTACGACCTGCATTTGACTCGGCGATAATTCCAAGAAAGGTCTCGCCTTTCATGATTACGCCAGTGACTACGGTGTGGAAGAGGACCTTGACTCCGGCTGCTTCCAGAAACTGGTCGGCAGTCTCGCGCCACATCAGAGGATCATGTGTCACTGTATAAGTTTTGCCGTAGATTTGGGGGGACGTTAAACCGCCACGCTCAGCCAATGCTTTCTTGAAGCGCTCGGCAAAGCCAAAGACAACTTGCTCAGGGCGGTCGCTATTCTCGCTTGCCATGTAGAGCCCACAAATCGTCCCAGACATGCCGGCCACGGCGGCGCCGCCGCAAAAGCCATATCGCTCGACGAGCACTACCGATTTTCCTTTTTCTGCCGCCACGGTCGCCGCTGCAACTCCCGCCGCGCCACCTCCGACCACCAGGACATCGACGTCCGCGAGTTGCGGCAGGTCTATGCTCGAGTCGGCAGTGCACTCGATTTTCCATCCTTCAAACACGTACACATTCTCCCTCTGAGATACTCAGTTGTCGATCAATTGCATGTCAGGATAAACTCTCACTTTTTGTTTGTCCAGCGTGGCCAGGGCATTTTAGTCGGACCAGCCGGTTGTGGTCGTGAGATGGAGCAAGAATGCCGAATCTGTTACGTCCATAACAACCTAATCGCGACGTGAATCCGGAGAAGTGAATGACGAATGACATCAGCAAAGCGGACCACGCTTATGATCTACTTGAGCGGATGATCACATTTCAGGAGATTAAGCCCGGGAGTATGGTGTCAGAAGGCACTCTCATGGAGTTGACCGCTCTGGGTCGGCATCCTGTCAGGTCTGCACTGCAGCGCCTGTCATGGGAGAGGATGGTCGAGGTTCACCCGCGACGAGGTATTATTGTCCCGCCCATATCAGTTGAAGCTCAATTTAAGCTGTTGGCCGTGCGTCGGACGGTGGAGGAACTCGCCGTGAAATGGGCCTGCCTTCGGGCCACGCCGGTGCAAAAACAGGCTATGTCGGCTCTTTCAGTTGAGCTGGAGCGGTTAACTGGGGCCGGGGACATGATCGCTTTCGGTGGCCAATTAAAGCAAGTCCATAAAATCATCGTCGAGGCGGCGCAAAATGAATACCTTCAGCTCTCAATGGCCCCATTGCAGGGTTTGTCGAGACGGTTTTGGTTTGCCAACATCAATGATCCTGACGTGGAGCTAAAACGAGCTTCGACTCTTCATCGGACAACGCTTCTCGCTGTGGCGGCCGGTGACGAGGAAGCTGCAGTTACAGCTTCCTTGGCACTCAACGATTACCTGACTGACTTCACATATAAGACCTTGAGAACCAACGTTGCTTTGTAGTTTTCCACTGGGTCTTCGGAGTATCATCGCTTTCCCATCCGGGACTTCGGGTCGCCAAACCGTCCGAGTTACCTTCAGATCTTTCGCGACACAACGGTCGTCGAATGAATTCGGGTCCGATGTAAGTGAAAAAGAAAACTGGCACGAACGCGATTCAAGATTGCCGATGATTAGGTTAGCGGGGGGGGGGGGCACATTGCGCCCGGTCGGCCCTTTTTCTGGCCCTCTCATGTCCATCCTTACAAGCCCATTGGATGCGGCGCAGGGCTGCTACTCCTGCGCCGTTTCACACTGACTAACTAATACGATGATGTCATAGGCTGAGGTGCAGCGGACGAACTGGGCGGAACGCTTTCAGCCTATCGGCTCGCGCGGTTCCGATATTCAAGTGGGTGCCAAGAAAACGATCCCGCTCCTTCAGCGCGCACGTAGCCGACGCCAGGGAACGGCAGATGAGGCGCGGCGACGAGCTCGCGGCGCTTGGCCAGATCGCCGAATGTCTCCTTGCGGACCGACGCGGCGTCTTCCGGCTTCACGTCGTAGACAATTGTCACGTTCGGGTCAGGAAACTGGACCGCTGCAACGTGAATGACGTCACCGATGAAGGTCATCGATTGGTCCCTACTGCTAACGGTGAAGAAAGCGCTGCCCGGAGTGTGACCCGGGTGTAGCGAAGTCTTTATACCGGGCAGAATGGTTTCGCCTTCGCCAAACGTCTTCACTTTCGCAAGGTTTTCGTAGACACCGATGGTTTTTGCGGCCTCGTCAAAATACTGTTCCGCATATCCTGTCTTCTGGGCATTTGATGGATCGAGAAAGAATTTCAGATCCGGTGCGCCCACGTACACTGTGGCGTTCGGAAATGCCGGCTGGCCATCGCGAACTAGACCACCGGTGTGGTCCGTGTGGATATGCGTGATGAGAATCTCGGTCACGTCCTGAGGTTTCAGGCCGACGCTCGCGAGGCTGTCTAAGAGCTTGCCACCATACCCCGGCCCAAAGAGCTCGCCGGAGCCTGTATCGACAAGGATGGTATGGTCGGCGCTTTGGATTAGAAATGCATTGATCGACGCCTCAACTGGATTTTCCAGGAATTCTCTGTCGAGCAAATGGTCGGTATGGGAGTGAGATGTTCCGATAAGGAGTTTGTAGAGATCCTGAGGAACGGTTCCATCCGAAAGAGCTGTGATCCGGAAATCGCCGAGGGGGAAAGAGTAGCTGTTGGTGACTTGCTGATAGCTCTCAACGGCAGGCGCCTCGCTCGATGCGAATGTACGCGCTGATAGGCCTACTGAGAGTGCAACAGCGGTCGAGAACAGGAGAGATCGTGTATTTTTCAAGATTCTTATCCTTTTGGTAAACGAGAGATCCTCAGTTGGACCCGGCGGCCGGGGACGCGCCGCACCGTAGATGCAGTGCAACGCGAGCGATCGCGTCCGTGTGAACGGGTCGACTCCCCGGGCCGTCTGGAAAGTGCCATTTCAGGGTCTGAAAGACCAATCGCGATGAGCAATGCGACGTATCGTTATCGCCGATGTCTAAGTGTGGTCTCAGGCGTTTCCTAGAGCGGCTTCCACAACCATGGAACGCAGCCATTGATGAGCGGGGTCCGCTGACATCCTCGGATGCCAAAAGTATTTCAACGCGAACGTCCCCAGTTCGATCGGTGGCTCGAAAAGGTCGAGGCTGTGGACGAAGCGCCCTAGCAAACGTTTAGGCAGCGTGCAAAGGCAGTCGGTCGAAGCGACGATCAGAGGAGCCAGCGCATAGCTTTGAACGGACACTGCGACCCGTCGCCTTCGACCGTGCTCAGCCAGAACTCCATCGATGACCCCCTCGAACATACCGCCACGAGACGAAATCAACAGATGGTCGAGGGAGCAGAATTCGTCGAGGGAGAGAGAGCCGTTCCCACGAGGATGACCGATCCGTTGAGCCGTTACGAGTTCGTCATCGAACAGCTTGCGGCCGATCAGATCTTGCGGCGCATCATTTGCTGCGCCGATGTAAAGATCGACGTCACCGCGCTCCAAATGCTCGCCAATCATCGCCCTGTCCGGAAAGATGAAGGCAATCTTGACACCGGGCGATCTTTTGTGAATGTGGGGAAGCAGGTCAGGAGCGATAATTCCCGCAGGATTATCCGAAGCTGCGATTTTGAATGTCCGGTCGCTTGAGGAGGGGTCGAATACGTAAGCTTTTTGAGAAAACTGCTTGAAACGATCGAGAAGTTGATCCAACTCCGGCTTTAATGCAAAAGCATGCGGCGTCGCTGTCACGCCCCGTCCCTTCGACGCTGGAAGAAAAAGCGGGTCATTCAGGATGTGCCGAAGCTTGTTTAGCCGGCCCGACAAAGCAGACTGAGTGATATTCAGCCTAGCCGCCGCATGAGTGACGTTTCCATCTCGCAATAATGCATCAAGTGCGAGCAAAAGACCAACATCGAGTTCTCCCACACGCTCAACCAAATCTGTTCTCCGACCTTCTACTCTGATCATGACTATCGTAGTGGATTGTGTGGTTCGCTTCCAAGATGAAAGATGACGCCGTATATGTACTTTTCGGGAACTACGCGTATCCGGAAGCGCGATCATCACGCTAATAAATATCATGTGCGCTGTTCGGTGCGGGCCTTTTTTTTGCTCGCATCGCCTGCAAAGACGGAGGCGGACGTTTTAATCGAAATTTGCTGAGGTCAACTAGACTCATACCGGTTCAAACTGAATTGTCTTGCACCAATCTCCGGTTCGCGACCGTCAACGATCGCGGCGATCAAACGCGCGGAGCCGGTGCTCATTGTCCAGCCCAACGTGCCGTGACCGGTGTTCAAGAAAAGGCCGTCGATATTTGTCGCGCCAATTATTGGCGTGCCGTCGGGGGTCATCGGCCTCAGCCCCGACCAAAACGTTGCTTTGCCCATGTCGCCGCCAGGGAACAGGTCTGTGACAGAATGCTCCAGAGTTAGGCGACGCGCCGGACACAAAGTGCCGTTGTAGCCGGAAATCTCGGCCATGCCGCCGACCCGGATGCGGTCCCCCAAACGGGTGATGGCAATCTTGTAGGTCTCGTCCATAACAGTCGATTCCGGGGATTGGAGTGGATCGACGATCGGAACGGTAAGCGAATAGCCTTTTACAGGATACACCGGTAAGGCGATGCCATAAGGCCGAAGCAAGAGCGGTGAGTAACTGCCCAGCGCAACAATCACAGCATCTGCATCGACACGCTCTTGTCCCACCAAAAACACGCCCCTTGCTCGGCCCGACTCGATATCCAGCCCCGTTATGGTCGTGTCAAAGGTGAAACCCACGCCAAGTTCCCGGCATTTGGCGGAAAGCGCGTTTGTGAATTTGAAACAATCGCCCGTCTCGTCGTTCGGCGTCAGGAGGCCACCTACGAACTTCTGTCTGACCCTGGCAAGTGCAGGCTCGGCCCGGACACAGCCGTCGGGGTCGACCATTTCATAGGGTATCCCGTCGGCGGCCAAGGCTTCTGCGTCCTTCCCCGAAGCGTCCAACTGCTGTTGCGTGCGAAAAAGCTGCAGCGTGCCCCGCATGCGCTCATCGTAGGCTATTCCGGTTTCCTGGCGGATAGCGGCTAGGGCCTTGCGGCTATAGTCGGAAAGCTGCAGCATGCGGCTCTTGTTCATTGCATAGCGATCTGCCGTGCAATTCGTCAACATCCTGGCCATCCACGTAAGCATCGACGTGTCGAGTTTTGGGCGAAGGATCAGTGGCGCATGTTTCATGAAGAGCCATTTCATGACCTTCAAGGGGATTCCGGGCGCAGCCCATGGCGAGCAATAACCGAACGAAATCTCGCCGGCATTTGCGAAACTTGTTTCCAGCGCTGGGCCTTTCTGCCGATCAATGACCGTGACCTCGTGTCCGGCTTTCGCCAGCTCGTACGCCGATGTCACGCCGATAATTCCGGCGCCCAAAACAACGACCTTCATTGTGTTGATTCTCCGGCCGGGTTTCAATCGATGGTGCGCGCCAAAAGCGACAGCCAGTTCTCCGAGCCGATTTTGCGCAAGAGAGCGTCCGAGTGCCCCCTAGTGCGTAATGCATCGATCAGCACCGGCAGGCCGGCGCTGGAGCCAACCGCCTCGGGTATCGCCGCACCGTCGAAGTCTGAACCAAGGCCGACATGATCCTCGCCGAGCCGCTCGATCAGATAATCCAGTTGCTCAACCATCAAATCCACCGGGGTATCGCTGCGCATTTCGCCATCGGAACGCAGGAAACAGGTCGCGAAATTCAGTCCGACCATCCCGCCGGTATCGCGGATGGCATCCAACTGTCTGTCTGTGAGGTTGCGCGGCGAAGGGCAAAGCGCGTGAGCATTTGAATGGGTCGCGACCAGGGGCGCGGTTGATAGGCGCGCCACATCCCAGAACCCCTTTTCCGTAATATGTGAGAGATCGACGACAATTTTCATCCGGTTGCAGGCTTCGATCAAGCGCTTGCCATTATCCGTCAAGCCGGGCCCCATATCGGGTGAGCCCGGAAAGTGGAACGGCACGCCATGACCAAATACGTTGTTGCGGCTCCAGACGGGCCCGAGCGAACGCAGGCCGCAGGCATAGAGGACCTCCAGGAACTCGAGGTCAGGGTCGATCGCTTCGGCTCCCTCAAGGTGGACAACGACCGCCAGCGCGCCTCGATCGCGGGCCGCATGAATATCCCGGGTGGAGGTGCAACGGACGACAGCACCGTGCGATTCGCGTTCGATACGAAGAAGAATGGCTAGTTTCGCAAGGATTGGCGGTCGCCCCCCGCTAGCATCCATAGGCGTGGGCATCGGGATCTGATACCGTCCATCCTTCATCCCGTCGAATGAGATGTTGTCGCTGGAGGGCGAGTAGAGCGCAAAAAGCCCTCCGAACAGTCCGCCGGCACGAGCCTTGGGCAGGTCAATATGGAAACTGTCACGGCCCTGGATAAAGGCATCGACGGGATCGTCGTGCCGGTTGCGATAGAGCTTCAGCAGAATGTCGTTATGACCGTCGAAAACGGGGATATCACCGGACATATCATTGCCTCCAATACAGGCGCAATACGATCACGGCGCCGACTGCCGGTAAGTTCGCCAAAGCAATCTTTTGTCATAGCGGTAAAAGGAGCTGCGGGTTGTTGCTCAAATTAGAACGGGTCAGCGTTGAGCGAAAACTCGAGATCTGCCCAGGATCCAGTCGATCACTTCCTTTGCCGGTCTCGGAAGAACCTGCCCGGACCGCACTAGCATTGAGGCTTTGCCAGATTCCAGCAAAGGATGGTCGACCTTGAGCGCGACCAGTCGGCCATCGTCCAGATAGTCTGCGACATGAAAGGGATCCAGAAACGTTCCGACATTCGTTTGCAAGGCCTGGTCAATCAGCATTCGCAGATTATTGGTGGTCATAGAGGCGATCATTTGCTCTTCTTCTGAATAAGCAATGTGATCGAGGATCTTTCGGATACCGTAGGATGTCGTGAGGAGCGCGAGAGGATAGGAAAATGCTTTGCGAACTGTCAGCGGTCCTTGTGCTGCCGCGGCCGCGAGAGGGTGCTGAGGCCTTACCAGCAGCCGTAGCGGGACGTCCACCTCTGCAAGTGAGGTCACCCGATGAGATGCTGGAGCGTTGAATGCTATCCCTAGATGACAGATGCCGTCCGCGACCGCCTCTAGAATGTCTGCGACCCCAAGAGCCTCGACTGTGAAATGTATATTGGGGTGCAATGCTGTAAACGGCAGGATGACCTCCTGCTGCAAGCCGGGGGCGAACCCTTCGCCGACGGCAATTCGGACGTGACCGCGACTGAGATTACCAATTTCGCTGATTTTCTGCTCGAGGTCCTCGAGTTGCAGCCGTGAAGCCTTCCAATATCTGAGCACTTCGAGCGCGGCTTCCGTCGGAACACTGCCGGCAATGCTACGCTCGAAAAGCTTGGCTCCGAGCTCATCTTCCAGCAGCCGGATTTGGCGTGTGATCACTGAGGGCGCCGTATTCAAGCGTTCAGCCGCGCCCCTGATCGAGCCACTGACGGTCACCTCGTAAAAATATCGAAGCCGCTGCGGATGAATATCTCTCATTGTCGCTCCCGTTGTTGCTCTGAAAGCAACGATGCGAAAGATGCATTGCATCTTTTTCGTACGCTAAAGAAGATGCACTCTGCCATCCGTGTCAATTGTCGTTCCCGCAGAAACGGGATCGGACACGCAAGAGCAGCGGTTCGCTGCAGTAAGGCGAGGATGCAATGGGGAGGACGACATGAAGAGAAGAACGTTTTTGAAAGCCGCCGCCGGCACGGCTAGTGCCGCAGTGATGGGCGCGCCATCGATTTCCCGCGCGGAAGGACGGGTTATCAAGGTTATCCCAATTTCCAATCTGTCTGGTATCGACCCAATCGTGACTTCGGGACAACCAATCCGCAATCACGGTTATCAAATATACGATACCCTATTCGGCCTAGATGCCAATCTGAAAGCCAAGCCACAAATGGCGGATGGCTTTGAAGCTTCGGCGGACAAGAAAGACTGGACGATCAAGCTAAGGGACGGCCTGAAGTTTCACGACGGCGAGCCCGTCCGTGCGACGGATTGCGTTGCAAGCCTGCGGCGCTGGGGCCAGAAGGACCCTTTGGGTCAGCGGATGTTCACACTCGCCGACGAGGTATCGGCGGTCGACGACAAGACCATGCGGTTCCGCTTCAAGTCATCCTTCGGTCTCGTGCCAGAAGCACTCGGCAAGGTTGGAGGACCTGCGCCTTTCATTATGCCAGAGCGGATTGCCAACACGGATGCGAACACGTCGATCACCGAGGCAATCGGATCCGGTCCCTTCCGGTTCGTGGCAGATGAGTGGGTGCCTGGCAACCGCGCCGTCTATGCGAAATTCGACGGCTACGTTCCGCGCAACGAGCAACCAAGCGGCACGACCGGCGGCAAGAAGGTCTATATCGACCGATATGAGTGGCACATCATTCCGGATGCCGCGACCGCGACGGCCGCGGCCGTTCGCGGAGAGATAGACTGGTATCACAACCCGGACACCAATCTCCTGCCACTGCTTCAGAATGAATCGCAGATCGACCTGACGCCTTTCGATGACTTCGGGTACGTAACCTGCATCCGCTTCAACCATCTTCATCCCCCCTTCGACAACGTGAAGATACGCCAGGCGATCATGATGGCGGTCAGTCAACTGGATTATCTTGCGGCGGAAGCAGGTGATCCGGCTCTCTACAACGAATGCAAGTCGATGTTCTTCTGCGGCACGCCGTCATCCACCGGCGCTGGTGGCGAGGCAATGACCGGCAATGTCGAGACAGCGGCTCAGTTGATCAAGGAGGCCGGTTATAACGGCGAGAAGATCGTGTTGCTCGCACCCACCGACCTTGTGTGGCTGTACAACGCTAATCTGGTCACCGAAGCTCTTCTCAAGAGCCTCGGTATGAATGTCGAGCTCCAAGCGATGGATCTGGGCACGTTCTATACCCGGCGAACCAACATGGATACGGTTGACAAGGGTGGCTGGTCGATCTTCCATGCGGGCTGGAGCGTCACGGATATTCTTGATCCATCAACTCATCTCGGACTTCAGGCCACCGGCAAGACGACTTGGCCGGGCTGGCCAACAGATCCGGATCTTGAAGCACTGCGTTTCGACTGGATTCAGGCAGGAACGGACGATGTGAGGGCTTCCGTCGCACGAAAGATCGAAATGCGAACCTTCGCGACCGTGCCATTCGTGCCGCTCGGCCAATTCAAAACGCCTTCAGCCAGACGCAAAACGATTACTGGCATGCTGAAGGCGCCGATCCCGATCGCCTGGAACCTGCAGAAAGCTTGAGCCGATAGCAGTTCTTCGGGATGGCCGGGCAGGAAGCAGAGCCCGGCCCTCCTCAATTTCGTTCGTGTTGCAAGCTGCATACGCATAATCTGCATGGGAGTCATCTTTGTCCAATTCAAACGTCATTACAACGGATCGGGCGCCTGCCGCCATTGGTCCCTATTCGCAAGCCAGAGTTCACGGCGGGCTACTCTTTGTGTCGGGGCAGTTACCGATCGATCCATTGACCGGCAAGATTTCCTCCGATGATCCTGCCGAACAGGTCAAGCAATGCCTGACAAACATCCAGGCGATTGCCGAAGCTGCCGGCACATCCATGGCACATTGTCTCAAGACGACGGTGCTCGTTACCGACCTTTCGCGATTTGCGGACATAAATGCCGCATATGGCCAGATGTTTACCGCACCTTATCCTGCCCGGGCGACCTATCAGGTAGGCGCGTTGCCGTTGAATGCCCAGATCGAGGTCGAGGCTGTCATCGCAATCATCTGAACGATGGTAATGTGGGCGCCGAAATCTGAAATTCCGGCGCCCTCAGATCGGACCATCAACACCGAGAGGCCGCTTTTAAAAGGGCGTAAGCCTTCCGCACGCCTCAGCAATCCGCCGGCAGGCATCTGCCAATTCATCCTGTTTTAACGCGTAGGATATCCTCAAATGTCCGGGACTGCCGAACAACCCACCCGGCACGACGGCCACGTGCGCCTCCTGCATCAGGTAGCGACTGACATCGTCGTCGGTTGCGATGACCTTGCCATCAGGCTGCTTCATACCCAAAGCACGTGCACAGCGCGGGAAAAGATAAAAGGCGCCGTCCGGCGCAGCGCAGTCAAATAGTCGGGTAGCCCGCAGCTTCTCGATAAGAAACAGCGAGCGATCCCGAAACGAACGACACCGCTCGGCAAGGTAATCGTCCGGGCCGGTCAGAGCTGCAAGCACGGCCGCCTGCGAGATCGACGACGCGCATGATGTCGATTGACCCTGAACGATCGCCATGTTTCCGATCAGGGACTGCGGACCGACGCCCCAACCCATACGCCAGCCGGTCATGGCATAGGCTTTTGATGCTCCATCAACGACGAGCATCCTTTCCCTGAGGTCGGGAGCTGCGTCGCGCAAGCTGACAAAAGGAGCGTAGCTGATCTCGCGATAGATTTCGTCACTCATAACGGCGATCTGCGGATGACGTCTCAAGACATCCGCCAGCGCAACCAGTTCATCCGGCCGATAAACAGCTCCTGAGGGATTGCCGGGATTGTTGAGCAGCAGCCAACGAGTTCGTTTTGTAATCGCGTTCTCGAGCTGTTCCGGGGTGATCTTCAATCCCGTGTCTGCGGTCTGCACCACCACCGCGCGGCCGCCGACGATCTGCACCATGTCCATGTACGTGGTCCAAAAAGGCGCTGCGAAAATAACCTCGTCACCAACATTCAACGTTGCCATTAAGGCATTGAAAATGACCTGCTTCGCTCCCGTACTGACGAGCACTTCCTTTTCGGTTGCGTCGTGGCGCTTCCCGATAGCGGCGCGCAATTCTGGGGTGCCCGAATTGGCGGTGTAACGCGTCTTGCCGTTTCGTGCCGCTTGAAACGCTGCGTCCACGACATGTTCAGGAGTAGGGAAGTCAGGCTCGCCGACCCCCAGATCAATGACGTGTTTTCCTTCTGCCCTCAACAGTGCGGCGGCTTCCGAAATCCGCACGATACCCGACACCTCGATCCCGAGGAGCCGGTCTGCACGGGAAAATGGAGAGCGGTCGTTCATATCAGTCCACCAAAATTTCCGGCGGATTTTCGTCATATGTTCGGATGATGCTTCGCTTCGGTTCGGCAACTGGATTGTCGAAGAGCTCGCTCTGCGTCTCCTTATCCGAAAGGAAGAGGAATAGTCCCGGTTCGTTTCCCAGGGGGTAGGCATCGACCGCATGCCAGGTGCCCAGCTTAAACATAATGCCTTGGCGATCGAGGCGAAATGCCCGCAACTTCGCCGGCGTAGGCACCTCTTCCGCCGGCTCGCTTACAACAATCACCGTGGGAGATCCACCGATATGCATGCGGGATTCTGTTACATGGAAGTGTCTCTCGATCTTATGGACCTTGAAGGGCTGCGGCTTGAAGCTGATGAGTTGCAGAATGAGCGGCCCGTCGCACTGCCAAGGGAATCTGTGAACACTTTTCGTCGGCAAGTCGAAGTCCGGGATCTCGTGCGGGTGAAAGACACGTCCGAAAGGCGCGAATGCCTCCGGTGTCAACGTTTCGATTTCAATGCCATGCCCTGACGTCACGTGTTTACCTCCTCGAAATTGTATCGGGTTCCGGATGGGACCGGTCCCAACCGGGAAGGTAGCAAGCGGCAGGTGGCGACGATATGCGCAAACGTTACGCCAGCATGTTGCCCTATGGGCACTGCCTCCGGTGGGTTCAACATCGACCGAAGATTTTGGAATGTCGTCGAATATAATCGATCATCGTGGTCATCGCCTTTGTCGGCGTCCGGCCAGATCGCGCAATGACATTCGCCTGGTTTTCGGTCAGCAACGGATGGTCAATCTCGAGCGCTTTCAATTCACCACTACCGAACTCGGCCGCGACATAGCGCGGACCAAGAAACGCAACGGCCGTGCCGTTGCAGATGAAGTGGGCGATGGCTCGGGAGGAATTCGAGGAGAACACGACGTTCAGAGGAATGCGCTTTGAATCGGCCAGAAGTTCAGTGGTGCGACCAAGCCCGAAATTGTTCGGCATTTTAGCGATTGGGTACGACAGGGCGCGGGCCAGCGTGATTGGCTCGGTTGTTTTGGCGAGTTCGTGATCATTGCTGACAAAAAGCTTGATAGGCACATCGACATGCAGGAACGAGCGGATATAGCTGACCTTCGGAGGGTTATAGACAATTCCGAGATGCGCGATATCCGACGCGACCTGATCTACGATGTCTCCGACTGAAAGCACGTTCACCGAAAGCTCTATTTTGGGAAAGTCCCTGTTGAATGGCTTGACGACATTGTCGACAAAATCAACCAGGAACCCCTCAGAAACTGAGATATAAACCTTTCCGCGCTTGAGCGCCCGGGTCTCAGCGATACGCTCTTCGAGGATCTCCATAAGCGAACGGGAAGAATGCCAGTAGTCGAGCAGGAACTGTGCGGCATCAGTCGGTTTACTGCCAGAGACGTCGCGCTCAAACAGCTTGACGCCCATCTCCTCCTCAAGCAGTTTTAACTGCCGCGTCACGACTGAAGGGGCGGTGTTCAACTCATCGGCTGCCCGGCGGATGGAGCCATGCAGCGCAACATTGTAGAAATAGCGTAGTCGGCGCTCATTGAGTTCCCGCATTCTCTCGCCAACATCCTTTCGAGACAAAGCGCCGGAGCTTCTCCGGGGCCGTCCAGTCCGTTTAAATATTCCGCGACATGCGCGGATCCAAATAATCCCGCAATCCGTCGCCTATGAGATTGATGCTTAGCACGGTGATCGACAGGAACACGGCGGGAAAGAAGATCATATGGGGATAGATCTGGAAGAACGTCCGCCCGTCAGCGATGATATTGCCCCATGTCGGGATAGACGATGGCGTGCCTGCGCCGATGAAGCTCAGGATCGACTCGACGATAATGGCGGAACCACAGATGAAGGTTCCCTGAACTATCAGCGGGGCCAGAGTGTTGGGCAGGATATGCCTGAAAAGGATGTGGTGGATCGGAGCACCTGACGCTATTGCCGCTTCAACGAAAGGCTGGCCGCGCAAAGTGAAGACGACGGAACGCATCAGACGGGTGACCCGCGGTATCTCCGAAATCGTCAATGCGATGATGACGTTGCCGACGCTGGCTGTCGTCAGCGCCATCAGGGCGATGGCCAAGAGAACGGCCGGTATTGCCATGAAGGCTTCGAGGACACGACTCATAATGGCATCCACCGACCTGAAGAAACCCGATACGAGGCCGAGAAGGATTCCGCATGCGAGCGACAACACGGATACGGACACCCCGACGAGCAGGGAAACACGACCACCTGCAATCACGCGGGCGAAAAGATCGCGACCAAGCGCATCGGTGCCGAACCAATAAAGTGAGGACGGGGGCTTCAATCTCCTCAGCGGGGAAATAGCATTTGGGTCAACCGTGTAGATAATCGGTCCGACAAGAGCGATCAGGATCACGCTCAAAAGCAAAATGCCGCCGACGACTACGGATAGATTCTGGTGCACAAATCGATTCCAGAGCGCATAGCGTGAGGGTGTGTTTTCTAGGATTACAGTCATGGGATCAGTTTCTGATTCTGGGATCGAAAATGGCATAGCTGATGTCCACCAGGAGATTTACCGCTACGTAGATCGCCGACAGTAGAATGAGCACGCCCTGGATAACCGGATAATCGCGTTGCAGGATTGCATCGACCAGTAGTCGGCCGAGACCAGGAATAGCGAACACTGTCTCGGTGACAACCACGCCGCCCATCAGCAGCGCAATACCAATTCCCACGATCGTGGCGATGGGGACTGCGGCATTTCTCAAGGCATGGCGCAATAACACGACATGTTCACTCAGTCCTTTGGAACGGGCGGTGCGAATATAATCCTGCGAAAGCACCTCAATAACGCTCGCTCGCGTGATGCGCGTGATCAGAGCAATATAGACCGTGCTTAGCGAAAGCGCTGGAAGGATAAGATTGTAAAACCAACCCGACCAGCTCGTTGCCAACGGCGTGTAGCCTTGAACCGGAAACCAGGCGAGTTTGACCGAGAGGAACCAGATCATCAGATAGGCGATGATGAATACCGGAACCGAAAACCCCAAAATCCCAATTGCCATTGCTATCCGGTCAATTAGGCCTCTGGCCCGCCATGCGGCAAGCGTGCCGAGCGGAACCGCGACCGCTATCGATATGATGATCGTCAGGACTGCCAACGACAAGGTCGGCTCAAGGCGCTGCGCAATCAACGCGGTCACGGGCTTGTGGGAGAAAATTGAAATTCCCAGATCTCCTCGGAAAGTATTCCAGAGAAAGATACCGAGCCGCACGTGGAAAGGTTGATTGAGACCGAGCGTTTCCCGAATTGCCTCGATGTCGGCGGGCTGCGCCATGTCCCCCGCGATAACCGCAGCCGGATCGCCGGGAGCGAAATAAAGCAAAGAAAATGCGATTAGCGCAACGAGAAACATGACCGGAAGAGCGGCGAGAATCCGCCGTGCAAGGAAGGATATCATCGGCTCGCTCCTGAGTTCGGTTCGCTTACTTCAACCATTTTATCTGACCTCCTCTTGGGAATAGCCGGCATTTGCCTGAAACGGGTCGAGAGAGGCTGGCCAGTAGGGCTGGCGTTTCTTCGAGTAAGGGAGGGTTGCGAACTTTGTCGAGGCCGATCCGCCGGCATCCACGTAACGGACCTCCGCAGCCAGAGGTCCAAAGCCAGTCAGGAAATGCTGCATCGACTTGACCACGATTATCTTCTTGTCAGTCAATTCACATCCGAGGGCCGTGAAGGCCTCGGGCGAATGAGTCTGAAGTCTGGTCGAGGTGAGAACGATGTCAATTTCCGCGCCGTTTACCCACACCCCGGTCCCGAGGCTCATGCGCCCGCCGCTCAGCGCGGGCTGTGAATGGTCCCGCTTGATGCCCATGACAGTGACGCGCAGGTCCACCGGGTCGCCGGACTGCGGCCCCATCTTGCCACCGACGCGAAGGTCGAGTTCTCCACCAACACCGGTTTCCAGGCACATCTGAACAGCAACGGGGTCCCAAAAGCACCCGATAGCGACGTTTTCCACTTTTCTATCAATCAAGCCGCGCAGAATATTAGTGTTGTCTGCGGCCGCGCCCGCACCCGCATTGTCTGCGACATCGGCAAACACGATTGGTGCCGCAGAGGACGAGAGAGCGGCACTGATTGCCTCTTCGACCGTATCGTAGCGCTGGGCCGCTAAATCCCGGATATCCCACAATTCTTGACGAAATCGCTCGGCGGTCTTTACCGCAGCTTTCATATCGTTGTCGGCCACAACGAGCATTTTAGCCCCAACGTCCGCTACATCAGCCCATGGAAAGCCGTGCCCGAAGGAGACCGAGAGTATTCCGTCGTGGCCCTCCGCCTCGGACATGCGTGTGACGAAGGATCGCATTGGTTCGGTCGGCGGACGCCAGACGCCGATCATCCGGCAGTCTTCCAGTGCCATTACGGGCCTGATTTCTCCTGCGAGCGTGCGGCCCACGAGGTCGTAGACCTCTCTCGCCCTTTCGGCGATATCAGTATGGGGATATTCTTTGAAGGCGACAATGATATCCGCCTTGGTGCGCATCAGCTCCGTCAGGTGGCAATGGAGGTCTATCTCGACGCCGATCGGCACCGATGGTCCGACGGTCTCTCGAACCCTTGCGATGATATCACCCTCGCAATCGTCATAGCCTTCAGCCACCATGGCGCCATGCAGGAAGAGCAACACCTTGTCCACCGGCAACGCTTTCTGCAGATCCTCCAGGATTTCGTCCCGCAATCCTTCATAGGCGGTTCGTTGCGTCTTGCCCGCAGGAGCCGCGAAAGCGCATATGCTTTCTACCACCTGATCCCCGTCCGAGGTCGCCAGACGACGCCATTCGATCAACGGAATGTTGCCAAGCACCGGCGCGCGCAGTCCTCCGTCGCCGCGAAAATACTCACGGGTGGTGAACGATTCTCGCACGGATGGAAAAGGCGAAAACGTGTTGGTTTCTGTCGCGAGAGTGGAAATGAAGACTTTCAAACGGATCTCTCCCAAACCTGAAATTTAAACGACTTGCCTCAGAAGGCATCAATCACTGTGCCCACTCAGATCGATCCCACTCCTGGCAGACGTGGCCGACCGAGACCTCCCGATACTCGCGCTTGGGGGCGATGTAGTTCGGCGGCCTGATCGGCGAGGGCAGTTCGCGGATCGGAGGCGCGGGACGCTTCCCGCGCTCGCGCGGCTCAGGCACCGGAACTGCTGACAACAGACGCTTCGTATAGGGATGCGTGGGATTGCCGAAGATCGAGGCTCGAGGTCCGATTTCGACAATCTCTCCCAGATACATCACGGCGACACGATGACTGATCCGTTCTACCACCGCCATATCGTGGGAGATGAAGAGATAGGACAAATTCATTCCCTTCTGAAGGTCGAGCATCAGGTTCACCACCTGCGCCTTGACCGATACGTCAAGCGCCGACACTGCCTCATCCGCGATGATGAGTTTCGGTCGGACAGCCAGAGCGCGTGCGATCGAAATGCGTTGACGCTGGCCGCCTGAGAATTCATGTGGGAACCGTCTCATCATATCCGGCAAAAGCCCCACCTCCCGGAGCAACTGCGCGACGCGATCCTTGGATTCGCGTCTGCTTGTCATTCCGTGCAGAAGCATCGGCTCAGCAATGGCATCGCCTATCCGGATTCGAGGATTGAGGCTTGCATAAGGATCTTGGAAGATCATCTGCATCTTCGTCCGAGCCTTGCGCAGTTCGGCCGCCGAGCATTTCATGAGATCCTGGCCATCGACGACGATTTCGCCGCTCAGTGGGTGCTCGAGCCGCATGATCGACCGGCCGGTCGTGGATTTGCCGCATCCGGATTCCCCAACAACGGATAAGGTCTCGCCTGCCTTCAGGTTGAAGGAGATGTTTTCGACCGCGTGGACCCGCCCGCCGAGCCTACCCAGGAAACCATTGTTGATGTCGAAGCGGGTGACCAGGTCTCTAACCTCCAGAACGGTCGCAGCCTTCTCGATTGTCAGCTTGCGTGTGCTAGAAGTCTCCGGCGTTTGCGGGGGAAGGGCCTGCTGATCCTGTAAAGGAAGTACGAAATGTGCAGGCTCCGATGTGCCTGTCATCGATCCAAGCCTCGGCACCGCCGCTAATAGTGTACGCGTATAATTGTTCTTCGGTTCGTGGAAAATATCCACGGTGTCCCCGTGCTCAACCAAATTGCCTCGAAACATGACGAGTGTTCGATGCGCAATCTCTGCAACCACTCCCATGTCATGGGTGATGAACAGGATGGACATCTGTTCTTCTGCCTGTAACTGGCGCAGCAATTGCAATATTTCCGCCTGGATCGTCACATCCAACGCCGTGGTCGGTTCATCGGCGATCAGCAATTTAGGCCGGCAGGCAAGCGCCATGGCGATCATGACGCGCTGGCGCATGCCGCCTGAAAACTGGTGAGGAAAATCATCCAGACGAGTGGCGGCCGCCGGTATGCTGACGCGGTCGAAGAGCCGCACTGTCTCTGCTCGTGCTTCGGAGACCGACATCTTGCGGTGCAAGACGAGCGTTTCCGACAATTGCCTGCCCACCGGGAGGACGGGGTTGAGACTCGTCATCGGTTCCTGGAAGATCATCCCGATCTCGCCGCCGCGTACCTTGCGCATCTCCCGCTCCGGCAGCACGGTGAGATCGCGCTCATTAAGCAGGATCTGGCCCTTAACCTCGCTTGATCGGGTATCGAGCAGGCGTGTGATGGCGAGGCTCGTCACGCTTTTGCCGGAGCCGCTTTCGCCGACGATGGCGAGCGTTTCACCCGGATTGACGTCGAACGAAATGCCGTTAACCACCTGTGATCGGCCGTGCCCCGACAGAAATGCGACTTCCAGATCCCGAACGGATAATACAGTTTCGACCACGGATACCCTCTCAATTTTCATAGATAAGTCGGGATGGCCGCGCAGGGCGCCGCCTGTCCTGTATCGCAGAGAACTGTCCCGCCTCAGGCAGTCTTCTGGACGTTCCAAAAGAGCGGGGCAGGCGACTTTACAATCCCGCTTACGGTCTTGCGATAAGCGGTAATCTGGGAACGCTGGCCAAGTGGTACATAGGGTACCGACTGAAATGCATGCGCTTCGACATCACTTGCTATCTTCTTTCGCTGGTCTTGGGATGTCGCCTTCATCCAATCCGTCCGAAGGGATTCCAGCTTGGCATCATCCGGCCAGCCAGGCCATGCGGCAAGACCGTTGCCGCGTAGAGCGAGATGTTGCGCCGGGCTGAGGAAATCAACCGACCCAGCACCCGAGACAAGGGCGCTCCAGCCGCCTTTTTCAACCGGCTCCGTCGAATTTCGACGCGTGAAATAGGTACCAAGATCCATGGTCTGGACTTCGACCGTCATGCCAATATTGCGCAGAAGCTGCTCGACGACGAGGCTGGCTGAATAGATCCACGGGATGTCGGTGGCCGAAATGAGGACCACTTTCTCGCCGGCATAACCAGCGTCCTTTAAAAGGGCTTTGCCCAGTTCCAGATCGCCCTTCATCACGTCCGATCCGGTGCCCGAAGACATCGGAGTGCCGCAGAAGAAGAACGACTTGCAAACTTCGTAATTGCCTTCTCCGACCATGGCGACGAGTACGTCTTCCTGGTTGATGGCGGCCATCACCGCCTGACGAACCTTCACGTTGTTGAAGGGTTTTTGCTGTTGGTTGAAGCGCAACATTGTCCCCTGGTAGGGATCATAATCGCCGACCACGACATTAGGATCGCCTCTCAAAAGCTCGACAAGGTTGAGATCGGGTTTTTCGAACCAGTCGATTTCGCCACGCTTTAGTGCCGCGACCGCTGTTGATTGATCGGGGATAATGAGCCACTCGACACGATCGAAATTGACCTGTTTGCCGCCAGCAATGCCGCTCGGCGTTTCCTCGCGAGGAATATAACCGTCGAATCTTTCATAGGCGGCTTTGCTGCCCGGTACCCACTCGTTCGGTAGAAAGCGATACGGGCCGGATCCGGTGGCGTCAGTGATCTGCGTTTTGCTGTCCGTAGCGCCGGCGATGCGCTCGGGCATGATAAAACACACCGGCGTGGAAGATTTACCGAGTGCAACGTAGATGAGCGGGAAGGGGGATTTCAACGTGAAGCGGATCGTATTGTCATCAACGGCTTCGAGCTTGTCCGTAGCCTCGAGCAGGGATTGTCCGAGGCCATCCTTACCCCCCCAACGTTTAATGCTCGCGATGCAATCCTGCGCGCGCACCGGTGCGCCGTCATGAAATTTCAATCCGGGCCGCAGCGAGAACGTGTAGGCGAGGCTGTCGTCGCCTTCCTCCGCCTTATCCACCATCTGCGGCTGAATTTCAAAGTTTTCGTCTTCCGCAAACAAGGTGTCATAAACCAAATAGCCATGATTGCGGATTGGATATCCGCTTGTGACGATCGGATCTATCGACGAAAGATTTCCGGCAGGGACAAACCGCAACACATTGGGCCTGGACTGCGCCGAGGCTCGATTTGCGCTTGATGCAAGTAGTGCAAACGCCGCCGTGTGCTGCAGGAATTCACGTCTCGTCCCTGTCATCGTCGCTCCACCCGTTGTTGGCTTATCGCTCTCGATAGGGGCGATGCCTATTCTTTGGAGCTAACGTAAGCACAAAGGCCTGAGACGTAAAACCGTAAACGGAACACAATGGTGTTGCCTGTTGGGCAACACCAATCCTATCGGAAAAACTGCCACTAACCTTGCGGCAGTGGTGGCAGGACCTCGTCAGGGATCGGGCAGACGTATCCCCCCCCGGCATTGCGGTTACGATGTTCCTGTTTCGCCTGTTCAAGCAAATCAGTATCTTTGATTGCGCGTAACACGGAAGCAGTCATAACCTTCGCAGCCTGGAACATCCCCTTATGTGCAGCCGGCAATTTCCCCTGTGAGACGAGTTGCCACGAATGAAAGGCCGTGCTGCGCGCGAAACTGGCGACCCAAATCTGCGCCAGCGGGATCACAACTGAAACATCGCCCACGTCTGTCGACCCGAGCGAATTGCCGACGTGATCCGCAAGCGGAGCTATATCGCCGTCCAGCGCGCGGTTGCCTTGATAATCCGGATCATTGAACGCGACTGCCGCTGCCAAATCCTTCTCATCGAAGTCAGGTGCGCCAAGCGCGATGAACTGCTCGTGCATCATCGTGGTCAGAGCCAGATTAGGTTGATACGGCGACATTCCCGATTCGATCGAGAATTCAACTTGGGATCCGCTCATCATCGCCGCCCCGCGCGCAACCTGCTCGACGCGCGCCACGAGGGCATTCAAACCTTCGATGGTACGCGACCTTACGATGTAGGCGAGCTCTGTTCTAGACTGGACGACGTTTGCGGCAATTCCTCCAGCATCACGATAGGCGTAATGGATACGCTCGCCATCTTCGATGTGTTCGCGCAGGTAGTTGCAGCCGACATTCATCAGTTCGGCGGCATCGAGAGCACTTCGTCCGAGATGCGGCGTTAGGGCCGCATGCGAGGCATGTCCGCGAAAAATGACCCGTATTTGCAAAAAGGCGTTGGTCCGGCTCATGTGGGCGGAGGACGTTGGGGCCGGATGCCACGAAAAGGCGGCATCGAGATCGTCAAAGACCCCGGCGCGGGCCATGAAAGCCTTTCCGCCGCCACCCTCTTCCGCCGGGCAGGCGTAGTAGCGAATGGTGCCTGGAATGCCCATGGCTTCAAGTATTTCTGCTGCGGCTGCCGCGGCAAGCGCCGATCCGGTGCCAAGCAGGTTGTGCCCGCAACCGTGGCCGGCCATGCCTGGATGAAGAAACTCCTCTTTCGCCGAGCCCGCGACTTGGCTCATCCCCGCCAGAGCATCGAACTCGCCCAGGAGACCAATCACCGGCTTGCCCTTGCCACGTTCCGCGACAAAGGCAGTGGGCAATCCGCCGATGCCCGCCGTGATCTTGAAGCCTTCAGCTGCCAGCACGTCCATCTGGGCTTTGCTGGAGCGACTTTCGGAGAACCCCAATTCGGCAAATTCCCAGATCTCGTCGGCCAGCCGGGAATAACGAGCCGCTCTCTTGTCCACGGCCGCAAGAACACCTGCAAGATCGATTGTGATTTCATTCATACCCATGTCTCCTTCTCAAGGCGAATTAAATGGCGCGACCGTCGCCCGGCGTTTGCCAATCCGGCAGAGGTGCCCAGCCATGCGGCCTTGGCACACGAACTTAGCCGCGAGTGCGTACTGCATGGGTCATGCGCTCCAGAATCTCGCTGAGTATCGTTTCCGATGTCGCAAAATTCAGCCTTGCAAAGGCCTCACCGCCTGTCACAAACGTCTGCCCGGCGCTTAGGGCTACGTGCGCTTCGCCCAGAAAGAAATCGTAGGCCGGCAAGGGTAATCCAAGTGCGCTGCAGTCGAGCCACGCCATGTACGTGCCTTCGGGTGCATAGACCCGGAGTTCCGGCAGGTCCTTTTGCAACCTTTGCATGAGCAGGCCGCGCATGTCGGCCAGATATGACAGTACATCATGCTGCCATTGATGGCTGCGCTCCCAAGCTGCAATCGTCGCATCGATACCCATGACATGTCCCGGGACAATCACTCTGCGCGGGAAGGACTTGAGATAGCGATCGCGTAACTCCGCAGTGCCAAAGTGAACAAACGCGCATTTCAGGCCCGCCGTATTGAATGATTTCGCCGCCGAACCCAGAGTGATCGTTCGCCTTGCTATTTCCTTGCCAAGGGAGGCAATGGGAACATGCCGGAACTGATCGAAGGTAATCTCGCAGTGCACCTCGTCCGAAATGATGAGCAGATCGCGAGCCAGAGCGAACTCCGCCAGTTTTTCCAGGTCCTGGCGATCGAGCACGCCTCCCGTCGGATTGTGTGGATTGCACAGCACAAGCAGGCGTGTCTGGGGTCCGATGGTATTGGTGAGGTTGTCGAAATCGATGGATAAACGATTTCCGTCGTCCACGGTTCCGACGGGGGTAAAAACGCGCCCGGTCGAGACTATCGCGTCTCGAAATGGCGGATAGCAAGGTTCCTGGACCGCAACGCCATCGCCTGTTTGCGAAAACGCCAGTATGGTTGTGAAAATTGCTTGCACGAGATCGGAAACGACGACAACATTTTCCGGGTCCGGACGCCAATCGAAAATCCTGCTCATGCGTTCAGCATAGAGCAATGCCACAGAGGCCGGCGTGCGAGATCCGTTTCTTGCCGGGTACCCGTATTGTTGAGCAGTCGCTATTCGTGACAGAGCATCGGCGATCGCTGGCGCCGCCGCATAGTCCATCTCGGCCACAAATGCCGGAAGGACATCTTCCCCATAGGTGGACCACTTGAGATTACCACGACGGCGCAGCGCCGGTTCGTCCATCAGAAAATATATACTGTCCGGATTGCGCTTCAGCGGAGCAGCTTCGACATTCTGCATCTGATCAATCCTCTGAAATCAAACTGGAAAACGCCGGTCCCATGGGCGAAGTGCGCATTCCTTCTGCCAACCTCGTCCATGGCAGATCATCGGGATCGGCCTTCATAGGCCCTGGCGCCTTGGCTACGATAATGGCTGCCGCTATTTCTGTGAAATCAGCTCGAAAATGCACGGAGCTCTTGTTGACGAGTATGGATTTCGTTTCGGGTTCGATGCCAGCGATCCGATAAAGCACCCTATCAAACATCTGGGCCTTGGTCGGGCTAACGACGATGCTGACACCTGCGATGCGAAGGCAGGCTACACCTCCCAGGTCGACCTTGTTGCCATGGAACATCGGCCCCTCGAACGTGCAGGTCCCATCGCCGATGAAATCGACATGGAACGTGCCACAGAGAGGCGAATCGCCCTCCACATCCGATGTGCCGCCCAGCGCTATGGTTATGTCAGTGCCGACGCCGGCTTCGCGTGCAGCCTCGAATGCTGCGGGGTCGTAGAACACACCGATTGCAGCATTGGCCGCTCCACAGTCCAACAATGCCTTCAGCATTCCGGTCGTGTTCCCGTCACCACCCGCACCGGGATTGTCTTGGGTATCGGAGATGACCACCGGCTTCCGAGCGTCCGCAGTAATTCTCATGGCCTGCTCCACGGCGTCGCGTGGGGAGAGAAAATCTACCCGCCAGTTCTTCTCTTCGGCAACGATCATATCGACAAGCGTTGAGACGGCGTCTTCAACGGCGTGCCGATCGCGCCCATAGCCCCAAACGGTGGGTCCGCATTCGGGAAAATCGGCGGCGGGAAAGCCCGGGGCGAAAGACAGAGAAATAACGTCGCCTTTCTGAAGTTCCCGCAGCCTTTCGTAAACGCGACGGGCCGGATCGACCAACGTGCACATCCCGTTGATCGGAATGAGAAAGGGGAGCCTGCTAAATGTCTTGAACCAGGGCGTCGGCGACACTCGGTATTCATGGAGCAGTTCGAGGACCTTGGCTCCGGTATCCGCCATGTCGAGATGCGGATAAGTCTGGTAGGCGATCAGGCCGTCTGCAAGATCGATCATTTTTGCAGTGACATTGGCGTGTAGGTCCAAGGACGCGACTAGAGGAACATCCGAACCTATGATCGAGCGCAGCCTTGCCAGTATTTCACCTTCCCCGTCGTCATGTGCCTCTGTGACCATGGCGCCATGGAGATTGATGAAAACACTGTCATAGGAATGCTTCCTTGCCGCTTCGGCAATCTCGCCGAAAATCTGCTCGAAAGCAGCAGTCGTCACATGGGCGGACGCGCTCGCGCCACCCCAGACGACGGGGATGAGCTCGTGTCCAGCGGACAACGCCGCCTTGATGAAGCCACCCGCACCGAGGTTGATCTCTTGCAACTCATAAAGTTCGGCTCCGCGCCTCAGCGCCGGATACCCTTCTCCTTTGAGGAAGTTCCGGTAGTGGGCCTTGGAAGGCGCGAACGTGTTCGTCTCATGTTCAAACCCCGCTACAAGTATTCGCACGATCCACCCCCAAGTTTGCGCCAAACACGATATGGCCTCTATCGGGCGATGGGTTTTTGCGGAAGCAGCAGCTTTTGAATGCAAGCATTGCCTTGAAAGCAACACCCCAACGCGATGGCACGCATCTGGGGACTATAATCGTGGTGATCGGTCAACGAACGAGGTTCGCCAGAAACTGCCGGGTGCGTTCATTGGACTGGAGTTTGAAAAATACATCCGGCCTGTTAACCTCCACGATCTGCCCCTTGTCCATGAAGATCACTCTGTCGGCGACTTGCCGCGCAAAGCCCATCTCGTGGGTAACGCAGATCATCGTTATGCCGTCTCTTGCCAAATCCGTCATGGTATCCAGGATCTCTTTCACCATCTCCGGATCGAGCGCGGAGGTCGGTTCATCAAAGAGCAGAATTTTTGGCTCCATGCAGAGGGCTCTGGCGATGGCCACGCGCTGCTGCTGGCCGCCCGAAAGCTGGCCGGGATATTTAAATGCCTGTTCGGAAATTCGGACCCGCGCGAGATAATGATCGGCAATATCCTCTGCTTGCCGCCGCGACAATCCCCTGACCGTCATCGGTCCCAGAACGCAGTTTTCCATGACGCTCAGATGAGGAAACAGGTTAAAGTGCTGAAATACCATGCCGATCTGTTGCTTTACCATTTGCACATTCTTTCGCGCATCAGACATCTCCACGCCATGGACATGAAGGCGACCGCTCTCGAAAGGTTCGAGCTGATTTATGCAACGAATGAGCGTGGACTTGCCTGATCCGGACGGGCCACAAATAACGACCTTCTCACCAACGGAAATATCGAGGTCAATACGGTTCAGAACCTGAAAGTTTCCAAACCATTTGGAGAGTTCACGAACCTGCACGGCGAAAGATGTGACTGGGATAGGTGTTTCGGTCGCGACCATTATATCACCTTCCATGATCACGAGACAATCGACGTTCGATCAGAGCGCCGTAACGCGACATGCCGAAACAGAAACTGAAATATACAATCGCGGCAAATGCATAACCGGTCGTACTGATCGTGGGCGCTGCCCATCGGGGATCGATGCGCGCCGTTTCGACGGTTGACAGGAAGTCGAATATCCCGACGATCAGAAGGAGCGATGTGTCCTTGAAGAGGCCGATATTAATGCTGACGATATTCGGAACGGCGACCTTGAGGGCTTGCGGTAGAGTGATGAGAACCATGGTCCTCCAGTAGCCGAAGCCTAATGCCGATGCCGCTTCATACTGCCCTCGCGGGATGGCTTGCAGCCCACCACGAATGATTTCCGCAAGATATGCCGCCGCAAAGAAAGTGATACCAACCAGAGCCCGCACCAACTTGTCGGGATTGAGGCCGGGCGGGAGGAAAAGCGGAAGCATCGTATTTGCCATGAAAAGCACCGTCACCAAAGGGACGCCGCGCGGCAACTCAATCAATCCGATGCTCAACCACCGCACGATCACCAAATGTGAGCGACGCCCTAGAGCAAGCAATATCCCGACCGGCAAGGCGGTGGCGATACCGACGGCGGCGACCACGATAGTAACCATCAGTCCGCCCCACAGATTCGTGGGAACATCCGGCAGCCCCACCGCGTCCCAGCCGCTTAGGAAGATAAAGCCGATTAACGGAAGGGCAACAATAACGAGAGTTAGGCCCAATCGCCGGAACGGAGCACGCCGCCACAGCAGATAAGCGAGACCAAGGCCGCCGGCGATAAAGAACGTGTTCACGCGCCATCGCTGATCGAGAGGGTAGGAGCCGTAGATGAAGTATTTGTAGCGATCGGCAATGAACGCCCAGCACGCACCCACAGGGCGCCCATCCGAGGGTCGGCATGCCTCCCCAGTGTCACCCCACCATACCGCGTCCACCAACAGGAACTTAGCCAGTTGCCACGCTGTGCCAGCGAGAAGGGAGAAGATCAAAATCGACAGGAGGGATTGCCGCCAGGTGGGAAACAGGTTGCGGCGAAGCCAACTGAACCAGCCTCGATCGCCAAGCGGCGGCGGGGCAGGCGGGTAAGGGTCGCTCTGACAGTAAGTCGAGGGTAGCAACGGCTCGTGTCGATAGGTACCGGATGACATCAGTTTTCCACCGTAGCGATGCGGCGGTTATAGACGTTCATCCCGAGTGCCGTAAGAAGCGAGATGGTGAGATAGACCGCCATGGTCATGAAGACGATCTCAACTGCCTGACCAGTTTGGTTCAACACTGTCCCGGTGAAAATCTGCACGAGATCGGGATAGCCGATTGCCACCGCCAGTGAAGAGTTCTTGAGGAGATTGAGATACTGGTTGGTAAGAGGTGGAATGATGACACGTATCGCCTGCGGCAAGATCACTTTACGCATTATCTTTCCCGATGGAAGATGAAGCGAACGGGCCGCCTCATACTGTCCCTTGGGTACAGCCGCCAGGCCAGACCGGACCACTTCGGCAATCGATGAGGCCGTATAGAAGATCAGGCCTATGAGAAGTGCCACGAACTCAGGCAACAACTGCCATCCTCCATCCACGCTGAACCGTCCCATCACGGGAATATTGAATAGGATCGGTGAACGGCCAGTTATCAGGTAGATAGCAAGGCAGAAAGCCAAAGGCAGGCTGAAGAGGATCAACAGGTTCATGGAACGATGCGGAAAACCGTGCCCTGTTCGTGCCCGCCATATTGGAGCAAGACGTGCGGTCAAAAAAAATAGCGCCGCAATTGCTGCAGCGACGACGAGCCAGGCGCCGCCGAAATCCTGAACGACCGGCTGTGGAAGAGCAAGTCCGCGACGGTTCAGATAGATAACGTTGCCGAGGTGCAGACTTTCCAAGGCTTTCGCTGGGAGAGCCGCCAATACGGCATTGTACCAGAACAGAAGCTGGAGGAGTAAAGGCGTGTTTCTGAAGACCTCCACATAGGCGGCCGCCACACGGTTGAGCAACCAATTGGACGATCGCCGGGAGATGCCGACGGTGAAACCCAAAATAGTTGCAAGAGGAATGGCGATTACGGTGACTTCGACCGTGTTCAGCAGACCGACCAGGAAGGCGCGTCCATAGGTCGAAACTGCGCTAAACGGGATCAGGCTCTGACTGATGTCAAAGCCGGCGGTATGGCCGAGAAACCCGAATCCGGATGCGACCCCCTGCTGGGCAAGGCTACCGCTAGCATTCCATAACGCGCCCCCCACCAGGCCGGCAATCGCAACAAGCAGTATCGCCTGCCACAATATTTCCTTCGCGGTGGCCGATGGGCCCCGCGAGGACTTCGTGGGTGTCCGGGAGAACATGTGATTTCCCATCGTTTTGATGTTGTTGGCTAACGTTTGTGGCCCTCATAGATCGTTTTTCCGACCCTTTCGGTCATCGAAGCGGGGGAGCGTATTGCAGGCCTCCCTTGCTCCAGAGAGCATTCAGGCCCCGCGGTATTTTCAAAGGTGAACCCGAACCGAGATTTCGGTCGTACATTTCGCCGTAATTGCCCACCGCGCGAATAGCGCGCAGTGCCCAGTCCGTGTTAACGCCCAGAAGTTCACCGACATTTCCTTCTACGCCAAGAAGGCGGCGGATCTCTGGGTTTTCGCTCGTCAGATAAGTATCGACATTGTCGCGGGTGACGCCGTTGTCCTCCGCGATAAGTAGGGCGAAATGAAGCCAGGCTGTGAGATCCGACCACTGGCTGTCGCCCTGCAGAACACCGATGGCAAGCGGCTCCCGCGAAACGATCTCCGGGAGGACGACGTGTTTGTCCGGCTCGGCCATTCTGCGACGTTCACCGTAAAGCGCGGAGGAATCGTTCGAATAGCTGTCGCAGCGCCCACTTTCATAGGCTTTTACCGTTTCGCTACTCGTAGCAAAAGTTACGGGCTTGTATTTCATGCCTTTCGTGCGGAAATAGTCCGACGTGTTTAGCTCGGCCGTCGATCCCTGCGTTAGGCATATGCTTGCACCGTCGAGTTCGGCTGCAGATGTCAAGCCGCTATCGGCTCTGACGAGAAATCCCTGTCCGTCGTAAAAATCGACCGCGCGAAAATCGAGACCGTTGGCTGTGTCACGAGAGAGTGTCCAAGTCGTGGTCCTCGCGAGTACATCGACTTGCCCGGCCTGAATTGCTGCGAAGCGATCCTTGGCCGTCAACGGAACGAATTTGACCTTTTTGGCATCGCCGATGACCGCGGCTGCCAGCGCACGGCAATAGTCGGTGTCTAGACCCTGCCAGTTGCCATCCGAATCAGGCAGTGCGAAGCCTGCAAGTCCAGTGCCGACACCACAACTGAGTTCGCCCCGTGCCTTGACCTTGGCGAGCATGGAACTCTCTTGGGCGCTCACCCAACCGGGCGTGATCGCCATTGTCAATGCGGCCAATGCCGCACTGTAAATACGTATTCTCACACTCTTCTCCTCCATTTGCGCCTGCTCTCCCGGTCTGGCGCGTCTGTCGCTTTTACGATTATGATGAGCGATTGGCAGACGATGCTTTGAAGGTATTGAAAGCTGCCGCCTATGGAAGATGCAAAGAGTAAGCGCGGGTGTTGCTCTTGAGGTAACGCTCACCATAGCCAACACACGCAGGCATGGTGCCCTTGTCGCGCAGTGGTTTGAACACTGGCCTTGAGCTCGCGTCGATCGACAGTCGCTCGCCGTGGAGCAATCGAGCTTATTGGTGCAGCCCCACAAGCATACTCCCTCTCGGCAAGTTGGATTGCGGCTGCATAGACAAGAACCGGTGCCGATCCCATTGCGTCGGCACCATCATACCCACGCAGCAACCCGAACGCCGCCGGTGCGAAAGCATACCCGGCCTGACCGATAGCGACGATCTGTGGCACAACGAGTACTGTCTCTGCAGGAGGAAACTCCTTCTGTGCAATCAGTGGTAGCAATGCTGTGCGTTTCTGATCCCCCAGCCTAAAAGCATGATACCCGGAAACAGCCGCAGCGCGCGGTTGTCGGCGGCAACTATGAACAGCAGCGAGCCAATGAGGGGTCTGGTTGAGGAGGAAAGCTAGCAAATATGACGCCGCGAAGACAGCGCTTCTCCTCCATTCAGCCAGTACGTGTGAATGCAAGCCTGAATGGCAAAGTCGCCCGGTGAAGGGGGCTCAATCGGGGAGAAACTATGCCGTTGCAACCCACCCTTTGACCGAAAATGCGGAATAGAAAAGCTCGACATCCGCAAAACCGGCCTCACGCATCAACGTTTCTTCTTCTGATGCAGCAAGCAACGGCAAGGCTGCCGCTATGGCGGTGCCGGTAGCAGAGGCCGCTTCCCATGAGAATTTTGCTCGGTCAGCAAACGCAGCCAAGCGCGTCAACCAAATTGCTGCATCGCCGGCTCCAACACTATGATGCGCCATGACCAATTTTGCTCCCGGCTTCAGCCGCTGATGGATTTGGATCAGCGTATTGAGTCGTTCCCGTCTGTCCAGAAAGTGAAGGACGAGGAGGCATGTTGCGCCATCGAATTCGTGCGCTGGTACAGCCTTGATAGTACCCTCGATAAGTTCAACTCTTTTTGCGATTGATTTAATGGTCCGTCGGGCCAGTTCCAGCATAGGGGCGGATGGATCGACGCCAACGAAGCTCCATTCGGGTTGGGCTTTGGCCAAAGCCACCAGTTCCATTCCTCCACCCGCACCGACCACTAGGATATGAGCTTTATTCTGGGCGTACTCGCTGAGCAGGAGCATGGTCATCCGGTGCAGATCAGCCAGCCCTGGGACCTTTCGCGGCGTTTCGGTGATATAGGTCTCGATCATCCCGGGGCTCGCAAAGGGATCATGTCTCTGGCGCATTCATCTTCTCCCTGATGAGTTCAAACAAGAAACCTCCGTAACAATGGATGGTCAGCATCAGGTCGATCCGAACATCAACGATCTGTGCACCCCTGCCCCGGCAAGGTTTCCATCCCCTACAGCCAGCGCTACCGAAGCCATCATGCGTGCCGCATCCCCACAGGCGAATACGCCTTGCATGCTCGTTTCCTTCATCGGATCGGTTTTGATGACTGCTCCGAGTGGGCCTCGGTCCATCTCTAATCCAAGTTGTTCTGCCATGGGGCTAGCCAGTTCAAAGGGCGCTAGAGCAAAGATGCCCGCAAAGCTAAGCGTACGCCCATCGTGAAGACGGACGTCGGCATGACCCGTGATCGCTGCCACTGCGGTACGCTCCACAGTCACCCTGCGAGCCTTGAGGGCAGCGAGTTGCTCTGCATCCGGCTCAAAAGCCCCGTTGAGAAAAAGAGTTGTCGGTCCCCAGTCGGGCAGCATCAACGCATGATGCATGGAGAGTTCGGACCCTGCGATCACGCCTATCTGGCCCTGGTTCAGCTCATAGCCATGGCAGTATGGGCAGTGGAAGACGCTTCTACCCCAACGCTCCGCAAGCCCTTCGATGTTCGGCAGGATGTCCTTGACGCCCGAAGCGAGCAGCAGTCGCAGAGAGAGGTAACGAGTGTCGCCAACCGCAACCTCGAAAGCAGCATGTGTCGAACCGGTATCGCCTAGTCTTCGACCGGAGTCGGCCCTTGCTGCAACCCATCGGACTGTTGGATACTTCAAGACCTGCGCCCGGGCCTTGGCCGTTATGATTGCTGGATCGACACCATCCTGAGTTAAGAACCCATGCGAATGGCTGGCGAACCGATTACGCCTCAGTCCTTCATCAATGATCAAGACCTTGCGTCGGGCACGACCAAGCTGCAATGCGGCAGAAAGACCCGCGTAGCTTCCGCCGATGATGATGACGTCATGAATTTCACTGTCCATGCATAACCTCCCTTTTTCTCGACACATCATAAGTGTCGTGAGACAGCGATGTCAACTCTCATGATACATTTGATGTGACAAGAGCGTTGCGATTGGATAGATTTCGGTCTTTGCAAGAGGGATTTGCTGCATGAGACAGGACAGTCGGTTATCTCGCATGTTGCATGTGCTGATCCATATGGGTCGTCACGACGGCCCGATGACATCAGATATGATCGCGTCCATGCTGGATGCCAACCCGGTTGTAATCCGCCGGACGATGGCGGGCTTGCGAGACCAGGGCTATGTTTGTTCCGTAAAGGGACATGGTGGCGGATGGACGCTGGCTCGGCCTCTTGGCGAACTGACACTCCTAGACATCCACCGAGCGGTCGGCGAGCCTTCCATTTTCGCTGTTGGGCCAGCCTACGACATGCCGGGATGCGCAATTGAAAAAGCCGTGAATGCCACGCTTAGGGATGTGTTTGCTGACGCGGAACAGCGACTGTTGGAAAGGTTTGCAGGAGTGACTCTCGCCGACATAGCAGCTGGTTTTCCGTCCACTCCGAGCACCGAAAAAGGTACACGATGCGACGGTTGACGAGGAAATCAGAGGCTATGAATTTGGCGTCCCTGATGGTTGACCACGATATATTTTGTCACGTGCGATACCCCGCGTCGAAATCCTACTAGGCTCCAACACTTATTCATAAGGGGTGCTATCCATCGCGACTTTGAGCCCTCTTGTTCCTAGGTCAATCATTGCGAGAAAGGAAGCCACGGCCTCTTCAGCATCCTCCCGCTCACCGAACACTCGGTGGCCTTCGATTGCTGCAACGACCCACGTTGTTACAAACAGGGCTGCCGAGAGATTTGCGGCAGGATCGCCTGCTGGTTGCCCTGCAGCTTCTGAGAGCGCGTTGGATAGTACGTCGGTCAGCTCATCGCGGATTGCCCGAGCGCGAGCCGTGAGCGCTTCGCTAGCGACAACGGCTGATACGAACTGTTGGCTCCCCGGGAAAAAGCGAATGTACGGTCGACCTTCGAGCGCAGATCGATGCGCGAACAGTCGGAGTGTTTCGACTAAGCTCGCACCGCCTTGTCGTGATTTAAGTGCATCTTCCAAATCCCGGCGTCCTTGACCGTCGAGGTCAAAGAACATGTCTTCCTTTCGAGCGAAGTGATTGAAGACTGTCTTTCTCCCGACATCAGCTGCTTCTGCGATTTCGTCGACTGTGACGTTATCGAATCCTTTTTTTAAAAAAAGCCGTGTCGCGACGTCCGATATTACCTGCCTTGTCGCGAGCCGCTTTCGAGTTCTTCGGTCGATTTCCATTGACATGCTTTTCCCAACAAATTAAATGACACTCAGTATATATTGATAGTGAGTGTTAATTCGCGCTGCTTGGTAACACCATAGCAAATGTTAGGGACTGGCAGGAGATGCCAAGTGGAGAAAACGTTGCAGATCGTTGGACGCGGATCAAGCGTGCTCATTTCCGGAGCAAGCTTTGCTGGCCTCTCAACCGCATACTGGTTGAACGAGCTCGGCTACGATGTGACCATCGTCGAGGTCGGCAATGGTCTGAAATACGGCGGCTCTCCCGTTGATATTCGAGATGGTAGCATCGACGTCATCAAGCGCATGGGTCTCTACGAACGGATCCGCGCACGGAGTTTGAAACCAAGGCGCTTGTATTTTAAAAACGCCTGCGACGTCGCCGTCGCGACAATTTCACCCGAAACGGGCGAGGGGCCGACCTCTGGGGAGGAATATGAAATCGAGAGAGACACGCTCCTCGAGACCATGTTCGAGGCGTTAGGCGATGAAATCGAGGTTATCTTCGGCGACAGCATATCGTCTCTCGAACAGAATGAGAGCCAGGTGCGCGTTAGCTTTAAAAGTGGAGAACAGCGCACCTTTAGTCTCGTTATTGGTTGCGACGGTAACCATTCCTCGATCCGGAAAATGGTTTTTGGTCCGGAGTCCGACTACGCCGTTTCTCTTCAAAACTACTTTGGGATCTCGATCGTGAACAAGCTGCTGATCGAGACGGACACGACTCAGATTTACAACGCTCCCGGCAAGGCGGTGATGCTGAATGCCTACAACCACAAGACGGACATCTCGTTTTTGTTCTTTTCCGCGGATGAGATCCGGTACGACTACCGTGATCAGGATCAGCATCGACGCATTATTCACGAGCAATTCTTCAATGAGAAATGGCGTACCCGCGAAGTCCTTGAGGAAGCGCTGCAGTGCGAAAACTTCTATTTTGACAAATTCTGCCAAATCAAAATGCCCTCGTGGTCAAAGGGTCGTGTCGCTTTGGTGGGAGACGCCGCCTACTGTGCGACGCCTGCAGCGGGAATGGGGGGGGCGCTCGCGATGGTCGGAGCGACTGCCTTGGCCGATGCTCTTATAAAGTACGAGGGCAATGCCGAAATGGCGTTCCAAGAATATGATCGAAGCCTGCGGCCCTTCGTGGAGAAGGTACAAGCAAATGCCATCGGCTTTGGATTGGAGATGTTCGCACCCAGAACGGAAAAGGCAATTCGCGAAAGAAATGCCCGCTTTGCTTCGTCCTGACGTTCAACCAACGAACGCGACCGATGCCAATTATCCTAGAAAAATGGTCTGAAGTTCTTTATCGGAAATTTGCTTCATGCGCTCTTCTGGAAGGAGAGTCGGCCCGCGCTTCTACCATTTCGTGAAGTGGCTGGTACAGGGAACCGCGAATTTGAGATGCTGTTCACCACATAGCTTTTGGTCATTTGGAGGGCAACTGCGACCAAATTCAGTTGTACTTAAAGCCAGTGTAATCCTCATGTCGTGAGCGGCCGATTTCGCAGCTATCCTCAGGATGGTCGGTCCATCTACCAGGGTTGCAGGGCTCGGTGCTATTAGACAATGCGCCCGCCCGTTTCGGCAGCAAAACATCACCCTGCCGATATTAGTCTTAAGCGAATGTCCCAGCTTCTATAGGGGCTCTCTCCTGCTCGTCGGCAAGATTACGGGAATGAAAGAACGCAGCGGGGGCATAAATAAATGTGTATTATACACTTTCATATTGACGAACTTCCTGCTTCTAGGTTATGTGCATATTACACATTGAGCAGGTGATAGTAAAATCCCTGCGCAGCGAATTCGGGCATCCGCACCCCTTTGCGGTCTACAGCAGAGAGGCGCAGTATGAACGCCGACTTACCTAAAGTGGTAAACGATCGGGCGGCGCCAACACTTGACTGGCGCGTGATGCTGCCGGTCTTTCTCAGCGTCAGCCTCTTTGCGGCTGGCGCGACCGCTGTTTTGCCAATCTTGCCATTTTACCTCAGGGAAATGGGTGGAACGCCACTTGTTTTCGGTATTGTGATCGCCACAGAAGCGCTGACCCAATTTGTGGCAGGGCCACTCGTCGGTCAGCTTTCAGACCGGATGGGACGTAAGAAAATCCTGCTGGCGACTCAGGCCGCTGCTTTTACCAGCTTCCTCTTGCTCGCTATTGCAGAGGTAGTGGTGCCCGTTGTGTTGGCGCGCATCCTGTTCGGCTTTACGGGAGGGACATTCACCGCTGCCGCCGCGTACGCGGCAGACCACAGTTCCCCTGCCAACCGCCGGCAGGCCATCGGTGTCCTAAACGCCGCCGTCGGGCTTGGGGGTATCGCCGGAGCGGGCCTGTCGGGTTATCTGTCCGGCATCTCGCTGACCGTTCCGATTTATGCCGCCATGGGCTTCTCCGCAACCAGCTTCGTCGTGACGGCTGCCTGGATCAAGGGCAGCCACGCACCATCCGACGTCTTCGATGAGAAAGTCAAAAGCCGGGATGCTTCCGATACATCCTCGTTCAGGTCGATCGTCAGATCTCCCTTGATCCGAGTTCTTGTGATCGTGCTGCTCTGCTACTTTTTTGCCTATGGCATGTATGGCTCCCAGATCGCCAACTATCTTCAAGCGACCTTTACCAGTGACGGCAGTTCGTTTGGACCGCGCGAGCTTGGCTATGTAATGGCCGCGGATGGTGGGATCAACATCATTGTCCAGTTGTTCCTGCTGCGATGGCTCGGGCGACACTTCACGGAACGCCTGCTGATCGTTCTCATTTGCGGTATTGTGGCTGTCGGCTACATCACTGTCGGCTTTGCGACGACGCTTCCGGTTGTTGTCTTTGCCATCCTTTGCGTGAGCGTCGGTGACGCCTTGGCGCGGCCCACTTTTATCTCGGCGCTCTCCGTCCATGCCCCGCGCGAACGGCAAGGGATCGTGCTGGGAACTGCCCAATCGCTGCTCGCTGCCACGGAGGCTGTCTCTCCCTTGTTAGCCGGCTTTCTCATTGGTCAGGCACTCTATGGTGTCTGGACCGGCGCGATCATTGCGTTCGTTGCGATTGCCGCGACAATCGCGTGGACAAAGCTGCCGCTTACCGACCCAGAGGCAGAGGGACATGCGAACGAATAAGCAAACGGTTGCCGGTCAATGGCAGCAGTCCTCATCTCACCCGGCTCTAGAGAATACTCAATGACAGGCCTGAACATCTTGGAAAACATAAGCATCATGCAATCGGCAGGATATATAAGGATGACGTCCGCCGCGCGCGGTGTTCTCTTTCGGGTCTATTTGAGGGCGTTGGCTATTCGCTTCGTGATCAGGCCGACAATGCGGTCATTGATAATCCTTTTGTTCGCCACGTTGGTTCTTTTCAGTTGCACACACACGCCAGAGCGGGCTTTTGACGCGCGTGAGGCCGACAATGCTTCGATCGCGGGATATGGAGAAATCCGCGCCTACCGCTACTCCTCTCGCAACGAAGCGCTTGCTAGGCATGGCGACTGGATGGTCAACACCCAGTCCGATGAGAAAAATATACTGATGATCTCGGGTGGCGGTGGCGGCGGCGCTTTCGGTGTCGGTGTGCTCGCGGGGTGGACTGCCACGAACACGCGCCCGCCCTTTGATGTCGTAACCGGCGTCAGCACAGGTGCCCTGATCGCGCCATACGCCTTTTTAGGTTCGGCTTACGACCAGACACTGGTGCACCTATTTACCAGCGGCGTTGCCCGGGAGCTTGTCGCGATCAACGGGCCATTCGGGGTATTCGGCTCGAGCTTGCTGAAGCCCGAGCCGCTAAAAAAACACGTAGAACGCTCCATCACTCCTACTATTCTCAACCAGATCGCCGCCGAACACCGCAACGGTCGACGGCTGCTTGTTCTCACGACAAACCTCGATACCCAACGCGGTGTGATCTGGAACATGGGCGCCATTGCTGCGAGCGGGAACCCGAATGCCCTGAAGCTGTTTCGCGATGTTATCGTCGCTTCGGCAAGTGTCCCGGGCGTCTTTCCTCCAGTCATGATCCAGGCGACGTCAAACGGACGGCAGTTTCAGGAACTGCACTCCGACGGAGGATCGACGTCCCAAATCTTGACGCCACCTCTTCTCGTCGAAAACGCCCTTTTTTCCAAGGCGTCTGCTCAGCAAAAAGTCAATTTGTACGTAATCGTCAACAACGCGCTCATCCCTGAGTTCGACGTTACCCCTAACAGGACTGTCTCCTCCCTGGGCCGTGCATACGCGACCTTCCTGAAGTCTCAGGCGCAGAGCGAATTAACCGCGCTATATAACCACGCCAGCCGCACAGGAGCGAATTTCAATGTTGCATCGATCGACGTGCAGATTCCCTATTCAATGCTTAACCCGCTCGACAGGAATTATATGCTGGCCGTGTACAGACTTGGCTACGAGCAGACGACCGCGGAAGCATTGTGGAAGGATACACCAATCTTTCCGTTGAATTTATTGCAGCCTGTTTCAAGGTGATTTCGTCACCGCACAAGAGCGTGGTCTCTTGTCAGGTCCTGTGTCGCCTTGGCAGGAACCGCTCCCCGAGGTGGCAACCAAAGAATGAGCGCCCTGCAGCGGTTAATTTTCCACGTGGCTGCCTGTTTAGACACGTGCGTGTTTCACACCAAAAGCGAGCCTCTGATGACCCACGAAGCTGATGTCCCGCGCCCGGCAGGGAAGAAACTGCAGAGCTTGTTCCCAATCTTCGCAATTGTTGTCGTGGACACCGCCAGTGCAGGTCTCATCCTGCCTCTTCTCCCGTTTTACGCGCAGGATTTCGGTGCAACACCACTGACGATCGGGTTTCTATTTGCAAGCTTTGCCATCTGCGAATTTCTTGCTGGCCCCATCCTGGGCAACGCGTCTGACAGATCGGGCCGGAAGCGGTTGCTTTTAATAAGTCAGATCGGTACCTGCGCAAGCTTCCTTCTGCTCGCCGTGTCGCCCAATCTGTTCGTTGTTTTCCTGGCCCGCATCCTCGGAGGGTTGTCGGCGGGCAATGTTGCCATAGCGATCGCTTATGTCGCAGATCGAAGCGAAGCTAAGGTCCGCCGACAGGCGATCGGGTTCGTGAGCGCGGCGATGGGTTTGGGCACGATGGTCGGTCCGGCTCTTGGTGGAACACTCGCCCCGTTCGGCCTGGCAATTCCATTCTTGGTTGCTGCGGGTCTCTCCCTTGCCAGCATTGTAGCGACCTCCACTCTCCTTCCTGCGGATGATCGGGCTTCCCGCATCCGTTTCGATAGCCATGTCTTCAGGAAGAGAAAGCGTCTGGCCAACCAAGCACGTTGTGCCAAGGAAGTCTTGAAAAACAACGCAAACGGCGCGGCAAAGTTTTCCCTGACGAAATTATATCGTGAGATCACTGATCTAATCGCGCTTCCTAATGCCAAGGCGCTTCTAACAGCGCTTGCCATACTTTACCTCGCGTTCAGCCTGTTTGCTTCACAACTCGCGCTCGTGCTCCAAGCGCGGTACCAGTGGGATGGCGAGCCATTTGGACCGACCGAAATCGGGCTCCTGTTCACCGTAGCAGGCGCGACAAACATTTTGGTTCAGGTTGTGGTCGTGCGCGCGATCAGGAAGACGTTCCATGAGCGAACGCTGGCCGCAGCGTCGTTCGCATTGCTCGCGGTCGGTTTCGCCCTCATCGGTTTCGGCGATACGATCGCTGGCCTGGCCGTGGGTGTCTTTACGGCCGCGTCGGGCCTGGCGCTGGCAAGACCGACACTCGTTGCCGCACTAACGCTGATCGTGCCCGCCGGTTCTCAGGGTGTCGCCATGGGTATGGCGCAATCGCTTGCCTCGCTCATCAACATCATCGGGCCGATCGCCGGCGGATTTTTGATCAAGCAACAAAATTACATCGGCTGGGCCTCGGTCCTAGTCGCGCTCGCGTTAACGGGTCTCGCCGCAGTCGGACTGCTTTCTCTCTTTCCGGAAAAGTCCGATCCAACAGAAAGATGACGATCACGGCTGGCTCGCAACTGCTGACGGTTCGCTGAGCACGATGATGTCGCATCGGCTTCACTCACACAACAGGAGAATGAAATGTCATATCCCCGCCTCGGCTTGGCAACTATCCAACCGGCTTATCGACCGATTGCGTCTGCCCTCCTTTCATTGTCGTTGTTACCGATCGTCGGGTGCGCGTCTGTATCGCTTGAACAGGCGAACTCTCTAACGTCCTACGAAGGTTTGACATCAAATAACGGGCGATCGACCAAAGCAAACTATAAGGTCTCTTCAGGGGATCTCGCCACCACTAAGACAATCTACATCGAGCCAACGATGGTGTCAGGCGCAGCATTGCATTCTATCAAGAAATCTTCCGACCGAGCGCTGGTGGCGAATGTGATAAGCCGCGCCCTCTGCGTCGGTGTCAGCGATCGTTTTGAGGTTGTAAGTAGGAGGGAGGATGCCGACCTTGTTGTTCACGCAACCATTACCCAAATCGTTCCTACGAACGCCACAATGGCTGGTCTTTCTACAGCGACGTCACTCGGAGCCAGCATCTTTTCCCCGGTGCCCGTTCCAAGGTTGCCCATGGGGCTTGGAGGCCTTTCCGTGGAGGCTGAAGCCACGATGAGAGATGGCAAGCAGGTAGGAGCGATGGTATGGGCTAGAGGAGCGAACTTTGTGACCACGAGTGCTCGAGTTTCGCAGATTGGTGACGCTTATTCACTTGCGGCGAGCTTTGGAGGTGATTTTTCCAAGATGCTCGTCACCGGCAAGACTCCGTTCAAGGGGCTACCGAAAATTCCGTCCGGGCAGAAAATAAAGTCGGGTCTTGGTGGGAAACCGAAGTATCCTGCGTGCGATATGTTTGGTCGGTCTCCCGGACTGACGGACTTAGCAGCTTCGCAGGTTGGTATGCCGCCCTCGTGGACTGACAAACAGCGTCCGACAGGCGCGCAATAGAGGCGCTAGACACGGGTAACCCGTGGCTTGCCGCTTGCAATCAATTTGGAGGCTCTCATGGGCGCGCCGGACCGCTAGCATTCACTCCAGTTGCGCTGCAGAGCAGCTGAAAGTGTCGCTCGATACCGCACGCGCCTAGTCGTCGATCTGTGATGAGGCTGAGCGCTCGCTACGACCATCGAGCACTGGCTGGAGTAACAGCCGAAGGTGCTGTGTATGCTTACCTGCAACGCCATAAGGCGACTATTTCGACCGTTGCAACGAATGCAAGTTCATTGGCTGCTATAAATCATCAAGAACTACCTTGGGGCATGAAAAGAAACGCCTGTGCAATCGGCTCTTCGCGTCTTGTTCAATCTTGCAGTACCCCCGGCCCAAGCGACGTGACCCCATCGGGCGCCAGCGGGCTCGGAGAACCTGCCAATACATGGCGTCGCTTCTAGCCTTCTTGCACGGGCACGGCGGCGATGCTGTCGGCGAACATCCGCATGAGGCGAACCAGTTGGTCGAAGTCTTCACGCGTCCAGTCTTTCAGGATGGATAACGCCATTCTCTCGCGCGCCTTATCGAGCGCATCAGTCGCGGCTTTTCCCTTTGCCGTTATGACCGCTTCGCGCACTCTTTTGTCGGTTGGTAAGGAGCGGCGCTCGACGAGACCGAGTTGCTCAAGACGTGCTACCTGGCGACTGACGGTCGTGTAGTCCCGTCCGACACCATCGGCGAGTTCGACAACTCCAATCGGTCCGCGTCGCTCTATGCCGACGAGAAGCGGGAACAGCGCGCGCTCCAGCGTCAGCCCTGCCAGTTCCAGCAATTGCGCATCCCGTTCGGGACGATTCATGAGCCCGGCAATATCCATGAGCGAACGATGCAGTTCGGGCAGTGTTTCCAAGATGTGTGCATTTTGCACTTTTTTTGTTGACATCGTCGTGTCTCCTGATGATATGTGCATCATACACATTGGAGGCAGAAATGAAAGTTGATAACGTGATCGACGTCTTGATCTGCGGCGCGGGCGCTGCCGGCCTTACGCTTGCCATTGACCTCGCCCGACGCGGCGTGGCGTTCCGCCTCATCGAGAAAATGAACCAGCCATTCCCGGGCTCGCGCGGCAAGGGCATTCAACCGAGAACGCAGGAAGTCTTCGAGGACCTAGCGATCATCGATCGTATTGTCGCGGCAGGCGGTACCTATCCGCGAATGCGCGAGTATCGGGACGATGGCACGTTCTTGGACAAGGACATGGGCGAACGAGTTGATCCGACACCCGCGGAGCCCTATCAAATCGCCCTGATGGTGCCGCAATTTCTCACGGAGAAGGTGATGCGTGAGCGGCTCGCCGAACTCGGACATCAGGTCGAGTTCGGACTTGAGCTTGTTGCCTTCGAACAGGACGAGGAATGTGTAACTGCCCGGCTTGCTGGACCATCCGGTCAGGAAGTCGTTCGCTGCGAATATCTTGTTGGGGCAGACGGCGGCGGAAGTTTCGTAAGACGTTCGCTTGGCGTGGACTTCCCTGGGAAAACACTTGGTGTACGTGCGCTGGTAGCAGATGTCTTGCTGTCGGGGCTCGACCGTCAGGCCTGGCACCAGTTCAACAGCGGAGATATGCGACGAATGGTTTCGATTTGCCCGCTCGCGGGAACTGAACTTTTTCAGATCCAGGCACCAATCGCGCCGGTGGGTGAGGTCAAGTTGTCCGCACCAGCGCTGCAACAAATGATCTCCGAAAAGACGGGCCGAAGTGACATTAAGGTCCAGTCGGTTTCCTGGGCGTCCGCCTATTCAATGAACGCTCGCCTTGCAGAGCGTTACCGGGTTGGGCGGGTGTTTCTTGTTGGCGATTCTGCTCACGTCCATCCGCCGACAGGGGGCCAAGGCCTCAACACAAGCGTACAAGACGCCTATAATCTCGGGTGGAAGTTAGCGGCAGTGCTTGGCGGCGCCGCGGACCAGTTGCTTGATACCTATGAGGAAGAGCGTCGCCCTGTCGCTGAAGCGATGCTCGGGCTCGCGACAGGTTTGCTCGAGGCTGCGAAACAGGGAGGAATGCAACGGGGACGCGAGGTGCGCCAACTCGATATAGGATATCGAGGGTCATCACTGTCACTCAATCCACCCGGCAGAGATGCAATTCTGATCGCGGGTGATCGGGCGCCCGATGCGCCGGTACGGGGTGCCGCAGGATCTATCCGTCGCCTCTTTGACCTGTTCCAAGGGCCCCACTGGACCCTGATCGGCTATGAAACGGCGGGTGACGAGGTAACCGGCCAGAAGGGACTTCACATCCATCGGATCGGTAACGGATGCGAACTGGAAGATGACAAGGCCCACTTCCGTGATGCGTACGGGCTCGCATCGGGCGAGTCGATACTCATTCGGCCTGATGGATATGTCGGGGCTATCGTGGCTTCCGGCGATACTGCAAAACTACCATGGGCCTTTTAAAGAGGCGTGGCTAACAAGGGCGGACCGTTTTGAACCTGACCTTAACGGCTCGCCGACCAAAGATCTTTTCATGCTCAACGATTGCGCGATTAGGATGCGCGATCGCTTGCACCTGCCGCACATAGCCACACTGAGGGGCACCGACATGCGCGGGCCTGGTCTGCCATTTGGTTCTGATGGCGGTCGACGGCTCGGGAGATATTTGGCCCTCAGGTCGTGGGTTTTGTGGGACAGCATTAGTACGGAGCAGTACCGATGTCGCTCAAAGTGCAAGATGCTGCTCGAGTGCATCTGTCCCAGCGAATTCCTCTCTCCTCAAGGTGGTTATGATACGCCCCATATCTAGTACGTGGCAGATATCGGCAACAGTCTTAATCAGGGTCACATCTTGCTCAGCTACGAGAATCGTCAATCCCATCCGATCGCGCAGCCGGACAATATGCTGTTCTATTTCCCCGACGATGGACGGCTGAATTCCTTCTGAAGGTTCGTCAAGCAGAAGAAGTTTAGGATTGCCAACCAAAGCGCGACCTATCGCGACCATCTGCTGCTGGCCACCTGACATCGTGCCACCTTTTTGCCGTCTACGCTCCTCGAGTATCGGGAACATCTCATGGATCTCCTTCATGAGCAGCTTCCGGTTGGGAACGTCGGACGAGACATTCATTCCCATCTCGAGATTCTCCGCAACTGTCAGGTCTGGGAATATGTGCCGTCCTTGGGGAACATAACCCAGGCCGGCTCGGGCGCGAGCGGCAGTCACTTGGCGCTCGATCGATCGTCCTTCGATGCTGATAGTGCCTGAATGAAGTTTATTGTAGCCCATTATGGTCCGGATCAAGGTTGTTTTGCCGGAACCGTTTCTCCCCACAATCGCGGTCACCTTTCCCGTAGGAATGCAGAGGCTGAGATTGTGCAGAACCTTTGTTCTACCATAGCCACTGGTAATGTCGTTCATTTGCAACATGGCCACTGTCCTATGCTCTGGATCCAAAATAGATTTCTTTCACACCTTGGTGGGTTCTAACCTGCCGAAGCGTTCCCTCGAAAAAGATTGAGCCCTGATTGAGTACCAAGATCGGAGCGTCGAGTGCGGATACAAAGGCCATATCATGCTCGACAATGATGACGGTCATGCCTTTCTGCCTATTTAAGCGCAACACGATCTGGGCGGTCTGCTGCGTTTCTTCGGGTGTCATCCCCGCAGTTGGCTCGTCCAACAACAAGATGCGTGGTTGACTGGCAATCGCCATGCCGATCTCAAGCCATTGCTGGTGTCCGTGAGATAGATTTCCAGCTCGATTTCCAGCCTGCGTTAGCAAGCCAATCATATCGAGGGTCTCATCGATCACCATGTTGCGTGAACGGGCATCTCGACCTGTCTCGCGTTGAACTGCGATGCGGATGTTTTGGTAGACGCTGAGTTCCCGGAAAACGCTCGGAACCTGAAGCTTGGTGCTGACACCAAGCCGAGCTATCTCGTGGGGGTGCAAACCGTCGATGCGCTCGCCCGCTAGCCTTATCTCGCCGGCGCTCGGGCGATGCAGACCGATCATCGTTTTGAGAAATGTCGACTTGCCACATCCGTTCGGACCAAGGAGAACACGCATCTCCCCCTCGGGAACACCGAAGCTCATTCCGCGCAGCACTTGCAGGCCACCGAAAGATTTATGAAGATTTTCGACTGTTACTAGATCTGACATCAAAGACGACCTCCAAGCAGGGGGCTTTTTTCCAGACGCGCGGCTCGCCGTCGGGCAAGGTATCCGTCCAGTGCCATCTCAATGGTTGTCACGATACCCTGAGGGAAGAGCATGACAGTGCAGAGCAAAAGGATAGCGAAGAACATCAGCGAATACTCTCCGCCGCCGTAGGCCAGTTGCTGATTGATCCATTGAAGGGTGAACGTGGAAATCGTGACAGCCTGAATACTTGCACGTCCACCAGCTGCAACCCAAATGATCGGCAGGGTCGCCGCCGTCATGCCCATCGACGATGGTGCGATAAAATTATTCCAGGATGCAAAGAGTACGCCACCCAGAGCGGCAATGCCTCCGGCAATGATATAGGTGACCAATTGTATTCTACGAATATCGTAACCGAACAGCTGGGTGCGCAGGGGATCTTCGCGGGTGGCAACCATAAGATAACCCCAGTTTGAATTCAGCAGGAAACGCAGACCGAGAAAGACAAGAATTAGCAGGGCGGCGACCAGCCAGAAGAACGGTTTATCGACGAACACGATGGCGAAATCTCCACTGCCGATCTGCAGCGGCGGAATGCCGACCATTCCATTGGAGCCACCTAGCAAAGCAGATCCAATGCGGAATTGCGGGCCGGACGTTCGGCTGAGCAGAGTTTCGGCAAGCAGCGTCAGCATCAGAGTAAAGATCGCGATGTAGAGCGATGAAATTCCGCCGTAAAAGATGACATAGCCCACGATCGCGGATAGCAACATAATCAGGGCGATGCCGCAAACGGCCGCAAGCATGCTGTATTCGGGCGGGATGTTGATACTCACCACCCCATAGACATAGCCAGCCAGGCCGAAGAAGGCTGTCTGCCCGAAGCTGAATATACCGGTGTAACCCCACAGTATACACACGCTCAATCCGAGAAAAACCCAAACCAGGAGGAAGCCGTTGTTCGAGACGGCATAGTCCTCGCCTATGATCGGGTACAAGAGCAGCAGGCCACAGACAATGGCAAGGCTTTTCCAGTAAAGAGGCGAGGTGCCTACGGTCTGGGGGCCATTAAGGGCCGTAATAAGGTCAAAAAACTTAGAACGCATCGCTATTTCACTTTCTTGCCCGCAGGATGTCCCAGAGGCCGGTGAACCCTTGGGGCAGAACCCGGATGAAGATCATCGTGATAAGAAGAATGCCGATCGAACCGGCGACGGAGTCCCAAAGCCACGTTAGACCTCCATACACACCCCCGAGCGCTACGCTTGACATCAGTGGCCCAATCAGCGGATCCGCGCCCCCGACAATCAAGACAGTGAAAGCTCTCCACAGGAAGCGGTCGCCGAAATATGGCGAGACCGGCATGAGAGGGGCGTATAGGGCACCAGTCAGACCCGCCAGCCCCGCGCCGAGTGCGAACGTTTTTAGATACATCGCTTTCGTATTGGTGCCGAGCCCCTCGGCCATATCCCTGTTTTGCATCGCGGCCCGAACATTCAGGCCGAAGCGTGTAAACCGGAACAGAAGAAATACCGACACAAGCACGAGAGCTGCGCATCCGAAAAGGAAAAGCTCATAGTAGTTATAGGCCGCGTCTCCTACCGTAAAGGAGCCAAAGGGTTGATCGATGCCTGGCTGGCTGGTTCCCAGCCACAGGAAGACAGCTTGTACGATGATGATATTGATTGCCCATGTCGCAAGCAGGCAGTCGAGCTTTCGATTGTACAGCCTGCGGATCAGCGTCATTTCCAGGAATGCGCCCACCGCTGCCGCAATCAAAGCGGCCAGAGGTATAGCAAGGAAGACTGACAGATTGGCTGCGCTGACAAGATAGACGGTTACCACGGCTCCCAGCATGATGAACGAGGCGTGAGCGAAATTGATGATGTTCATCACACCGAAAATAATCGCGAGGCCAGTCGTCGACAGAACGAGAAAGCTGAAAGTGGCCAGTATTTGATAGAAAAGTCCAAACATGATCTCTCCAATGTCGCCTGCCGGGGGCAGCCGATCCAATGGCGGCCTTCAATCAAGTGGGCAGCCACGTAACATGACGCCCCTAAGCTGCGAGCTAAAGCGGGCTGGCGATACGCGCTCCGCAACCCGGGCGCGTATCCAAACCAACTACTGAGGTGTTATGCGTCCAGGGGCGAATACTGGCGGCTTTCTGGCTTCTTCGTCAGATCAACGCCAATGCTGCCAAGCCAGAAAGGCTCGATGTTTTCCCAGCTCTTAACAATTTCGAGCGTGTGATCCTGCGCAACCTTCCCCAGATGAACATTGTGGGAGACGTGATGCGACTTCGGATCCACACGGACCGTACCCTCCGGCGCATCATAGGAGATGCCGGTTTCAAGCGCCTTGACGATCTCGATAGGGGTAACGTTGCCGGCGAGAGCTGCAGCCTTAGCATAGAGCTGGACGGCGACGTACGTGTTTTGCGCAGGCTGACTTATGAAAACCTCGTCGGGGAACTTTGCCCGAAAACGTTTTACGAAATCCGCGTTTCGCTCGCCTGGCAATTCTTCCAGGTAACTGAAAGTCTCGTGCAGCCCCGCGAGTACCGGCGACTTCATGCGACGATGACCGCCAGCCTGTGCAAGTGTGATGACAAAATCCGAGAGCGGAATGTTCACGCCAAGAGACGCGCGCTGGGTGAAAAACGCGCTCTGCTCCTTGCCCGTCAGCGATGAGTAGATCCAATTCGGCTTTGCTGCCTGGACGCGACCGAGTGTCGAGTTGAAGTCGGAAACATTAAGCGGAACGGCCTCCGAACCAACCAGCTTTCCCTTGGCTATACTGACATATTTAGTCAGCCAGAGCGTGGAAAGTTGACCCCAAACATAGTCTGCAGCGAGATCATAGACATTCGCACCATACTGCTCGACCATGTAGGGAATAAGCGTGGCAAAGCCCTGCTCTGGAACAACGCCTGTGCAGAAGGTCCAATTGTCGGCGACCCCGCCTTCATAACAAGTCGGGTAAAAGTAGGGGATTTTTGCTGCATGCGCGATCGGCCTAATGGCCTCGCGATCCTGGCTACCAATGGCGCCGAAGATGGCATCGACCTTATCGCGTCCGATCAACATCCTGGCCATTGAAACATACCGCGAGGTATCAGACTGGGTATCGACAATCACGGCCTCGACCTCCCGCCCGTTGATGCCGCCAGACGCGTTGATTTCCTCGATCGCCAATTCTGCCGCGTGCACGGCAGGAAGACCGTATTCGCCAAATCCACCAGACTGATCGAACAGGAAGCCTAACTTGACTGGCCCTTGTCCGGCTGCCCGCGCAGGCGAGGTCACGCTCAGGATAGCGGGAGCAGCAACGCTCCCCACAGCGATTGCCGTTACTCCCTTGAGGAACTGCTTGCGCGTAATTCCCACTCTGTTCTGACTGTCACTCATGGCATTCCCCTTTTTTGTAAGAAGATCGATTGGCCTATCGGGCAGGCGTTTAATTGATAACCCAGTAACATATCAGTGTCAATTAGCGACTTGTGAATGCTAGGAATTCAAAGCGCTCTTTATCAATCATAAGATGGAAAGACCGAAACGCAGCTCATATTCTGCGAAAAAACGCAGTGCTTATATTGATTTCGTTGTCCACCACTGATATGTCAGCATGATGAGGCGCGAATAGAAGCACCGGAGCGGCTGGTGCATTTCAGTTAGCGCCAATGTTTCAATCATCGTTGGAAGGTGAAGATAATGAGAGTTGTTTCCTCACAGGAAGCCGTATCCGGCATAGCCGACGGCGCAACGGTAGCCTCGGTTGGCGTAATTGGGTGGGTAACGCCGGACGCAGTTTTGAAGGCTCTTGGTGATCGGTTCGCCGAAACAGGTTCGCCGCACGGGCTGACCTTTTACTTCCCATGTGGGACCGGTGATGCGCAGGGCATCAGGGGAATGGACCACGTCGCCAAGGAAGGCTTGATGAAGCGCATAGTCGCCGGGTCCTACATCAATCCGGTTGACCCGGTGACCGGGAAGCGGCCGGAGCTGATGCGGCTCATTCGCGAGAACAGGATAGAAGCCTATTCATGGCCGATCGGTGCGTCGATGCACTGGCTGCGTGAGGTGGCTCGCAAGAGCCCCGGATATCTCACGGACATTGGCGTTGGCACTTATGCAGATCCAGAACTTGGCGGTGGTCGGTTTACTTCAATTGCGACGGCCGACCTTATCCGTAAGGTCGAATTTGAGGGTCGTAAGATGCTCTATTATCCGACATGGCCGATCGACGTCGCGATTGTCAGGGCATCGTCCGCCGATGAGTACGGCAACCTGTCCTGGGAAGACGAAGCTTTGGTTTCGGCGAACATCGGCTTGATTCTGGCGGCCAAAGCGTCGGGGGGGCGGGTTATTGCACAGGTTCGGCGTATCGTTCCGACTGGTAAACGGCTTGCCTCGCAAACCTCCGTTCCGGGATATTTCGTCGACGACGTTGTCGTTGTTCCGGACATGATGATGACGTCACACACGCCGTTTGACTCCGCCTACTTTTCAGGTAGCCGGCGTCCGATCGGCGAATTGCCTATACCTGCCATGTCCGCAGACAAGGTTATCGCGCGCCGCGCCGCTCATGAGGTGCGCAAGCGGGAGCTATCAATATTTGGCTTCGGCGCTTCTGCGGACATTCCTCTGGTAATGGCTGAAGAAGGCATGCTTGACGATCCAGCAGGCCATGACTACTGGTTTACGACCGAGCACGGATCCTACGGTGGCGTCGTGATGTCCGGATGGCAATTCTCTGCCAACATCAATCCGGACGCGATCATGGACGGCCTTTATCAGTTCGATGCCATCGATGGCGGCTTATGCCGTTTCGCCGCTCTCGCTTTTGCCCAGTTCGACGCTGAGGGAGTCGTGAATGTATCGAAATTCGGCGCCGCGAACCCTGGGGCTGGCGGCTTTATCGACATCGCTCACAATGCTGAACGACTTGTGTTCACCGGGACGTTCACGACCGGCGGCTTGGAAACAGTTTTCGAGAACGGAAAACTCAAGATCCTTCAGGACGGGCGGATCTCAAAGTTTGCGAAACAGGCTGAAAGTGTCACCTATCGCGTGCTGGACGGCGTACGCGACAGAGGGCAGACCGCAAAGATTGTCACGGAACGCGCCGTGTTCGATGTCACGCCGCGAGGGCTAAGATTGTCGGAGATCGCGCCTGGTGTCGATGTAAGGCGTGATGTGTTGGAACGGATGGATTACGCCCCAGCGGAAATTGCCGATCCGCTGCCACTTATGGACAGCTCGCTTTTCCTTCAGGCGGCTGCCGCAGACCAAACAGAGGAGGTAGCCAATGCTTGATCTGGCCATCGAAAACCGCGTCGCCATCCTGACGATCAACCGCCCGACACGCCGCAACGCTCTGGGCACGGAACTAGTCGAGATGCTCGAAGAAAAGTTCCTCCAACTAGGCGGAGATGCCGATATCGGCGCAGTCGTCCTTACGGGTGCCGCCCCAAGCTTCTGCGCGGGAAGTGACCTCAAAGAACTCGGTACCATGGACGTTAAAGGGATGGTTCGCCACGAAGCTCATACCGCACGCATGGCTCGCGCGATCGGGCTTCTCGATCTTCCTGTCATCGCAGCCGTCGAGGGGCACGCCCTGGGTGGAGGGTTTATCCTAGCGATGTCATGCGATCTTGTCGTCACGGCCGAGACTGCAAAGTGGAGCCTGCCAGAGGTTCCCAACGGATGGCTGCCGCCGTGGGGATTGAAGGCGCTTGCAAGCCGCGTCGGAATGACGACTGCTCGTCGGCTCGTCTGGGGTTATGAGGTCCTGGACGGCGCCACAGCATGCAAATTGGGCGTTGCTGACTACTTGACCCCGCCGGATGGGGCCCTTGAAAAGGCGCGGGAGATTGCCGGCCGCCTCGCTGCCTTGCCGCGCGTGGCGGTAAAATCGACCAAGCGCTATTTCCAGGCGGAAGTACTGGGCGCGGCGGAAGTGTGGGACGCGCAGGCCGGCGAGATATTTGCGGAAAACTGTGCCCATGAGGCAGCCGCAGCTACGCTGAAAAAATTTGCAATTAAGAATTAGGCGGCACCGCACGGCAGACAGACACAGGGAGAATAGTCAATGAGCATCCGTCGCCCCAGCCTCGACCGGCTTCACAAACTTGCAAGCGTCAACCATTTCTCCATCGGTTCGGAAGAGGAGGGTTCATATACGGCGCTGTTCGACCATATTCTCGAGCAGTATGACGCTCTAGAAGCCAGCCCAGCTTCCCAAAGCGTCCCACCAACGCGAGATCCAGGCCATCGACCCGCGCCGCATGAGAATTTTTGCAACTCCTTTGTTCGTAAGCTGTCCATACGGGGCGCAAGCGAGGGCCCGCTTCACGGCAAGCGGATCGGCATCAAGGACAACATTAGCATCGCTGGCGTGCCGATGACGTGCGGTTCGGATGTTGTTGAGTTCACCCCGCAACAGGATGCAACGGTCGTGTCACGCCTGCTTTCCGCGGGAGCCGAAATCGTTGCCGTCGTGAATATGGACAATCTCGCCTTCTCTGGTGCGGGTGACACCAGCGCATATGGCCCCACGCGCAATCCACACGATAGGACCCGGCTCGCAGGTGGCTCATCGGGTGGCTCGGCCGCAGCCTTGCTCTCCGGCGAGGTCGACATCACCATCGGTGGAGACCAAGCGGGATCGATTAGGATTCCCGCGTCCTGGTGCGGTGTGGTCGGATTGAAGCCAACCTACGGGCTGGTGCCGTATACGGGCATTCTGGGATACGATCTCACCTTCGACCACACCGGTCCAATGGCACGAACGGCGCGAGAGGTGGCTGAAACGCTTGCCGCGATCGCGGGCAAGGACCCACTTGATCCGCGACAGCGGGAGGTTACTGTTGTCGACTATGTAGGCGCGCTCGACCGGAAGAACCTGAGCGGCATCAAGATAGGCATCCTACGCGAAGGTTTTGGCACGGCCGGCTCCGAGCCAGACGTTGATGCAACCGTGCTAGGCGCAGCAAAAGCGCTTGAAACGCTCGGAGCGACGATCATCGAACTTTCGTATCCCGGCCACGCAGAGGCTGGGCCGATTGTTTGGGGGGTGTTTGCCGAAGGCGTGACGGCGACCTTCCAGGGCAATGGTCATGGGCACCATTGGGATGGTGCCTACAATCCGGAACTCTCACAGGCTTTCGGCACCGGCATGCAAGAAAGGGGTGACAGAATGCCCCTACAAGCCAAATTCAATCTGATGCTCGGAACTTATCTGCGTGAAGACTACCAGGGGCGCTTCTACGCCAAGGCACAGAATATGCGAGCCACGCTGCGGGCAGGTTACGATACCTTGTTGGAACAAGTCGATATTTTGCTGATGCCGACAACGCCAATGATTGCGCACGTTTACAATCCGGACCAGTCCCCGGCAGAACTCGTGCTCGCGGGATGGAACATGGTGGCGAACACCGCACCCTTCAATATGACAGGGCATCCTGCGCTGAGCGTCCCCTGCGGGACATCCGGTGGACTACCGGTGGGCATGATGCTCGTTGGCAGGAAATTCGAAGACGACAAGCTGCTTGCTGTCGCCGATGTGTTTGAGAGGGCCTCAGCTTAGGCCGCCCGCAGGTTTTCCGCGTTCCATGACCAAGCCCTGGCCCCATCCGGCGGCCGGGACTTGGTTCGAATTGCGTTAGATGCGTCGCTCAATTGCCATTCTGGTTAGGCTCTCAAGATAGTCCATGAGTTGGACAACTTGTTCGGCGGCGTCTGCAGGAGCGTTGTGGGCAATGGACGTGACGACTTTGGCATGAAGCTTGGCGGCACCCTTCATCTGCTCCTCCCCAATATAGGCATACCAAAAACGCCGGGAGAGGCCGTGGACGGCCCTGATCGTTTTCTCGAACGTCTCGTTGTGGGTCGCCGCTGCCACCGTCTCGTGAATGGCTTTGTTCGCTTCGTAGAACTTTGCTCGATCGCCAGTGCCAGCCGCAGCGTCGATCTCGTCTGCCAATTCGATCAACCTGCGCCTCTCTGCACCAGTTGCACGTACAGAGGCAAGGCGGGCGCCGAGGTCTTCCAACGAGCGTCGTACCTCCAAAAGCTCCAATTGCTTCAAGACGTCGACCGGGGTGACCAACGCTCCCCGCCGAGGATGAACATCAATATATCCCTCAAGCTTTAGCCGTTGCAAAGCTTCCCGAACGGGAGTCCTCCCGCAACCGAGTTCCTGGCCGAGTTGCGCTTCTGAAATCATTGAGCCGGGCAAGAGGTCCTGCATCACGATCATTTCTTCGATGCGACGATACGCTTTCTCCGCCATCGATTCCTGGTCGATCTTTGCTTTCAACTTCATCTCCAATTTCACACCGTCCTCTTGCCGATGACAAATTGGCCATCGGTCCACTTTGCTTATCAGTTGTATATCAGTGGCGTCCAGTGACCGGCCGTATTTTTAGTCAATAGCTTCCACTAGGACCGGGGAAAACGAGAATGTTGCCCTGAAGTGGTGACATCATCGGCGAAGATAAAAAAAGCCCTTGCGCTCGAGAAATCATCTGACATACTAGTGGTCGCCCAGTGAGGCACTCAGCGCGAATTGCCGCAATGAAGGTCATCCGACGGCCAAGCAGCATGTCTGTTACGCGGAGAAAAAAAGCTCAGCAGAAATCAACAAAGAAACGGAGCGGGAACTATGAACATTCGAACGATATGTGCAGCTGCAACAATGTCGGCAGCGCTAGTATTCGTCAGTCCGGCCATGGCAGAGGAAGCCAAGACCGTACGCATCAATCAGGCCTTCCAGTCGTTGCTGTACCTCAGCCTCTACGTGGCACATGACGCCGGGTTCTTCGAAGAGGAGGGCGTCGATGTCAAGGTGACAACGGGTGGCGGCGGCTCGCAGGCCTGGTCGGCCGTTCTGGGCGGCAGCGCCGATTACTCAATTCAAGACCCGGTTTTCCCGACTATCAGCCGGGAACAAGGTGGACCTGGTGTCGTGGTCGGCACCATCTGCAACGCTGAGACCATCTATGCGCTTGCCAAGAACTCAGACATCAAGCTGACCGCTAATTTCTCGGACCTTCTATCTCAGGGCTACAAAATTTCGACACAACCACAGCCGGACTCCGGCTGGGCTCGTCTAACTGATCTGGCGCAGCGCCTTGATATCAAGCCATCGGGTAGCACATACACGAACGTGCAGGTGCCGATCGGCAGCGAAATGGCGTCCGTTTTTGCAGGCCAAACGGACATCGGGCTATCCTATCCGCCAGTGGTAGAGCAGGCGGAGGACCAAGGTTTGCACGTCGCGTTCTCGTTTGCTGCGGCTTCCAGACCATATCTGTTTTCGAGCCTCAACACGACACAGGCGTTCATCGAAAAAAATCCGCAGACGCATCAAAAGGTCATGAACGCCTTTGAGAAGGCGAGCCAGTATATTTATCGTCATCCGGAGGAGGCCGTTAAAATCGCCATCCGGGAGTTTCCCGACCTCGACGAGAAAATCGTCCGTAAAGCAGTCGAACGGATGATCTCCGAGCTGGCTTTTCCCGAACATGCTTTTGCAGAATACAACGCCTTCACGGCCAGTCAGAAGATGCATGTCTTCGTCGGTACGATCAAAAAGGCAGCAACGGTGGAAGATGGCCTCGATAATACGGCTGCTTTATCTGCCTATCGCACGCTGGGGCGGATCGAATGGTCCGGACCCCGTCCGATCGCCAAAACTGTAACCCAGTGACAGCGGTGATCCGGCATGTGGGAAGCACCCACGTGCCCTTTCGGAGGGGAATATCATGAATGCAGAAAACAAATCCGAGGCTCTCGGCTTAGCTGAACCTCGTGCCCGCGTAGAGGTCAAATCCGTTTCCAAATCTTTTGCAACGAAGGAAGGTACGGTTCAAGCGTTGCGCCATATCGACCTCGTCGCGCGCGACCAGGAATTCACCTGCATCGTCGGTCCAAGCGGGTGTGGAAAGAGCACACTTTTCAACATCATCGCCGGCTTGCTCGATCCGACTTCAGGCGAGGTTCTCGTTGATGGCACGCCTGTCCAAGCAGGTATTGCCGGTCGCATGGGATACATGCAGCAGAAGGACCTGCTCATTCCATGGCGTACGATCTTGCAGAACGTCACTATTGGGCTGGAGATCCAGCGACAACCGCCTGTCGAAGCCCGGGAGAAAGCCATCGCCTATTTGAAGCTCTTCGGGCTGGAAAAATATCGCGACAGCTATCCTGCAGCTCTGTCGGGCGGCATGCGCCAGCGGGTCGCGCTTATGCGCACGCTGGTCATGGGACAGGACATCATCCTTATGGACGAGCCCTTTCAGTCACTGGATTATCCGACGCGTGTCGCCCTTGAGGCCGATCTGCTTGAGATGGTTCGCGAACTGAAGCGCACAGTTCTATTTATCACCCACGATATTGAAGAAGCCGTATCCATCGCTGACAAGGTCTACATTCTGAGCAAGGGTCCCGGTACCGTGCGGGATCTTCGAACCATTCGTCTCAACATGAAACGAGAATCCCCCATCGACGCACGCAAGAACCCCGAATTCCATGTGCACTACGCTGCGATCTGGAATCAGCTCGAAGTCGTCACAGATCTGAGGAAGGAGCGCGCGCAATGACGGACGTGGTTCGAAACGAATTCTCCCTCAATGCCACTGATGAACGAAATGCGGCCCGTGAAATTGAGCGCCGTGAGCGGCGTGAAACTGTCCTCGTTCGTATTGTTCAATTGTTGATAGCGGTCTTGCTTTTTGGCGCCTGGGAATGGGGGGCGAGAACAGGCAGCATAAGCACGTTTCTGTTTGGCTCGCCCTCACAGGTTCTAAAACTCGCGATGGCCCGAATAGAGAACGGCTCTCTCCTGTACGGTGCCTACGTGACCGGACTTGAGACAATCATCGGTTTTCTTCTCGGGAGCGTGATCGGCACCGCTATCGGGCTTGGTCTCTGGTACTCACGCTTCGTTGCGCGCGTTATGGGCGTCTACATACTCGCTCTTGGCTCGGTTCCGGTGCTTGCCCTTGGCCCGCTCATTATCATCTGGTTTGGAGTCGGTATCGAATCCAAGATCATCCTGGCGACCGTCTCCTGCGTCATCGTAGCACTTCTTCAGGCCTATGAAGGAGCTCAGCAGGTCGACAAGGATCTCATCAAACTTTTGAGGTCTTTCGGCGCAACTAAGATACAGATCTTTACCAAGGTTGTTATCCCGTCCTCTTACGGGTGGGTCGTCGCTGCAGCCAAGCTGAATGTAGGTTTCGCCCTCATCGGCGCTGTGATCGGGGAGTACATTTCCTCTGAGGCGGGCCTTGGTAACATCATCCTTATTGCGGGTGCGAACTACAACATTCCGCTCGTTCTCTTGGGCATCTTCAGCCTGATGATTCTTGCCTTCGTCCTAAGCATGGCCGTGGGTGTCTTGGAGCGCTTCCTGTTGAAGTGGAAGAGCGCCGGCAGCCGCTAAAAAACAACGGTCAGGCACCCTCCGGGTGGCTGACCGGAGACATAACCAGTTGATGGGGAGCACGATGCCGAAACAACCGACCGATTACGATCTTCACCGCATTGCAGAAGCAAATCATTTTGTTCTGAGCGACGCAGAAATTGGAGCCTTCCAGCAGTCAATCGCAAAATCGCTCGCATCTTATACAACTATAGAGAACCTTTCAGACCCTCCCGACCGAACTCTGAACCGGGACAGAGGGCATGCGCCCCTTCCAGGAAAAAACGCATATGGCGCATGGGCATGGAAAACATCCATTCGCACAGGGGAAGGTGGGGCGTTGCATGGCAAACGGATTGCGATCAAGGACAATATCTCAGTTGCAGGCGTTCCGCTTCTTAACGGATCTGAGATATTGGCAGGCTACGTTCCCAACTCGGATGCCACCGTTGTATCGCGTATACTGGCAGCGGGTGCCGAGATCGCAGGAAAGGCAGTTTCCGAAAATCTCTGCTTCTCCGGTGGCTCACATACCTCATATCCAGGCCCGGTACTCAATCCGTGGGACACACAGCGGATGTCCGGCGGTTCATCGAGCGGAAACGGCGCGCTTCTTGCTGCGAATGACTGTGACATCGCGATAGGAGGAGATCAGGGGGGGTCCGTTCGCATCCCAGCATCGTGGTGCGGCGTCGTCGGCCTTAAGCCGAGCTGGGGGCTGGTTCCTTATACCGGTGCATTTCCCATCGAGCCCAGCCTCGATCACCTTGGACCTATGGCGCGAACGGTTGACGACATCGCCCTGATGCTTGACGTGATCGCCGGGAGGGATGGCCTGGATGCCCGTCAGATCGAGGTACCCCATGCACTTCCCTCATACAGCACCGCGCTCGAAGCGGACATCGCAGGCTTGCGTGTCGGCATTCTCAAGGAGGGTTTCGGATGGGAAGGGCTCTCGGATCCCGATGTTGACGACGCCGTTCGGCAGGCCACCGAGGCCTTCGGAAAGTTGGGAATGACGGTGAAACAGGTTTCCGTCCCGATGCACCTTCACGGTCTCGATATCTGGACAGGAATAGCCACTGAGGGCGCTTGGAGCGTCATGGTTCGCGACAACGTCATTGCTTACGGCTCACAAGCCCACCAGGATATCGGCCTTATCGATTTCTATCGAAAAGCCAAACTTGAGAAAGCGCAGCTCTTTTCGCCTACTGTCAAGGGTGTCATTCTACTCGGGCAGTATCTCGCCGAGCAGACCGGCGGCGTGTTCTATGCGAAGGCTCAAAATCTTCGGCGAAAGCTACGTGCAGCCTACGACCAAGCGCTCCGCGAGGTCGACATACTCGTCATGCCGACGACGCCCACCACCGCGCCACGTCACGAGCCCGAGGCTTCACTAGGACGGACCATGGAGATTGCGCTCAACATGATGCCCAACACTGCAACCTTCGACGCGACAGGCCATCCTGCCTTGTCCCTTCCTTGCGCAACGGTGGGAGGCATGCCTGTCGGCATGATGATTGTCGGTCGGCATTTTGAAGAGCATACGCTCCTAGCCGTCGCAAAAGCCTTCGAGACGCAGGCATTTCTCAATCAGATTGAACAGTCTGACGAGGCCTAAGATCCTCCCGGCCTGCCAAGAAACTACCGTTTAATCGCGTCACCGTTCTACATCGCTGGCTCGCCGCGCTCAACATGCGAACCGGCGGAAATTTGTTTGCTACGGTGTGCCCACGTTTGGAGTTCAACTTGCCCATATCCAAGATTCTCGTCGCCAACCGCTCTGAAATTGCCATTCGCGTATTCCGCGCGGCCAACGAACTCGGGATAAAGACGGTCGCAATATGGGCAGAGGAAGACAAACTCGCGTTGCACCGCTTCAAAGCCGACGAAAGCTATCAGGTCGGCCGCGGGCCGCATCTTGCTCGTGATCTCGGGCCGATCGAGAGCTATCTGTCGATCGACGAGGTGATCCGCGTCGCCAAACTTTCGGGTGCCGATGCCATACATCCAGGCTATGGCCTGCTGTCCGAGAGCCCCGAATTCGTTGATGCCTGTAACGCCGCCGGCATCATCTTCATCGGGCCGAAGCCGGATACGATGCGCCAGCTAGGCAACAAAGTCGCGGCCCGCAATCTTGCGATCTCGATCGGTGTTCCAGTCGTCCCGGCAACCGAGCCGCTTCCTGACGATATGAAGGTCGTCGCAAAGATGGCCGGGGAGATCGGCTATCCCGTGATGCTCAAGGCCTCCTGGGGCGGTGGCGGGCGCGGCATGCGCGCCATTCGTGACCCGAAGGATCTTGCTCGCGAAGTGACGGAAGCCAAGCGCGAGGCGATGGCTGCCTTCGGCAAGGACGAGGTCTATCTGGAGAAGCTCGTTGAGCGCGCCCGTCATGTCGAAAGCCAGATTCTCGGCGATACACATGGCAATGTTGTGCATCTCTTCGAGCGCGACTGCTCCATCCAGCGCCGTAACCAGAAGGTCGTTGAACGCGCGCCTGCGCCTTATCTCTCCGAAGCGCAGCGCCAGGAGCTTGCCACCTATTCGCTGAAGATCGCCGAGGCCACTAACTATATCGGTGCCGGCACCGTCGAGTATCTAATGGATGCCGATACCGGCAAATTCTACTTCATCGAGGTCAATCCGCGCATTCAGGTCGAGCATACGGTCACCGAAGTCGTCACCGGTATTGATATCGTCAAGGCGCAGATACATATTCTCGACGGCTTCGCGATCGGTACGCCGGAATCGGGCGTTCCCAAGCAGGAAGACATCAAGCTTAACGGCCACGCGCTGCAGTGCCGCATCACCACTGAGGATCCGGAGCACAACTTCATCCCGGATTATGGCCGCATCACCGCGTACCGCTCGGCATCCGGCTTCGGTATCCGTCTCGATGGCGGCACGTCCTATTCGGGCGCCATCATCACCCGCTATTACGATCCGCTGCTGGTGAAGGTCACAGCCTGGGCGCCGAACCCTTCGGAAGCTATCGCCCGCATGGACCGCGCACTGCGCGAATTCCGTATCCGCGGCGTCGCGACCAATCTGACCTTCCTCGAAGCGATCATCACACATCCGAGCTTCAAGGATAACAGCTACACCACGCGCTTCATCGACTCGACGCCGGAGCTCTTCCAGCAGGTCAAGCGCCAGGACCGCGCCACCAAGCTGCTCACCTACCTGGCCGATGTCACCGTCAACGGTCACCCGGAAGTCAAGGATCGGCCGAAGCCATCTGCCGACATTGCCGAGCCCGTCGTGCCCTATACCAATGGCGGCGGCATTCCCAACGGTACCAAGCAGCTGCTCGACAAGCTCGGTCCGAAGAAATTCGGCGAATGGATGCGCAACGAAAAGCGCGTTCTCATGACCGATACGACGATGCGCGATGCCCATCAGTCGCTGCTGGCGACCCGTATGCGCACCTATGATATCGCCCGCATCGCTGGCACCTATGCGCACTCACTGCCGAATCTCCTGTCGCTGGAATGCTGGGGTGGCGCGACTTTTGACGTCTCTATGCGTTTCCTGACTGAAGATCCGTGGGAGCGGCTCTCCCAGGTCCGTGAAGCGGCGCCTAACCTGTTGTTGCAGATGCTACTGCGCGGTGCCAATGGCGTAGGCTACACAAACTACCCGGACAATGTCGTCAAATATTTCGTCCGCCAGGCGGGGAGGGGTGGCATCGATCTGTTCCGTGTCTTCGACTGCCTCAACTGGGTGGAGAACATGCGCGTCGCGATGGATGCCGTCATCGAAGAGAACAAGATCTGTGAGGCCGCGATCTGCTACACTGGCGATATTCTGAATTCGGCGCGCCCGAAGTACGACCTGAAGTACTATACGGATCTGGCCGCCGAACTCGAAAAGAGTGGCGCGCATATCATCGCGCTGAAGGACATGGCAGGCCTGCTTAAGCCCGCCGCTGCCAAGGTGCTGTTCAAGGCGTTGCGGGAGGCGACCAGCCTGCCCATCCATTTCCACACGCATGATACGTCGGGTATTGCTGCTGCGACCGTTCTGGCGGCCGTCGATGCGGGTGTCGATGCAGTCGACGCGACGATGGATGCGTTGTCGGGCAATACCTCACAGCCCTGCCTCGGTTCCATCGTCGAAGCGCTGCGTGGTTCCGAGCGTGATCCGGGCCTCGATCCTGAGTCGATCCGCCGCATCTCCTTCTATTGGGAAGCGGTGCGTCATCAGTACGCGGCCTTTGAGAGCGATCTCAAGGGTCCGGCCTCTGAAGTCTATCTGCACGAGATGCCGGGCGGCCAGTTCACCAATCTCAAGGAGCAGGCCCGCTCGCTTGGTTTGGAGACCCGCTGGCATCGCGTGGCGCAGGCCTACGCCGACGCCAACCAGATGTTCGGCGATATCGTCAAGGTGACGCCATCCTCGAAGGTCGTCGGAGACATGGCGCTGATGATGGTCTCTCAGGATTTAACGGTCGCTGATGTCGTGAGCCCAGACAAGGAAGTCTCCTTCCCGGAGTCGGTTGTCTCGATGCTGAAGGGCGATCTCGGCCAGCCGCCATCCGGTTGGCCTGAAGCGCTGCAAAAGAAGGCGCTGAAGGGCGACAAGCCATACACCGTCCGTCCGGGCTCGCTGCTTGCAGAGGCTGATCTCGACGCGGAGCGCAAGACGATCGAGACCAAGCTCGAGCGCAAGGTTAGCGATTTCGAATTCGCTTCCTACCTGATGTATCCGAAGGTCTTCACTGACTTTGCGCTGGCGTCGGACACTTACGGCCCGGTTTCGGTACTGCCAACACCTGCCTATTTTTACGGTCTCGGCGATGGCGAGGAGCTGTTAGCCGATATTGAAAAGGGTAAGACGCTGGTTATCGTCAACCAGGCGATGAGTGCCACCGACAGCCAGGGCATGGTAACAATTTTTTTCGAGCTCAACGGCCAGCCGCGCCGCATCAAGGTACCGAACCGCGTCAACGGTACCCAAAATGCATCGGCTCGCCGAAAAGCGGAGCCGGGAGATGCTACCCATGTCGGTGCGCCGATGCCGGGCGTCATCTCCCGGGTCTTCGTCTCGCCGGGGCAGGGCATCACTGCTGGCGATGTGCTGGTATCGATCGAGGCGATGAAAATGGAAACCGCGATCCACGCCGAGAAGGACGGCACGATCGCCGAAGTTCTCGTCAAGGCCGGTGACCAGATCGATGCCAAGGACCTACTCATCGTTAGCCGGGAGTAAGGAAGCGGCCTGTGGCGAGGGCGATTTCGCGATTACTCGAGGCGACCATTTTCCCCGTTCAAAATGGCGTCGGTACCAACGTTGTTCTGCCCCGGCGATATTTTCCTTGGACATCTGAAGGGTGCTTTCAGCGTTCCAGCGACATTGGCGCAGCTGTAGCATCTCGCAATGCTCGGATAATTGCTCGGCAGGACACGCGGACGAGAAGTACATGCTCGGCGCTTGATTGCCGTCCGACGATGCTGTTTCATAGACAGGCCGGTTACGAAGCGCAGAGAAGCAGCTGTACGCCGCCGGCGGATCGGAACGCCGCATCGTTGGCGACTATTCGACGTTTGAGGGTTTGCTCCACATCTTCGATCTCGTCACTGGTAAGCCTGCAGCCTATGTGTAGGCACGGCAGGTGTACATCGATTCGTCAAATCTCAGCGGTGCAGGCTCCCGTATCTTACGAAAAAGCAGCGATGGGAACATGCAAAAAAACTCGCTACGCTATTTCTTCTCTGTCATCAGAAATGAAACGATTTGCGCCCCAACCGCTGAACCGCGCGTCGAGCAATCCGCGATCAGCAGACAGTTGACTGCTCGAGCATGAGATGGTTCACGCTGGGCGAGACGTGTCAGTTTCACGCCGGCCGGAGAGGGCTTATTTGCGTGCGGGCGGTAAGACGTGGTTCAGGAGGAACGGCTTGAGCCTGTCCCGGATGCCCCAGGCTTCCGCAAAGAGCATATAAGCGAAGCCGCGCGGATCGCGGCCTCAAGGGGTTCCAGGGCTTGTCGTCAGAGCTCTCCTACGAAGTAGTCAGATCAACCAACGCACGTAGAGGGTTTGATTCTGGCGGCATCCCAAGTTCTCATTCTGGCGAGTACTCTTCTGAGAAGAAAGATGCGATGGCCTCGAAGGCCTGCAATCTGTTTTTCTCCATCAGCACGAGATGTGTGGCTTCGCCGATCTCGACCCAGCGCCGGTATGGCGCACCCGTCAGCTTCTGAAAGATCGAAAGCGCAAGATCGATCGTGACGTCGACATCCCACTCGCCATGCACCAGCAGAGTCGGCGCGCCAATAAGAGCCGGGTCGTAAAAAGCGCGACCCTGGCGCCAGTAGTCTCGGATGTCCTGGATAGGACCATTGGAGGCGCGAAGTCGCTCCGGCGACTTTCCGGCGCTCCACGGATCCTCCGCCAGCGTCGCCTCAGCCCAAGTCTCAAACCATCCCTCTGGCACCAAGCTATCTCGCGCATTTTCAGGTGCAGTCGAAAGCCAGCGCGCTTTCGTTTCAAGTACTGGAACAAGTCGGTAGGCGTCCAGTTCTCCGCCCATGTCGATAGGAATGGGCTTGTCGCTGAGCCATTGAGGCGCGAGCAGCGCGAGCTTCACGACTTTCTCGGGGTTGTCGGCACTAAACGCTCCAGCGACGGTACCGCCCCAAGACATACCAAAAATGTTTACACGATCCAGTTGGCGATGTTGCAGGACGAAATTAACCGCGTGACCAAGATCGATGACGCCGGTTTCGGTCTTTACCACAGGTGGCGAGAGGCTTGCATCTTGTTCCATCTCGGGTGGCCGAGTGGAGTGGCCATAGCCGCGAACGTCGACGGCAAAGACGTCAAATCCGCGAGCCGCGAGAAAATCCATATAGGACATGCCCCCAAGTCGGACGTCATAAAGGCTGCCTGAAGAGTAGGTCGCACCGTGCACCATGACGACGGTCTTTTCCGGACCAAACCGTTCTACCCCGCGACGACGCTTGTTGCGCAGGTATAGGGTGATGCCGGGTGTGTCGGTGGTGATATGATGATCCTCGAATAGGATTTCTTCGAGGTTGATTATGTTGTCTGACATGATTGCTTCCTTTCAAGCGTAGGACCAGGTATAGCCGTGATCCGCGCGCGTTACGTAACCGGCGGACGAACCCGCAAAATGAGTTGCGCAGTAGAGCGCGTGATCGTCTGCGAGTATCCGGAGGATCTTCTCTCTTGAAGCGGCTGCATCCTCGGGGAACTCGCAGAAGACCGTGTTGAGGTGTGGTCTGAGGACTTGGATAGGGTGGTGGAGCACATCGCCGCCAAAAATCGCCGTTTCACTGCCCGACTTCAGCTGGATCGACATATGCCCGATGCTATGACCGCGTGTCGGGATAAACTTGAAAATATCAAGATAATCTCCGCCATCCGATCCTATGAAATCTACAAGACCGGCCTCGATGACCGGAAGAATGCTGTCTTCGAACACCCCAAGACTCGGAATATTAACGTCGTTATGGCTGGCGGGGCTGCCATAGTACTCGGCTTCTTTTCGTGGAAACACATAACGTGCGTTCGGAAACGTTGGCACCCAGCGTTCATTGTCCAGCACCGTGTTCCAACCCGAGTGGTCTACATGGAGGTGGGTGTTGAAGACGTAGTCGACGTCAGCCGGGTCCACGCCGGCCTCTTCCCGAAGCCGCTCCAGAAAAGGAATATTCTGGTCGTGAAATAGAGGGTTGAGCGGGCGTTGCTTGTGATTTCCGGAACCGGTATCGATTAGCACAAGATTGCGGGGCGTACGAACCACCCAAGTATGAACACTCTGGACCAAATCGTCCTGGTTGTCCTCCAGGTCTACGGAGGAAAGACGCTCCGAGATACCTTCGAAATCTTCCCGCTTTGCCGTTGGATAGACGAAACTTTTAGGAACGTTTCGAAGCGGTTGCTCCAGAACCCTCTGGATCGTCACTTCACCAATATGGTGGACCTTATGTTCGTGCATCATATTACCTCCAATTCTAGTGGCGTGGTCGCCAAAGAAGCTGGACAGTAACGACAGAACAGGTTAACGATCAAATCGATGAATGAAATAGCCTCAATCGATCATTTCAATTTGTGGTCTTTCGATCTCAATTTGCTCGTCGCCTTCGATGCCCTCATGCGGGACAGAAGCGTGACGAAAGCAGCCGCGCGTCTGAAGCTCCAGCAGCCGGCGATGAGCCACAATCTCGCGACGCTGCGATTATTATTTCAAGATGAACTGTTCGTGAGAACTGGCCAGACTATGCAGCCGACGCTGAGGGCGCACGCCCTCGCTCCCGTGATTCAGCAGATCCTCACGCAAGCCCACGATGCTCTGACCTCGCCGGGAGCGTTCGATCCCTCGCAGGAGTCGCACACATTTCGCATCGGCTTTTCGAGCGAGTTGGAAGTCATCTTGATGCCAGAGTTGACGACGGTCCTGAGGAAGACGGCACCAGGAATAAAATTGCTGGCGCGTGCGGCAAGTCCCGAGCAGGTTCATCGAATGCTCGACGAGGGCGTAATCGACCTCGGGGTCGGCTGCTATGGCAAGGGAAACAACCGCCACCGCCACCGGCACCTCTTCGAGCAGTCTCTGATGTGTTGTTACAACAAAGAGCTGCTGGCGTTGAGTGAGCCAGTCGATCGGACGACATATCTGAGTCTAGAGCACGTCCTGGTGTCCCAAAAAGATACCATTGAAGGGTGCCTTGACGAGGCGCTCGATAAGCTTGGCGTCAAGCTTAACGTCGCCATGGCGGCCCCTGAGTTTCTAACCGTGCTGGCTGCGGCACGGATGGCGCCGCTGCTGGCCACTCTACCGACACGTATTATCAGGCGCTTCGCTTCCACGTTCGGTTTGACAGAAAGCCCCGTGCCACTAGACCTCACTGTCAGTCCCATCGCGATGGTCTGGTCGGCTCATTCAGACCGCGAGCCAGCTGCAGAATGGCTCCGTTCCCAAGTTGCGACGCTGATCGACGCCATTGAGGCCTGACTTTTTTTCCGCAGCCTTGCCTCATCACAAAGCCGGCCTAGTGGGCATGATCGAGGTGATTAGGGACGCGGCAATCCTCGGCTTTTCGTTTCACGCCACCCAGGCCATAAGATGGACCACGCCTCAATAGCCCTCGACTCCGACCGAAATGTCCTGCACCACCCGCTCAAAGTCCTGACGCCTGACTGATGTCGGTTTCCCACCCAGAGCGCGAACAGTCGTCGCAGTCTCGGCGCGGGACGCTCAACTACGCGGCGGACCATGATGCAATCTGGTTCAGGTCACGTTTTTTCGGCGTCGTCTGCCGGTCACGTAACACCCAAGGCAAGAGGCTACGACCAGCGCTTCGAGTAATCGAAACGTCCTTGTTTGGCTAGGACAAGTCCGGTGCGGCGTTGATTTCATCCATCATGAACTCTGTGGCACAGTGGAACGGGGGTCAACATGATCGACGTATTCCACGACTGTCCCGTCAGCGTGCCGGAAGCGTGTCTTGCGCCCTACCGGCGTGGTTTGTATCGGCTCCAATTGGTCGGCCGAGCCGTTCAGGAGAGCGGCGATCATCGTCTCGAGATTGTCAACCTTTATCGTCAGCCGCGTCGCCTCAAACGGCACGCGCTTTTCGGCCGTTCCGGCGATGATCAGTACGGAAAGCTTCTCCGAACTGACGGCAGCCAGTTCCAGCTCTTGTTGCGGATAGGCGAAACGAAGACTAACGACACCGGACAGTAGCGAGCGGTAGAAATCTATCGTGCGATCAAGGACCCCCGGATCGACGAAGACGCGAACGTACGTTTCAAGTATCATCGTTCAACCTCGACAACAAAGGCTCTGGTCATCGCACTCGCTAAGTAGCTTCGATATGGACCCATCGAAGGTTCTCCTTTCTAGCGGCTTATCAAGGCGCTCATCAAGAGCCGGGGGGCTCCGTACCCATCGTTCTGCCAAAGCAGCACCATTCAGCCGATAATTTCAATCGTTAATGCAAGCTCAAAAGCTGTAAGGCTAAGAGCGTGTGGTTCGAAACGCACGCCGCCAAATCGCCCGTGCGATTTCCCTGTGTGCACAGCGGTGCGTTCAGGTAGGCCGCGTCGATCGACCGGACCGGCTTGGCATAACTGTTTTGCGTACATGCCGAACTCCGATGCGCCGCTAGAGCCGCTGCTCAAGGCACTAGAGGATCGTGCCATCTTCACTTCCAGCGCATCAGAGCGCTCGATCCGATTCGCTCACTATCGTCGAATTCGCGCCGCGACGCTTCTATGTCCTGCCAGGTATCCCTGATCCAGTTCGTGAATGCGGCCAAGGGCGGCAGCATGGATATGCCGCGCGTCGTCAGTTCGTATTCTACTCGCGGCGGTACTTCGGGATAGTAGTGACGTGCCACGAGACCGTCGCGTTCGAGACTACGAAGAGTGAGGGTCAGCATCCTTTGCGAAATGTCTGGAATGCCACGTCGTATCGCGCCGAACCGCATTGGCGCGTCAGGTGCGAGGGCGAGCATAGACACGACCAGAATAGTCCATTTGTCACCGAGACGGGCCAGCACGCTTCCGGGCGCGCATGGGGTCAGCACCGGTCCTCTTGGGGTTTCGGTGATAGGGCGACCGTTGATTTCACGCTGCACAAATGAACTCCTTCAATAGTTATCTTGATGTAACCGAGGACCAAGAATGTGCCGTCTTGCGCAGATTTTCAATTGGTCCCAGTTGGTAACTGTCAATAATTACGAAAGGTAACCGATATGGATCAGAGTGCAGAATTCCTCGTGTTCGGCGCGACCGGACAACAAGGAGGGGCTGTTGCGCGCGCACTGAAAGCGAAGGGGAGAAAAGTCCGAGCTTTTGTCCGCGATCCAGAAAGCGGTAAGGCGAGGACCTTGGCTGCCGAAGGTATTTCCTTGATAGTCGGCGATCTGTTCGATCCTGCTTCGATCGACCGGGCGATGGCCGACATTGCCGGCGTTTTCAGTGTCCAGACCAGCTCACCGGCTGGTGAAATCACGGACGAACAGGAGGTCTGGCAAGGCAAGGCCATAGCGGACAGTGCGCTTCGGCAGGGCGTTCGACATCTCGTCTATTCTTCCGGCGGGGCAGCGGGAAAGGATCCGACTGGAATGGGACATTTCGATAGCAAATCCGAGATCGAAGCCCATGTGCGAAGCCTTCCCATTAAGAGTACGATCACTCGTCCCGCAAGCTTCATGGAAATGATGCTTTTGCCCGGCATGGGGTTGCCTCAGGGCGAATTTACCTTCTTTATGCGACCAGAGCAGTCCATGCAGATGATCGCTGTAGACGACCTCGGACGAATCAACGCCGAAATCCTAGTGGCGGCGGATCGCTTCGATGGCAAGACCATTGAATTGGCCAGTGCGTCTGTGACCGGCAACGACCTGGAGCGGGCATTTACAGCCGCCGCTGGTCGGACGATCACATACAAGCGCTTTTCCGACGAATTGCTTGCCCAAAACCCTTTTCTTAACCGCCTAACTGAACTTTTAGATAGTGGTTTGCTGGCAGGAGCGGCCGATATCCCGTCGCTCGAGGGCGAGTTTGGTCATTTGACGTCACTTGATGAGTGGTTGGACGGACAGGGCAAGACGTTGTTCAAAGCGGCCTTTGTTGACGATAAGGCTCAAGTGGCGCTCCGTTAGGCAGACGGACATCACGCTGCGCTGCGGGCACCAAAAACTGTGCCCGCGACCGTCTATGTAGAGCGGCAGCCGCACGGTGGGCGGAGATTGAACGGAACCAGGAAGTCGAAAGACCGTGTTAGCCTGATGGGGAGTAGGCTAAGGTGGTTCCAGCCCTTTGGAGCGTTACGTCCCTCGAAGGGGCGTAAAGCGGATTTGGCATGTTTAACGGCCCCTGAATTGCTTGGCGCTTGCTATTTCATCTGCGGCCCGAAGGGAACGCAGGGCTTGGTCAACCTGTCTAAAAGTCAGCAGCTGAAAAAAACATCTGCGCCGTTAAATCATTGCAACCGGCGGTCCGGCGCGTTCCTCCCGCATCGCCAATGCATCCTGTTTCGGGGGACAGTTGAACCTCCGCGCATACTCACGACTGAATTGGGAGACACTATCGTAACCAACCGCTTGCGCCGTTCGCGTCACATCATTTCCCTTGAAAAGCAACTGGCGCGCAGCCTGCAGCCGCAACGCTTTTTGATATTTAAGAGGGCTGGTCGCGGTGGCGGATTTGAAGTGCCGATTGAACGAAGGGACGCTCATAGCGGCGATCTCGGCAAGCGTCTTAATGGGGATGGATTGATCAAAGTGGCTTCGCATCCATGAAACTGCTTTTCGTATCTGCGCTAAACCGCCGTCCTCCCAGACAAACTGCCGCAGGACGCCGCCGTGCCCACTCTGCAGCAGGCGATACAACAGTTCGCGCTCCCGCGGTCTGGCTAGTGCGGTGATATCACCGGGGGCATCTAGGAGCGCAAGATGTTGGTTCCAAGCGTGGAGAAGCTCAGGCGTTCCGTCTGCTATGCTGAAGCTCGACGGTTCGGAACGCGGCGACAACGGAGGCAAATCAGCTAGCAGTTCGCCCAGCAAAACGGGATCGACAGTAAGCCCGACCGCCACATACGGCTCTCGGCTCGCTGTTTCAAACAGGCACCGCGTGGCGGGTAATTCGACTAGTGAGGCGAAAGATCGCCCGGCATCCTGCTGCAGTGCTTGGTTACCGATAACGAGTTGCTTGGTCCCCTGAAGCACCAAACAGAAACCTGGTCCGCACATCGTGTTTTCTGGATCGCCGACACCGCGCGATACTGCCACGCTTATTCGCGGAACAGGCGTTGTCATCTGCGACGCGGCGAAATGTTTCAACACGCGATCGCGCATAGTCTCGAGAAAATCTTGCATTGGTCGGATCTAGCTTAAAGCCTCCATGCGAACAAGGCGATTGATCCGATTAGGCAAAGATTCGATCGGATCGGGCGTTGTTTAAGGGCAGGGAAACTCCGACATTGGGAAGCCAATAGGCGGGGAGGCGACACGAAAATGCTGCCGCCGGCGACCGCGCGGCGAGCCATCTAAGCGGTCCCGCCAAAGTGCTCTTCGCCAAGCCTACGTGCTCTGGTGGCGTAACTAAAAGAGAAAATCTGACGTGCAGTTCTATACGTCAGGTCTTCATTTCCACCGACCACCAACCAACCAGGAGAAAACAAATATGAGAGCCATGATCCTTGACGCGCCTGGCGGCCTCGATCGAATTCGACTAGCGGACGTCGAAGATGCCCGTCCACCGGCCGCCAACGAGATACGGGTCCGCTTGAAGGCCAGTTGCATAAACTATCACGATTACGGAATCGCCAGCGGCAGGGCGCCGACAGAAGACGGTCGCATCCTGCTCGCAGACGGCGCGGGCATCGTTGAAACAGTCGGCAGCGAGGTAACGGACTTCTTACCCGGTGACGCTGTGCTGACATGCATTTTTCCGCAGTGGCGTTCGGGACCGCCGCAGGTCTCGGACTTTTCGCAGACGCCAGGAGATGGCGTGCACGGGGTCGCGTGCGAAACGTTCACTGCGTCAGCGTGCCTGTTTACGAAGGTGCCGCGCGGCTACAGCATGGCGGAGGCAGCGACCGTGACGACCGCCGGCGTCACTGCATGGCGGGCATTACTGGTGAACGGACCACTCCAGGCGGGTGAAACGGTGTTGGTGCAGGGTTCGGGCGGCGTATCTCTCTACGCGCTACAGATCGCTAAGGCCCTTGGCGCTAAAGTCATTGCGACATCCTCCTCCCCGGAAAAGCTCGCTCGGCTCCGTGAGCTCGGCGCGGATCACGTCATCAACTATCGCGACAACCCGGATTGGGGCCGACTTGCCTATGAGTGGAACGGCGGCAAGGGCGTCGATCACATAATCGACGTTGGCGGACCAGCTACCCTGCCGCAGTCGATTGAAGCCGTGAAGATCGGCGGCCATATCGCGATGATCGGCCTCCTCGGCGGCTTGGAGGCCACCATCCCGATGATCCCGATATTCGCCAAACAGATCCGGCTCCAAGGCTGCCTCAACGGTAGTTGGCAGGACCAGGCCGACCTCGTTGAATTTCTCGCCACCCAAAATATCAAGCCCGTTCTAGATCGTAGTTTCAGGCTTGAGGAACTGGCAGACGCGTTCCGGTATGAGGAGTCCGGATCGCACTTCGGCAAGATTGTCATTGAGATCTGAGGCAACACAAGTCTGCGGGCGACGATGTGTCGTCACCTGCCTTCCGCGTGATGCGTTGCCAAGCTCGTCGGCAGATGGCTGTGACGGTGCCGCCCAAGTAGGAAACGCAACGACGTCCGGGCCGAAATCCTTGCATCGCTGGGTTCGTCGAAGATGGCTGCCCCCTCCGCTCAGTTCGAGACCTTCAGGAAGCCTATTCCTCGCGGAATGCGGGATGATGACCTTTCCGGCCTCGTTGAGCCCAATGGCTAAAATGTAGTAATCTGGAATGAGTTCATCAATAAGCCGCGTGAGGCTTTGTGTGATACCTACCCGTTCTGCGGGCGGTTTCCGGCGCGCCTCCTTCCGCCGCTGAATCCTCAATTGCTTTAATGCGAGCCTTCAGGGATCCAACCTCATCTGTAAGTACCTCGCGAGACATGGTCGATACTTCCTCATCTTTTTTACCAACGAAGCGGCCAAATATTCCCCCGAGTAGTCGGGATAGATCGTCCATGATCAGAAAGAGCGAGGGCACAACAACGAGCGAGAGAACCGTCGAGACGATGATGCCGCCGATCACGGCGATCGCCATCGGTGCGCGAAACGAACCACCTTCGCCGACGCCCATAGCAGATGGCAGCATTCCTGCCGACATGGCAATTGAGGTCATGATGATTGGGCGGGCGCGCTTACGACCGGCCTCCACCATTGCTTCGACGCGCCCCGATCCGTGGCGCTGCAACTCGATCGCGAAATCGACGAGGAGGATGGCGTTTTTCGTCATGATACCCATCAGCATGAGGATGCCGATCAATACGGGCATAGAAATGGGATTGTTGGTCATGAGCAACCCGACCGCCACGCCCCCGATTGCCAGCGGCAGGGAGACCAAAATGGTGAACGGCTGGATGACGTCTTTGAAGAGTAGGATCAACACCACAAGCACTAGCATCAGGCCCATCAACATGGCGTTGACGAAGCTCTGCTGCATTTCCTTCTGGAGCTTGGTGTCGCCGCTCTCCGCCAAGCGGACACTAGAAGGCATATCCGTGTCAGTGACGATTTGTAGGAAGCGGGCCGAAGCAGCATCCAGCGCGACGCCGTGTGGCAGGTCGGCGCCAATCGCGACGACGCGGTCGCGGTTGCTGCGCTTGATCGAGCTTTCAACCTCAGAATAGGTGATGTCTGCAACGGTCGACAGCGGAACGCTGCCGCCACTGCCAGCCATAATCTTCAGGGAGCGGATCGCCCGGAGGTCGCGACGCATGTCAAGCGACGCCTGAATGCGGATCGGGATCTGGCGATCGTCGAGCGAAATCTTTGCAAGTGCGGCATCAAAATCGCCAATCGTAGCAATCCGTATGGTTTCGGAGATCTGCCGGGCAGTAATGCCGAGGCGGGCAGCCTGATCTTTACGCGGGCGAACCTGCAGTTCCGGGCGGGGCAGGGCGCCGTCAGTGCTGATGTTAGCGAGAAGCGGCTCGGCGCGCAGCTTTGATTCAAGAATGGCGACGGCAGCACTGAGATCGCGCTCGTCTTTGGAGAGGAAGTTGAACGACAAGTCGCGTTCGTTGCCTTCATTTAACTTTACGATGCGAACGTCTGGGATATTGTCGATCTTGGCGAAAACGTCTTTTTCGATATCCCATTGTGGGCGGTCACGGCCATGAACATCAACCTTCGGCAAATGCCGGCCAATAACAGGGATTGACCCCAGCACGTCATTGAATAGCTTTTTAGCCAGCGAATGGTCGGGCTTGAACAACGACACGGTGATCGTTGCCCGTCGCACCTCGAGCTCTCCCTTCGGCGAAGCCCCTCCGAGAATCAGCACGCTTTCCACACCATCGATACTTTTGATACGATCATATATCGCCATGCTTGTTCGCTCCGTGTCTTGCAGCGTCGCATTCGGAGGCAATTCGATCGAGAGCACAACGCGGGACGTGTCGTCCACGGGCATGAAGGTGCTGGGAACCTGCAAAAGTAAAAACACGGAAGCAACCAGAAAGCCAACGGCCGCCATGAGGGTGGCATATCTGCGCCACCACTGCCCTGTTGTGGCTCGCACCAGCCGCGTATATCCACGCAATAATACGCTATCGTTATCGTGATGATCTTCCAAGGCGTCTTCGGCGCGCATCAAATAGGCCGCCATCATCGGCGTGATCAAACGTGCGACAACGAGCGAGAAGGTTACAGAGAAGGCGACGGTCAGTCCGAACTGAATAAAGTACTGACCAGGGATACCGGGCATGAGGGAAACCGGCACGAACACAGCGATAATCGTGGACGTGGTAGCGATCACGGCAAGGCCGATTTCATCGGCTGCCTCTATTGCAGCCCGGTAAGGTGTCTTGCCCATTTTGATGTGGCGGGCGATGTTTTCGATCTCAACGATTGCGTCATCGACGAGAATACCAGTCGCGAGCGTCAGGGCGAGAAAGCTGACGAGGTTCAACGAAAAACCCAGTAAGTCCATGATCCAGAAGGTCGGGATAACAGAGAGCGGCAAGGCAATCGCGGAAATGATGGTGGCGCGCCAATTCCTAAGGAACAGAAAAACGACGAAAATTGCGAGCAACGCACCTTCTAACAAGGTGTCCATAGCGGCTTCGTAGTTGCCGTATGTGAAGTACACCGGATCATCCACCAGCTCGATGCCGACATTCGGATTACTGGCGCGGACTCTGTCCAGGCTTTGAGCGACGGTTTTGGAAACACTGACATCGCTGGCACCTTTGGCGCGGAAGACACCGAAAGTTACGACAGGAGTGCCTTTGAAGAGCGAGAAAGACTTCGGCTCCTCAAAGGTGTCTTTTACAGCGCCCACGTCCTTCAGCTTGACGAAGCGTCCACTCGGTAACGCAATTGTCGTGTTGGCCAATTCGCCGACATCGCGGGCGTCGCCGAGGACGCGGATCGCCTGTTCGCTGCCAGCGAGCTGACCGCGGCCAGAACCTAGATCGACGTTGGTTCCCCGTAACTGTTGGTCCACGCTAGCGGCGGTGATGCCATATGCATTCAGCTTGCCAGGATTGAGTTCAATACGTACTTCGCGATCGGCACCGCCGTAGCGGTCGATGCGGCCAACGCCCGATTGGCCCTGCAACGAGCGCTTGATCGTGTCGTCGACGAACCAGGATAGTTCTTCGATCGACATATTCGGTGACGATACAGCGAACGTTTGAATCGCCTGACCTTCGACATCAACCTTGGCAACGACCGGCTCTTCGACGTTGGCTGGGAGATCGCTGCGAATGCGGTCAATCGCATCCTTTGTGTCCTGCACGGCCTGTTCCGTCGGCACTTCCATGCGGAACATTACTGACGTCACTGACTGACCGTCTGTGACTGTAGACTGGATTTCGTCTACCCCGGTAAGAGATGCGACAGCGTCCTCAATTTCTTTTGTTACCTGCGTCTCCAACTCCGCGGGGGATGCTCCGCTTTGTGACACGACAATTGAGACGAGGGGCACGTCAATATTGGGGAAATGCGTAATCGGCAACTTGTTGAAGGACTGGATCCCAAGAACCAGAAGCACGCTAAAAAACAATAATGGCGCAATCGGATTGCGAATAGACCAAGCTGAAAAATTCATCGATCCATCTCCCTATGGGAAGCGTCGGACGGTTCTGGAACGGCGTTGATCCGATCACCGTCGCGAACATAGGCGCCGGCCTTGGCAACAACTTCGTCGCCTTCCTTCAGACCGTTCAAAATTTCGACATATGAACCATCTTGAATGCCGGTTTCGATTGCCGCGAATGTGACAACGCCGTTTTCCACTCTGCGAGTTGATGTTCCCTCGCTTGATGTCAGAACCGCAGATAGCGGAAGAGCTACGTTTTCAGTTTCAGCAACAATGACCTCCGCGCTCCCGTACATGCCTGCGCGTGCCTTGCTTTCGTCGCTTAAAACAATATGGACGAAGCCAAGACGGGTTATGGGATCGATCGTGGGCGAGACAAGGCGAACAAGGCCAGCAACCTGCTCGCGGCCGCCGGAGAGCGAAATACTCGCTTGTTGGCCAGCGCTAATCCTTGAAATGTCGTCTTCGCCAACGTCGGCGACAAGCTCGATTTCGCCGTCACGAATGATCGTGAAGAGCGGGTCGTTGTTGCCAAAAGCGATGCTGCCGACCTTGGCATTTCTGGAAGCAATTGTCCCCGCAACAGGGGCCGTCACATCGGTTCTTGTAAGTTTCAGTTCGACATCGGCAATCTCGGTCTCGATGATCTTCAACTCCGAAAGGGCGACTTGGACGGCGTGCTCGGCAGAACTGACCCGAGCCTCCATGGTGGCTGCGACCGCATCTGCTTCTTCGACCGAAGCAACGGAGACCGACCCAGTCTTGCCCATTTTACGAGATCGGTTCTGCTGCCTCTGGGCCTGTTCCGCATTCGCTCGTGCCTCGGCGAGTTGCGCGCGAAGTTGAGCTACATTTGCCTCGTTCCTTGCGCTGGTCGCCTGCTTTCGGCTCTTCTCCAGAATTAGAGCATCGGGATTCAAGGTAGCAAGAGTGCTTCCTGCGGCGACCTTATCCCCAATGTCGACGTTCAGGGTGCCGATCAAGAGCCCATCGACTTGGGGCTGAATGTAGATTTCAGCGACCGGGCGGATAGTGCCAGAGGCGGCTACCCTGTCCACCAACGATCGCAGCTTTGCGGTGGTGACCACGATGGACGGCAGGCTCTGGCTCGATGTTGGCTTCTCGGCCGCCTGCAAATACGATGGTGCCGCGACTATAAGCGTTGCGAATACGATTGACGCGCGAACTGCCCCGAATGAAATTGTCATATTGTGCCTCCAGTGGGCCGACAACGACCTGAATGCGAACTATCGGGTCGACGCGCATCTATGTGTATAATACATATTTATAGGTTTGCGCTGGTGACGTCAATGTATTGCTTGCATAATACACATGATTTCGTAGACCTGCTCGTCTCGGATCCCCCGGGCGCGCCACTGGCGGAGACCATTTTCAGCGGACTTGTCCCCGTCACAAAAGATCTGGAGACGGCTATGGCGTGTTCCACACATACGTAGGGTCATGCTGTTAACAACGATGCCGAGGGCATGCACAAGCTCGTAGTTGAACAGGGAGCGGGATTGCATTGCTAATCCACAAGATCAATGAAACGGACTATTGACGCATGACGAACGGGTCCACATTCACAATGCGCCAAAACAGACCACAAGGTTTGCGAGGGAAGGCGATGCAAGCGCTGGGTTGAAGGGCAAACAGGATTCGGTATGCTGTTGTAATCGTTGGAAAGATGTAGAAATGCTCTTCTGCTTCAGCAATCATGACTTGGTGATATCGGCCTAAACCGAAACACAGCGTGTCCGGACGCTGTCCGATCAACCGCTCAAGTTAGAACTTGTAGCCAACGAAAAGCGATGCAGAAGGTTGAAGTTTCTCTTCCACGACCGGGCTATCCGCCGCGTCGCCCGTCAGAATGCCGAGCCCGGCCTCGCCCCGGACCAACCAGTTTTTAGTCAGCAGGTATGTCGCTGACGCCTTGACATTCACGCGTTTCAACCCTGCTTTGGCTTCATATTCTGAAAGTCCGGAGGCGGCCGATTGGGCCGCGTTGACGCCAAAATAGGCTTGCATATGGTTCTTGTTCGCAAAAATTGCCTCCGTACCCGTACCAAGGATAAGACGCTCAGTGACAGGAACCGAGTATTCAGCCCCGAATGTGGCGACCAAACTTTCGCTTCCACCCATCGTCTGGTCGAGTTCGGCGTAGAGTTCGATCCCGTTCCACACGTAAGCGGCCCTAGCGCCGATCGTGGCTGCGAGGTCAATGTCGCCCAAGCCGTTCAGGCGGTCAGCGTCATCTTCGTCGCGACCCATCTCATAGCCAACCTTTCCAGATAGCGAGAAGCCGTCGCGTTCGAACGCTCTCACTGAAATCCCGCTAGGGTCAATCTTGAGCCATTCGCCATAGGTAAAGAGCACAACCGGTACCGGGTTTATTTGAAGTTTCTCGCTCCCTTCATATTCAGGGCGATACATCCCGCCTCCGCCGATAACCAGGCTCCAGTCCGGCGATCCAGCTTCGTTGTGGAAACGGTTTTGGTCGAAGGAGGGCTCGGGATTTTGTTCATAAAGACCGGTGTCGGCTCCGAATGCCTCTGATAATGCCCCCGAGATTGCAAGCGAAATTCCTAGGGTGGCTGACATCGCAGCACGGTCAAATCGAATGGTGAGAGACATGGACGCTCCGGTGGCTGGAATTCACAAAATGTGTAATTCACACATATAACGCCGGAAGATCATGGCTAGATTAAGGTGTAAAATACAAGCTTTCAGAGTAGCCTGCAATTGCACCGCAGACCACACTTCAGATCCCGACGACGCGCTCAAAGCCGACGTCGATCACATGGCAGATTGAGAGAGACGGAGGCTCGCTATCCACCATAATAGCTTTACCAGAGAGCCCCTCAAAAGCTTGAGGGAACGCGTCGGTCATCGCAGCGAGCTTTGCCTGTCATAAGCGACGGTCGATGGGCTCTAGCAAAACGCAACTGAAAAAGATTTCTCTTATAATTCAGTCCATGACCGATAAAGAGGGGCTGTATGACAGGGACTGCCACTCGGCGCTCACATTTAGGACCGCACGAACGGCAGATGTCGTTTCCGGTGCGCATTTCTAGCGGACGCTTTGGCCGAGGGCTTCAAGGCACGTTGGATCATCCGATCTGTGGTCCCCGCTCCAGGTAGGTACCCAAGGCCACAAATGTTTTGACGCTCTTGAAGCCTTCCAGACGATGGAACATTCCAAGAAGTCTTTCGAGGGATGAAGGATCTTCAGTTCTCACCTTCAGAATCATGGCCGTGTCGCCGGCGACCGTGTGGACCTCTTCGATCTCGCTGAAGCTCGTCATCTCAAGAACCTTCCGCGTCGTCTCCCAGTTGCTGGTTTCCAAATGCACAAATGCCAGAAGATTTTTGCCGATCTTTGGCCCATCAAGGAGTGCCACGGTCGCGCGGATGAAGCCGCCGGCTCGGAGCCGCTTTACCCGTTCGTGGACGGCTGGAGGCGAAAGATGAATCGCATTGCCGAGTTCGCCGTAGCTCAACTCCGCATTTTTTGCCAACAGGCTTAAAAGTTTTCGGTCCATAGCGTCCAGCCCATCTTCGAGTTGCCTTTTCCGCCGAACGTTTTTCGTAACTTTATCCATCGCCTTGCTTCCCGGTTATCTCCGAATATCCTGCTGTTCAGATGTTACAGTAACGAATTTTATTCGGTAAAGGAGTCGTTAAGTGGAAATTGCAACACACCCTGATTTCGAGGGCCATGAGATGGTTCTATATTGCACGGACGAAACCACAGGCCTTCGCGCGTTCATTGCCATTCACGACACGACACTAGGCCTTGGCATGGGAGGATGTCGGATGAGAGCCTATGGCAGCGATGCGGAAGCTTTAAGCGACGTCCTACGACTGTCGCGGGGAATGACCTACAAGTATGCTGCGAGTGGACTGGAGCATGGTGGAGCCAAGGCCGTGATCATTGACGATCTAGATGCTAGCAAACGTAACGAGCGTCTCCTAGCCTTTGGACGTATCGTCCAAAAACTAGGCGGTCTTTACACGACTGCAGAAGACGCTGGGATTTCTACTGCTGACGTTCGTTTGATGAGTTCGACCACCGAGCATATTCGCAACCTTCCTTTGGAAGATGGAGGGGAAGGCGCTCTTTGTACGGCTTGGGGCGTGTTTCACGGTATTCAGGCGGCTCTTGAGTTTCGCGGTCTTCCTCACCTGTCCGGCCGCACAGTGGCCGTTGAGGGATTGGGTAAGGTAGGCATGGCGCTTTGCGAGTTGCTAAACAGCGCAGGTGCTGATTTGATCGTCTGTGATCTAGACGAGCAGAAAGTTAGAGTTGCCCAACAGAAATTCGGTGCAACCGCTGCGTCTTCTGGACAGATTCACTCGACAGAAGCCGACGTTTATTCGCCGTGCGCACTGGGAGGAACTCTTAGCGAAAACACCATTCCTGAAATCCAGGCCAAGATTATTGCCGGTGCTGCGAACAATCAATTGCATTCCCCGTTGCAGGATAAGTTGCTCTGGGAGCGCGGCGTCACCTATTGCCCTGATTACATCGTAAACGCCGGCGGTGTTCTCTCGGTAGCACCCAAGGGCGCTCAGTTTAATCTGGCTGAGGCACTAGCCCGGGTGAAAACAATCCACGACACTACGCGCAACGTATTGGCCTTCTCAGAAGTGGAGGGCATTCCCACTGGAGTTGCCGCTGAATGTTTCGCGCGTAGACGCCTCAAGGGGTAGCTATCAAAAGTGACGGAATGCAAGCAGGTGCCTGGCGGCTGTTGCGAGTGACACCAAGTAAAACTACGCGAAACAAAGTCTTATCTGACTTTACATGCCGATGGCGCGCCAGAAGGGCGTCGTCGCGTGTATCGACAAAGGCGGCAACCGCCGGCCCGCAGGTCACGTGAGCGATGTAGCCGATCTTTATCTATTATTGTCATTATGACACGGCCTGTCCTTGGTGATTGCTCCTCCTCATTCTGAGTTGACAATGTGAGATGAGAGCATTATTGGATACAATTATGATTTCGGATGCGCAACAGACACAGGCAGAATTGACTGCTGCCAAGATCAGGACGTTGATCCTGAACGGCTCGTTGCAGCCCGGCCAGCCGTTGCGGCAGGATGCATTGTCCGAACAACTAAGCGTCAGTCGAACACCGCTGCGTCACGCCCTCCAAGCGCTTGCTGAAGAGGGATTGGTCGAAACGATCGGCTACAAGGGCGCAAGGGTCATAGAACTTGACCGGGGGATGATCGACGATCTCTTCGAGATGCGGCTGCTTTTGGAGCCGGTGGCTCTCAGATCCGCATTTCCACAGATCACGAAGCTCGATCTCGCCAGGGCCGAGATGGCACTCGACGCCGCGGACGCAGAAGGCGAGCCGTCAAGGCTTTCGGCTCTGAATTGGGATTTCCACTATGCTCTCTACCGTCCGTCAAAACGGCAGATGCTGCTGCGGACCATCGAGCAGTTAAACAGGGCATCGGCTCTCGCTGAGGTGATCGCGAGTTCTATTGTCGCCCGTCCGAAAAAATCGGCTGCCGAGCACCGAAGGTTGCTTCGGGCCTGCCAGGATGGCGACGAGACCGGTGCAATTGCAGCTCTAGGCGAGCATTTGCAGCTTGCTTACCATGATATACAAACAGGAGAAGAGTGAAGATGCCCGTTAAAAACAGGATCGCAGAGTTCCACGACGAAATGATCCGGTGGCGGCAACATCTTCACGCCAATCCGGAGCTTTCCTACCAAGAATTTGAAACCGCCAGCTTCGTTGCAGACCAGTTGCGTTCCTACGGGATCGAAGTGACCACAGGCGTGGGCGGTACAGGCGTTGTCGGCGTGCTTCATGGCAACCATGAAAGTGGACGTTCCATTGGGCTCAGGGCTGATATGGATGCGCTTGCGATCGAAGAGCGCAATGACTTCGCGCATCGCTCCACGAACCGGGGTGTCATGCACGCCTGCGGTCATGATGGGCACACGGCGATGCTCCTCGGTGCCGCACGCTATTTGGCCGAAACTCGGGATTTTTCAGGTCGCGTCGTTTTCATCTTCCAGCCCGCCGAGGAGATGGGCGGGAATGACGGCGGTGCAGCGCGCATGATCCGTGAAGGGCTGTTCGAGAATTTTCGCTGCGACGAGATTTACGGGTTGCACAACTGGCCCGGAATGGAGGTAGGGACCTTCGCCGTTAAGGCGGGGCCGATGATGGCGTCTGGCGATGCCTTCGAGATCGAGGTAACGTCGAAGGGAATGCATGCGGCGCAACCGCACAAAGGAGTCGATGTGGTCCTGACGGCGGGTCACATCCTCGTTGCGCTTCAGCAGATTACGGCAAGAAACATCGATCCTCTTGACGCGGTCGTCGTTAGCGCCACGCAAATTCACGGTGGCGATGCCTATAATGTTTTGCCAAACATGATCAAGATCCGGGGCACCGTGAGAGCGTTCTCTCCCGCCGCGCGAGCCGCGGCAGAATCGGCCATTCGCCGTATAGTGAAAGGCATTGCCTTTTCGACTGGCGCCGAATGCGAGACCACATACACCCAGCAATATCCCACGCTCATCAATTCGACGGCTGCCGCCCTTTCCGCAGAAGCGGCCGCATCGTCGGTGTTCAACAAGGTCGAGACGAATCCGCCACAGACGATGATCGTCGAAGACTTCGCCTTCATGCTCGAAGACCGACCCGGCTGCTATGGGTGGATCGGCAACGGCCCAGATGGCAATGGTCGCATTCTTCACAGCGCTTGGTTCGATTTCAATGACGAAGCGCTTCCATTCGGGGCCTCTTATTTTGCCTCGCTCGTTGAGGCGAGGACGCAATAGTTTTTACGCTTCGCGATCCTAGCGGACCGACGCGTTTGTAGTTTAAATGGCAGCTCTAAGGCACGGGTCTGGAGCTTTGGCTACATGGTTTCTATTCGACCACAAGGTGGCCTCTTTCTCTCATTTCATCTCAGGGGAGACAGTATTCAGGGGCTGGCGGAAGTCTCGCGCTTGCGTGTGGCCCGGGCGGAGAGTTTATACACGAGCGCACAGTTGCGGGACTGTTGTAAACCGGATTTCGCCCGACATAGGGCCAATGTGCACGACGTATTTCCGTAAGAGCTACACACGTCGAACTCAGCCGCGAGTTCCATAACCTATATTATGCGATATGTTATAACATAACAATGAGCTGTACCGATGCTATCACCTATTGAAAAGGCGTGCCTGCTCTGGATCTCGCAAGGCAAAAGTGTGCGCGATATCGCGCGGCTTGCCGGTCGACGGGTGACGGAAATCGAATTACATATTTCGGACGCCTGTGCTTCACTCGGCGCAGTATCATTAACCGACGCCGTCGAGAGGGCAAAGTTGTCGCACGAAGTTCCGAAAAGTAGAGGTCAGGGCGGGACGAAGTCGCCCAAGGCGGTCGACGTCGAAGTCGGAGCCCGGATTCGTTCGCAGCGCCGAGCAAACGGGCTGAGCCAAACCACCGTCGCGCGTGCGCTTGGCATAACATTTCAGCAAGTCCAAAAATATGAAAACGGCACGAACCGGGTCGGAGCGAGTCGCCTTCAAAATCTTGCGAATGTACTTGGGGTTCCTGTGGGGTTCTTTTTTGATGGCAATTCAAGGCAAGCGATGGAGTCAGAAATGCGAACTGACCTGCTCGCGGCCAACGACCTCACCGCATTTCTTCAATCGGCGGAAGGCAGAGAGCTGAATACCGCATTTTCCAAGTTGAAGTCCCCAAATGTCCGCAAGCGTGTTGTCGTTTTGGTCAAAGCAATCGCCTCGTCTTTTCCGGAGGAAGCCTCTGAAACGAAATAGAGTCGCCCTTTCCCCGCAGGCGTAGGTGAGGCAGCCGACGACTGAATAACCTTGAGAACTGTGCCATGAACGATACCGGCCGTCTTTCAGCGTCGCTGACCCTGCTCCAGTCGATCGACAATTCCGATCAGTTGGAAAACGCATTGCTGCAGATCTGTAGGCTCTTCAGCCTCAAGCACATGACATTCCTGGTCGTTCGCGCAGGAGCCGCACCCACGCAATATCCCTACTATTGCACCACCTATCCGAAACCCTGGACAGAAGCCTATGTCGCAGGGAATTTCTTCGACACGGATCCGGTTATCGAAATTTTAGGATGGAGCAGGCTTCCCGTTGACTGGTCGTCACTGGACTCGGGACAAGCCCGCCAGTTTTTTGAAGACGCTCGTCTAAGCGACGTTGGCTCTCATGGGATGACTATACCACTACGGGGTCCACAGGGGGAACGCTGTCTGTTCTCGGTGTCATCGGATCATTCTCGTGCCGACTGGTCCTTACTAAAATCAAATAGCACTCGTGAGCTCTCCATCATTTCGCATCTGCTCCATGAAAAGGTGCTTTCGGAACTCGATCTCCCAACTCGTCGGTCTTGGCGGGCGCTATCGCCGCGAGAAAGACAATGTCTCGAGCATATCGCCAGGGGGCTCATCCCAAAACAGATCGCTGCAAAACTCTCGATCTCGGAAAGTTCGGTGCGGCTCTATCTCCGCTCTGCGCGGCGAAAGCTCGATGCAAAGACAAGTCATCAGGCCGTGGCGAGGGCGAGTTTTTGCGAGATAATTAAAATCTAGGAATTGATGGTGCGAATCCCTGCAACTTTCTCGTCAACCTGACGAATTCGATAGATTGCTACAGGTTCCGCGGGGTCCGATCATAGCGTGTGAGCAAGTAGGCCGTCGCGGTGCGGCACCACGTGTTCACACCAATCCAGAAGGATTCTTGCCAAGCGAACAAAAAGGAACGAGCCATGGTTTCCATGCATGTTATCGAGCATTGGAGAAATGCACCGCGGTTGACCTCACTTGCGGAATTTTTCGAGCGGACTGCGAGTGGACTGGGAGGGGCACCTGATCGTGCTGTTCCAACCGTCGACCTGGGCCTCCTGGATTTCGATCTCGAATGCGCTGTCTTTTCCGACACGCACCGTCGGTTATGGGGGCCGTTTGACAAACACTACTTCGCAAGCATCCCCTATCGGTTGGAAGAGGAATGTCGGATCGGATCGTCACTTCTAGCGTTCGGCCTACGAAACTGGGCCAGGACGCGAGCGCCAACCAAAATCTACACTCTTGGCACCGGCACGGGCTGCCTTGCCCGCACGCTCGCGACGCTCGGGGGTGGACGTATCGAAACATTGTGCTGTAGCCCGACCGAAGCCAATCGAACAGCATTCTATGCAAAACGTAGCAGCCCGAATGCGCATTTCTTTCACGGACCGTTCTTCGATCTTGATGATGAACGATACGCGGCCGATCCTCAACTGCAGCAGTTCCAGGACGGGTTTGACATCCTTATGGAGGATACGACCTTTCAGATGTACGATCGTGACCGTCTAAGCCAACTCGATTTTATAACGCCGCGCCTGCGGCCTGGTGGTCTCCTCGTTCAGGTACAGAAGCTCGCTAACCGCGATGTCGAGCTCTACCAAGAGCATGAACGGCAGAAGGACGACCTCTTCAAATCGAGGTATTTCTCGCCGACCAAAATCTCGGACAAAAGAGATGAAGTCCTCAATACGATGGACAATCTGCAGGTCGATCTGGAGACCACAACTGCGGCGCTCGGCACCTTCTTTCGCTACTCGGTTGCGATCTGGAATAGCGGAAATTTCTATACTATCGTTTCGTCCAATGCGCGCCAGGCGATCCTTGATTTTGTTTCTCTCTTGATCGAGCCTGCCATTCCCCCCGCCTATTGTCATCATTCACTGCCTGCCATTTTGATTGATACGGAGGCACAACCCCTTGCGACAGCACTAAAATGGCGATCGTCCCATCCGATGACGGATGCCCTGCCCCGACTTCTCGCCTCTTGAATCGGACGTGTGATGTCTCCGACACCTCCCCACTATTGCAGTCCCGACGACATTCGACGCGCGCTGAATAGACTGATGCCGTCGATCGAGCCGTACTGGAAAAAGCCGCTGAGGAACTACGCCGCTGCGGCTTACGATCTTCGGCGGCAGACGACTTCGAGTTTTGTTCGCGACCAAGCCATGCTGCTGGTTCGATCCATGGTGGAGCGGGTTGCGCAAAAGGCAGGTTTTGGCCTTGATGATGCCAGAAGTGCCAGCCTTGAGTTAACCGCTTCCCCTGTCCTGCAGACCGGCCCACACACCCTTTTACTCTTCGAGCCAGACGCTTTTTACACCCATCTTTTCAGCCTGATGGGATTGCAGTCGAGCGGACGGCGGTGGCATGTCACCTATGCCGGATCGACCATGTCTTTCAAGGAGTCCGCCAAAAAGGGGCCAGGATGGCTCAAGATGGAGGGGGAGGTGCTCAATCTCTTTGGATTGCCGCGCAGTCGAATGGATGGACGCAGCATATGTTGCTCCGATGGTCCATACCAGTTCGCGCTTTCCAATTCTGCGGGGGTTGAGGCTCCGACTGGAGCCGCCAAGCGCTTACTTGAAGAATTACCCCCTACCCTGTTTCCTTCTGCATCTGAAGCGATCAAGGTGGCCAATGCAAAGCTTTGGAGTTCGCATTTCGGTCGTTCAGTCAACCTGCTTCAACTCGACGATTTCGACGTCGCCGGTCTGATCGCTGATCACCTCGAAGATCCGACTTCCTGGCTGTATGAATTTTTCATCGCTGAAAGACACGCTGCGGTTTTGCCGGACGCGATTGATCGGCTCAACGCAGGACCTTGGCGAGGATGGGTGCGCAGCACAACGGATTACTTCTGGTATGTCGGGCCCGAAAGGGTGTTACCGTTGGTTCTTGATGATGGAAATCTTAGGGACGTGGCATCTACGGACGTCATGGTGAAATTCGCTCCTGATAAAATAGCAAGCGCAATCCGAGACCGTAAGCTCCTCCCTACCCTCTTCCTGGCGTTCCTTGTCCTATCGATCCTGCCCGGCATCAGAGCGCTTGGTGGGTGCAGGCAGCCGGTTTACTTGCCAGTACTGAGATACCTTGCCGCGTTATGTGTCGAACGATCTGGCGATGGTGATCTTCTCAACGATCTACGGCAGGATAATTACCCAGGGATGTGGGGACATCGGGTGTTGCGGCCCAGCGCCGGTGATCCGTTCCATGACATCAATGGCTCTGGAGGTATTTTAGCACTCGTAGAAGATTACGGTTCGCTGCCATTATTCGAAGCAAGCGGTGATCTGACGAGCTTTACGGGTGACACCCTCTGGTCAGAGATGAGCAAGCATCTTGCTTCCGGGGAGATCAAAGTCTCGGCGGCTGAGTGGAAGTGGTCCGGAGTGTAGTCGGAGGTGGCAATGCATCGCTCGGTTCCGGGTGCACAGGAGGCTTTAGAGCGCCACTATACTCGCCGCACCAGTCCGGCGGATCGTGCCAAAACACTTGACGAATGATTTCCTGCACGGTCCAGTGCTGGATCTCTGCGTCAAGTCGCACATCCCAAGACGGCGCGACTTGACGCCTCTTCTCCCCAGCCCGGCTTGCAAGCGCTGCCGCATCTCTGACATTCAGGAGCAAAACTGGGAAACAAGCCAAGCACCGCAGATGATGAAACTTGTTTGTAATGAAAAATTCAATTACTATAGTGATCTGGTCAACGAAAGGAACTCCTATGACGTCATTGGCGGTAACAATGAAAGGGCAGGTCACGCTAAAGCGAGATCTCCTGCAGCATCTCGGTATAAAGCCAGGTGAGCGGATCGACTTCGACAAGCTACCGGGTGGCGAGCTTCGGGTGAAGGCCGCAAAACCTGTCGGCACGATTGACAGCTTCATTGGCAGGCACGCATCCAAAGTCAAGAAGCCGATGAGGATTGAGGAAATGAACGAGATTGCCGCCTCTGGGTGGGCGGGCGAGGAATGAAAATTTCGGTCGATACGAACGTGCTGGCTCGCGCTGTCTTACAGGACGATGCAAAACAAGGACGCGCCGCAAGCAAACTCTTGAAAGAGGCTTCGCTGATCGCAGTTTCTTTGCCCTGCCTGTGCGAGTTGGTTTGGATATTGCGTCGGGGGGCGAAACTGTCGAAGGAAGACGTAGCGGTGACCATCCGCGATTTGCTGGATGCAGGAAATGTCGTGATGAACAGGCCCGCTGTTGAAGCGGGGCTTGCGATCCTCGAAGCGGGCGGCGATTTTGCGGACGGCATCATGGCCTATGAAGGCAATTGGCTCGGCGGCGAAACCTTCGTCTCGTTCGATAAACAGGCGGTCGAATTGGTGATGCAGCAAGGGCAGGCCGCACAACTGCTTTCCTGATTTGCATCGGTGAATTCGTGGAGCGAGCGCGCCACATTGGTTGAAAATGTTTTTGTCGATGAAGGTGGTCCGGAAATGGCGGAGCTCCACAATGCGAGGTCGATTTATAGGGCCGCGATGAAAATCTCTGCGCTGAAGATTAAAAAGGGCAAAATCCTTCTCTGGTTTCTGCCCGTCGTTCTGCCTATGCTCGTCGTCGGAGCGCCCTATCTACCGTTTTCGCAACTCGGGCCGATCGCGAAGCGACTACTGCTTCCTTGAAAAGCGTCAGCTAGGGATATCGATGAAGAACTTGCCGTGGAGCGCGCCTCGAATGCTACAACACATGCCGCAAGCTAGGCGGAAGCGCACAATCAAACGGTAAATCTAACTCGTTTGAGCCGAGTTTAAAATCTGGAACGCGCCTGGGTATGTGATTATATCAATCTTATGGGCACTTATTCTGACTTAAAAATTGGCAAATTCACAGTCGAGGAAAGCGGGAATTTCTCGACGACAAGACACCAGTCTATTTTTCTTCCAAGCCATAGCAAAACCATAATCCGTGAAGGAAGAGACGATCGAAAGCCAGTGGAGGTTTTCCAGGCTCCGCTACGCGATCTGGTCACCCGACTTGAGTTAATGGGTTCAACATTGCCCGCGATCGAACGTCGCTTCTCCGATCCCTACGTTACTTATGACCAGCCGCACGATGTTAGCTTCTCGGACGCGCTCGAACTGGTTCGTAACGCTGACTTGGAAACAATACCTGAGTTCGACATGAATAGCGACAGCCCCGGCATCTTGCCTCCGGAATATCACGATCGCCTCAGAGGCCCGAATTATTTAGGCGGCTTCAGTCTTGGACCAGGCTGGGACTTGACTAGCCTTCTTGAACGCCTCAACGCAGAGGATATGCTCCGTGTGCTAGCCGAACGTCCCGAAAACCTGGATTTGATGGTCGTTTGGGATTTTATGGATGTCGTCGAAAACGGATATTTCGAGCGTGAAGACTTCACGGTAGGCTCGGCAGGGCAGAGCTTCCTGCTGGTTACCGAGGGGACCAGTGACACAGACATCATTCGTCATGCATTTGATATCCTTCGCCCCGAGATCAAGGATTTTTTTCGGTATGTCGACATGGAGCGTAACTACCCATTCGGCGGTCATGGCAATCTTCTGAATTTCATGAAGGGCTTGAGTAGTATTCAGAAAACGGGTGGAGTCGTGGCAATATTTGATAATGATGCCGCAGGCGTTGGCTCCTTGAACGCGCTGGCGAGGGTGCCTGATGTGAACGCAGTCAAGCTGCCCGATCTCGAAAAATTCAAATCTTTTCCAACTATCGGGCCCAACGGAGAGCATCCTGCTGACATCAACGGCAGAGCCGCTGCGATCGAGTGCTATCTGAGGCTCCCAGAAAACTGTCGCGTGCGATGGACAAATTTTGACGAGAAAGCCGGGGAATACCAGGGTGCCATCGATCAGCGCGGCTCCGAGAAAAATAGGCAGCGGGATGAGTTTCTCAGAACGTTGGCCACTGACGACTACCCATTCGAAAATATTCGGAAGGTTTTAGAAATGATTGTGGATGCCTGCACTGAACGAGGCAAGCCATGAGAGCAATGGTTAACTTCCAGGATTTGAGGTTTAGCTGCAAGTGACGAGAGTGGGTCATGACCAATTTCAAAGGTTCGCGATCGGCACGCTCGTGCCATAAGTATCGCATTGCCGTCTTCGGGGGTCCATTGCGCGACCACAAGTTTATACGCTGCTGGAGAAGGTCGCCGCTCCACCTCTTTCTATAGACACCTGATTCCGCTCACCGCGGCCTGAGCAGCTTGCATAATCTTAATCTTCAGGTAGCCGCAGGTTCGTCAATCACCGTGTCATCTTCGGCGGGATCGGGGTCATGTTCGTAGGCCTTGCTGAGATGTTCGATCTCCTTTCGGAGCGCCTCGATGACATCCTTATGTTCCGCACCGTCGACGACGAATTTATCGACCAGATCATCTAGTTTGAGTCGCAGATCTGCGTGCCATTCTTTGCTCATCACTTCCTCCGCTTTTTTACTGAGTTGTCGGCGAGTTCTATCCAAACCGGGGCATGGTCGCTCGTACGCTCCCATCCGCGGACGTGCTTGTCGGCTTCCGCCGTCGCAAGCCGTTTGGCAAGGTCTGGGCTAAGTAAGAAATGATCCAGCCGAAGTCCTGCATCTCGCCCATAGGCATTCCTGAAATAATCCCAGAACGTGTAAATGCGTTCATCCGGATGAAGTTGCCGAAGAGCATCCGTCCAGCCCTGCCCCACCAGCTCGCGGAAGGCTTCACGCACTTCGATGCGGAAGAGTGCATCGTCCTTCCACCTCTCCGGCTTGTAGACATCAAGCTCAGTTGGCATGACGTTGTAGTCCCCCGCCAAAACGACAGGTACCTCAAGGTCCAGCAGTTCGGCTGCATAATCGTGTAAGCGCTTGATCCATCGCAGTTTGTAGTCGAATTTCGGGCCGGGATAGGGATTTCCGTTCGGCAGATACAGGCCGCCTATCACGATGCCGTCGACGACTGCCTCAATATAGCGGCTCTGCTCGTCTTCCGGATCACCCGGAAGACCTTTCCTCGTAAGCATCGGATTCCGACCGCGGGCAAGTATCGCGGCACCATTCCAAGACTTCTGGCCGTGCCACACAGCGCCGTATCCGGCGTTCTCGATCTCCTTCACCGGAAATCTGGCATCAGGCGCTTTAAGTTCCTGAAGCACGACAATGTCCGGGGTTGCCTCGCTCAGCAGCGGAGCAACACATCGAGCCGACCGTTCACGCCGTTCACGTTATATGTGGCGACTTTCACTTGCGCTTGTGGTCGCCTTTGTCACCCTCGCCCGGCTTCGCATCGTGCTTCGCCTCGTGACGCTTGTCGGCGGACAGCGATCTACCGACATCGACAGATTCCTTGAACTGCCCTTTTTCGTCACGGCGGACGTATCGCTTGTCAGTTCCGGTATCGATCAGCTCTCGCTTGCTCATGGGAATCTCCTGCGGTTGCGATACGACGATAACTCGCGACCTGGCGAAAAGATGCATCGATTCCAGCGGCTTGGTTGGACTCCTCCGGTTGTGGTGGAAAACTGAATCAAGTCATTGAAAAAGAGTCGCTTTTTGCTCCGGAACCAATCCGCAAGTGATTCGGTTGAATCGCCTAAGTTGCGTTAGTTGCGTGGGAGAGTTCGATGGCAGGCCAGCGTGCACAGTGGAAGGGCTTTATTAAATTCGGGGAAGTGGCAGCAGGAGTGGCACTCTATACAGCCGCATCGACATCCGATCGCATTACCTTCAACACGATCAACAAGGCGACGGGAAACCGGGTCAATCGCGTCTTCGTAGACAGCGAGACTGAGGAGCTTGTCGAGAAGGAACACCAGACCAAAGGCTTCGAGATCGACAACGGCCATTACATCATCATCGACCCCGACGAAGTGGCCGCGGCAATCCCTGAGAGCAACAAGACGCTCGAGATTGAAGCGTTCATCCCGTGCTCGGACGTAGACGATGTTTACTTCGACAAGCCTTACTACCTCACCCCCGACAAGATGGGTTCCGACGCGTTCGTCGCTTTGCGGGACGGCATGCGCAAATCGAAGGTTGCGGCCATTGCCAGAGCCGTTCTGTTCCGTCGGATGCGAACTGTGCTGATCCGCCCTCACGGTAAGGGCCTGATAGCTACGACCCTGAACTACGATTATGAGGTTCGCTCCTCGAAGAAGGCCTTCGAGGAAATGCCAAAGATCAAGGTCGATGCCGAAATGCTGGAGTTGGCGAAGCATATCATCAGCACCAAGAAGGGCGACTTCGACCCAGCCACTTTCGACGACCGATACGAGGCCGCGCTCGAGGAGATGGTGAAGGCCAAGATCGAAGGCAAGGCGATGCCGAAACGCAAGAAGGTCGAGGCTTCCAAGCCGAACGATCTGCTTGCTGCGCTGCGCGAGAGCGCTGGCATGATGAAAGCCACTGACAAGCCGAAACGCACGGCGGCCAACGCGAATGCCGGAGCAAGCAGGCAGCGCGCAACGCGTGGTGCGGCGAAGTCCACCTCTTCCAAGACCGCGCAACAGCGCAAGGCCAGCTAAGGAAACCGATCATGGCACTTCGACCATACTGGAAAGGTTATCTGAAACTATCGCTGGTCACCTGTCCGGTGCACATGATGCCCGCGACGTCAGAATCGGAGAAGGTCCGTTTCCACACGCTTAACAAGGAGACGGGCAATCGCGTCGTGTCGCAGTACATGGACTCTGTGACAGGCAAGCCTGTCAAGGACGAGAACGAGGCGAAGGGGTATGCGCGTGGTGAGAACGACTACGTCATACTCACGGACGATGACCTCGACAACGTTGCGCTTGACACGGTCAAGACAATCGACATCCAAACATTCGCTCCGGCTGAATCCATAGAATGGGTGTACCTGGAGAAGCCCCATTACCTTATGCCGGACGACGCGGTCGGTCACGAGGCGTTCGCCGTCATCCGGGACGCGATGAAAGCCGACAAGGTCGTAGGCATCTCGAAGCTCGTCATAGGGCGTCGTGAGAAAGCGGTCGTCCTTGAGCCGCGCGACGATGGTATCGTTCTGTGGTCGCTTCGCTTCGGCGACGAGGTTCGGCCAGAAGAAGCATATTTTGAAGACATCGACGACGACGGTGACCCCGATCTGATCCCGCTTGTCCAGAAGCTCATCAAGCAGAAGACGGCCAGGTGGTCGCCGGACATGGTAAGCGACCCCATCCAGGAAAGCTTGCTCAAGCTGATCGCCGAAAAGAAGAAGGCACTCAAGCCCAAGAAGGCCACGAAGGGCAAGAAATCGGAAGCCGCTGAGCCGAAGTCCAACGTGATCAACATCATGGACGCCCTGCGCAAGTCGGTCGCAGACGAGCTCAAGAGCCGGAAATCAGGCTGACGTGACCGCCGTATTCGCGTTCATCCGACACTAGAGGTGTCAGCGACTGCCGTTATCGAGCCAAGGCATTCTGAAGAAACCGCGCCGCAGTGTCCGCACCGCTCATTGAGATCGTGTGACCCACTCCAGGCTCGATCTCCAACTCGACTGAGAACCCAGCGGCTCGCAACTGTCCGGCCGCCGTCGTGGAAGCGACAGACGGTATAGTGCGGTCATTAGCTCCGTGTATGAGGAGCACAGGGGTCCGGTTGCTTTCTGGCAAGATGGATATGGGAGGCAAAAGGCCCGAGAACGCCACTACAGCTCCTATGCTCCAACGGCCAGACGAGACGCCATCCAGAGCCATGATTGCGCCCTGTGACACTCCCACGAATGCAACGTCATGAACACGGTCTCCGAAGCCTTTCTGTGTGATCACGTCGCGGATCTTACGGTCGAAACCCTCTCGTGCCGCGCGTATTCGACCAGGATCTAGCTGCATGCCATCAACTTTGAACCACTGATGGCCGCCGTACCCATTACGATATGGCGCATCCGGAGTCGCGAATACTGCTGTGGGCAGCCGACCGTTCCACGACGATGCCAGAGGTTTGAGCTGCTGGCCGGACGCGCCGATGCCGTGGAGGAAGATGATGAGGTGCGATGCTGACATTTGATCTCGGTGTTGGGAAACAAACGGAGGGCGCTCAACCCATCATGGGGAGCGCCCTCGTCACCCGCGACAGCAAACGCACAACCGTCATGGTTGCTGCAGGCCGTCGATATATGGGTGGTGATCCTTAGATGAGCACCGCCCACGCGTTTTTCAAGGTCACATCGACTCTGCGGTGGTTTCCATCCACGCGCGATGTTTCAGCTCATCCTGATGAGCGGTGAGGAAGAATGCCTTCGTGCTCGGAATGGCATCCTCGTGTTTTGCTGCGCGCTCGTAAGCGGTTACCGTGTCATCCTCGTTCGTCTTCATGGCTTTGAGAATAGCGGAATCGCCGAATAGATCGGCAAGCGCGATCTTCCCCGTCGTCAGCATCTGCTTCATGTCGCCTTCCGCAGGAGGTTCGATACCGATCTCCAATGCGATCTCGTTTAGCACGGCCACGTGCTGAAGATGGTCCTGCTTGAATTCATCAATCTTCGCAGCCAGCGCCTTGTCGTCAAGGCGTTCCATGCATGAGTCATATGCTGCGATAGCGTCGTATTCGAGATAGAGCAGATCCTTGACCAGCTTTTCGATGCTTCCTTCGTTTCCAACCATGGTGACCATAAATTCTTCTCCTCGTTAATCTGGAAGCCTAGTAACCAACCGCTTCCGGTAATGTTCCCTTCCGGGACCGCCCGGTGAGCGGAGCGGCTCGTGAGGCGGCCGCGTCGGAGCGATCTCGTCCGGATCAGATGAATTCCCGCATCACCATAGTCTGCGGCGCGCTGTATTTCGCGTGGCGACATGCGGGTGAGCTACTCCGATCTTAGAAATTCCGTTTTTGGCTCTTAGAGGCCAAGCTATGCTGTTCAGTGCTAGCGTGAAAGGCAAAGCCCATGGCATACTCGTTGGAGACGTAATAGCGGCTCCGTTGGTAAGATAGTCGAACGCTTTCGCTCAATTACCGAGGGTTCAAACTCGTAGAGCTATCGGTTTCCATGCGGAGCTGAGCCGGCTTTTCCACCGAGTAGTGAGCCACCTCTAACTGGTTTTATGATTGGGTTTTGGTCAAGGGATTGGCTTTTTCTCCTCTCTTGTTTGCTGCGGCCGAACGCCCCGGTGCAGTTCGAGCTTTCCTTCGGGGATGGCAAGATCGTCGTCACCAAGCTTAACGTCTCTTACATTCCTGGAGCACTCGCAATTGGGTGCTCGTCTCGACACCATCTAAAACTTCGCCATTGTGTATACGCCTATGATTCCCACCAACGATGGAACTCTTTGATGTGTGATGAACCCCTTCCGCTTATCGAGGCTATGGAAACCGCCATCCGAGAAGAGGCAGCCACAGGTGCGCCTGTAAACTTTTATCGTCTCGAAGCCAGCATGCACAACACGCGGAGGGAACTCGGACTCTCCGGGCAAGATAACATGTCGGCCTGGGTCGACGCCGTAGCATTCGGGTTGGACACGGATCATTTTGCAGAGCCATGGCAACGATACTTCGGCCCAAAAGGCGCGCGTTCCTACGAAGATGGGACTGTCGAGTACATTCCCGATGTTCACCAGCTGGATGAGCGAGCCCTCGACCTCTGGTCTCAACGCTTAGACGTGGTAGATCACCCTGCTTTTCGTGCTCGATACAGTGATCTGCTTTGGGAGATTGCACCGCAATTGGGGAGACGCCGTGACCCTGTCCATGCACGTACGGCGTTAGCAGCATACGAATTGATGATTGCCGAAAGCGCTTACGAAGAATTCTTCGACAAAACCGATGCGGCGCTGCGTATGTTGACACTCGCTCTGTCAATAAGGGACGAGGATGCAAAGGTGCGATCAAGGGAGTTGCTGATGGAGGAATTCCGGGAGCTCATGGGAAGTTCCCACCGTTTCAACTTCGATATTGTGGAACGACTTCTTTGGGAACGCAACGTCGGCACCCCTGAGATAACGCAGGAAGTAGTCGGCGCGTTGGACGCCGCTCTCGAGCAGAGTGCCGGGGAGGGCGACAGATTCAACGCTCATTCGGCCCGTGACATCGGTACCCGCCTTAAAAGGCACTATAATGGCTTGCGCTCCCGAGCCGACGTGGTTCGCGTGCATACGGCGGTTGCCCGCGCATTTGAGACGCTTGCCGCTCGGAGCGAACCAATGGCGGCGGCTGCGCATCTTGATGTGGCAGCGACCGAGTACCGAAACGCAGGCGACGAAGTAGCGTTCAACCGTGTCCGAACAGCTCGAGCGGAGGCAGTGGCCAGGAGCAATGTCGAAATGGTGGCTCACTCGTTCCGTTTCGAAGTTGGCTTCGACGATATGGAGCGTTTTCTCGACAGCATTGTCACTCCGGAAAACCTTGGATTGTCGCTTGCTAACATCGCAAACGAGTTCGTCCCAAGGATCAGCGTTCTCAGAGAAAGGGTCTTGGAGAACGCCAGGGTCGCACCAATACAGGCCACCATTTCGATCAACATCCACGAGGACGAACACATCGCGGCTGTCGTCGGAAGTGTGGACGAGGACATGGAAGGGCGGATTATGCACCAAGCGGGGCAGGAAGCCATGTTTGTGGGTATCTTTTTGGATCAGGCCTTAGAGCGCTGCATGTCTGTCCATGGCCTCGACTCCTACGAGATTGCGGGATGGGCAAACCGTCTTGGCGCATTCGATGATCTAACTATGGTGATCGAGGGTGTCGAGGCATGGCGCACCGGCGATTGGATCAAGACGCTTCACGTACTTGTTCCACAGATCGAGCTGGGACTGAGGCGGACGCTCAGAGGGCTCGGCGAACCCATCGTGCGCAATCACCCCACGATGCCTGGAAGGCAGACACTTCTTAATATGGGCGAGGTCCTATCGAACCCCGTACTCCAGACGGCATTGGGTGATGATACGGTTCACTACTTCAGAGCTCTGTATGTCGATCCGCGCGCTAGAAATCTCAGGAATGTAGTCGCTCACGGATTAACGGGCATGTCGGACGCGACTTCAACGACCTGTGATCGAATTATCCACTCGCTATTAGTGCTCGGGTTTTGGCGGGATATCGCGAGAGCGGCATCGTCGGCTGCGTCGCGTTTGAGTTGAAGACCGAGAAAAACTCCCTCCGAATATAACACGAAGTCGGACAATCCATGAACCAGGTACGGTGGCGCCCAAGGCTAGTAAAGGCGACAAGGCTTGGGAGGGTGTCGTGATCGTTGGGCCACCCGGCGTACGCAAATCTGAGGCGAGCCCCTCTGACGACTATCTTCCTCGTGGAAACCTGGCTGCGCGGAGGACGGAATTTGCCGCGAAGATTTATGATACGAGGGGCCGGACGGTGATGGAACGCTGGACGATTTTGAAACAAATCGGCACTCTCCCGAATGGCAGGCGGCGGAACGGTTTCAGGTCGTTGGCCAAGACGCCACTCAAGGGCTTGAAGAAGTGAACTTGAGCTGCTGAAGTGATGCCAGATTTCAATAGCCTGAGGCATCACCATGCAACGCGTCTTCGACCTCACCGCCGCCGCCGCAGTTCTTACCGCTAATCCTAAGGCTCAGTCGTTCATAAAGGCCGTCCGAAAGTTCCAGTCTGCCATATCTGTCAGCACTGACCTTGCCGATGTGAAGAAGTCGGTCGAGGAATTGCAGAAAATGCGGGAGGACGTGGGCGGTAGTGGTCACATCGCAAGAGCCCTCCTTACCCATGCCGTCGTGGTATATTGCCGCGCCAGCCACACCAAGGCCGTCGAGCGATACGATGTCGGCGTTATTGGCGCGTATTCACCGGAGCAACGCGAGGCGCACAAGATCATCGTCTCGCTTCGGGACAAGGTGCTCGCTCATTTCGGGTCGGGTGGTGGCTGGCATGACGAACGCGTGTTGTATCTGCAGCAGTACCACGGCGATGCCATCACTGCGGTACACCATCGGGTCAACAGTGACAGCATGATGTCCGATATCCTCGAAAACCTGCTTGAGGCTGCCATTCCCTACGTCAAGGAAAAGGAAGTTGACCGCGCCAAGGAGATCGACGATGAACTGACGAAGGCACCGGAGTTGTTCAAGCTTATTGATCGCATCCCTTTCGACGTCAAAGACTTCTACAAGGATGTTCCAGGCGGCATTGAGAACTTCTGGGGTGCGAATGGTTTTGTGGCAGAGCGAACTGTCAGGAGCACGACCAAAATACAAGACCCCAGCCGAGCCGAGCCAAAGCGCCGTAGGTAAAGGCGTACATGGCTTGCCAACTCACATGTCTGCTGTTGGCGCGAATCTGATAAGGCCGCAGTCGGCCCAAACCGGGCATTCGCCCGCTGGAGCAATAGCCGTGAAGCCCTAACGTTCGCGACAGGCTTGGCGATGAGGAAAATCACGGGAGTTTCTTCGGGATCACCTTGGACTTGCTTCTATTTTGGATTCGCCGGTCGCAAATAACCGGACATTCTGGCATTCTTCGAGCAGCAATCATAATCGGATGGAGGATACCAAGATGGCCGAACCACAAAAAAACATTGAGTTTGATGGCCCTCAGATGCAGGGAATGCATTACAAGCGCGCCGATATGGCAGCGTCTAATTTCGATGGCGTAAACCTCGCCGACGCACACTTTTACGCTTGTTTGTCCAAGGCACGGTTTACCGACACAAATTTAAGCGAAGCCGTTTTCGACGATATCAATCTTGCAGATTCTAGCTTTAACAACGTCAATCTCTCTGGAGCCGTCATCACGAATGCGAACCTATCGCGCTTAACGATAAGCGGCGTGACGTTGGCAGATTCGGACATCAAAGACGCCGATCTAACGGGCATGCGGATCAACGGCGTTCTCGTTACAGATTTGTTCGTCGCCTATGAACAGGCGAAAACCTGATCGCGATTTACTTCCTTCGTGAATGGCGCAGAGCGGAAAACCGCATGTGGTTCAACGCGGACTTCACACATGATAAAGGTACTATAGCAACGAGCAATATGAGCCGACGGATGTCCATTTCGATTGGACGGGAAGTTTGAAGCTGCGGACGAAGGAAGCTGATGAGTCGTGAGGCTTGGCTTACCGAAATTGAGTGAGACACAGCCATGGAATTGACCAAGGCAGATCAATTCGAGCGCTCGCAGCAGACGGCTTGGAAGTCGCTGAAATTGCCCGCCATCTCGGCATTCGATACCAGCATGCCTACAACGTTCTTAAAGTTGGAAATCGCTCGGCTTCGATCACTGACGTCGCTATTATTAATTTGCCCGTAGCAACGAAACGTATCAAGCCGCCATTGCCCTTGGATACGCTGATCGCCGGGGGGTTCACCCTTGCAAGCCGCTGGCTTTTGTCACCTGATGGCGATCTTGTCCTAGACGTGCCAGCGCCAAAGGCAGTCGGCGTCTATTCCTTCGTGAGAGATGGGTTTGCAATCTACGTTGGAGTGGCGACTGTCGGCCTACACAAGCGGCTTTATACATATGGCAAGCCAGGTGTTTCACAGCGGACAAATATTAGACTGAACAGTTTCCTCAAGGAGGAGCTGAGCCAGTCAAGATCGATTGATATTTACGTTTCGACCCCAAGTGACATGGAATGGAATGGCCTCCCCGTTCACGGAGCCGCTGGACTTGAGCTTGGCTTAATCAATAAATATCTGCTGCCTTGGAACATGCGGAGCGCTAGTTAGAAAATGGGCACTCAGGCTGAGCAACAGTTGAAGCTTCGGATCGACACATGGCGAGAAGCTTTCAATGATGAAACCACTGGCATTCTGAAAACGGTCAATGATCTTCTGTGGAACTACGCTGCTTTTCGGACGGCCATCAGGATCGTACTCCTAGCGAACAAAGACAGGCGCGAAAAACCGCCCATCAATCAAATGATGTTCGATCTTATCGCTAGCGGATATTGGTCCAGCCTTTTGCTGGGTGTGCGGAGGCTTCTCGACAAAGGGCATTTGAAGGGCGATCACGGGGTCTACTCGATCAGAGCAGTCCTAAACGACATCAAAGCTTGCCGAGCGAAACTTTCGAGACGTGTCTATGTCGAGGTTTTGCGCGACTGTCGATATGATCTCTCGAAGCTGGAAGAGGAGCAACGGGAGGCTTTGAAGGCGGCAAACGGAAAGGCCGTTTGGGGCGATCCCGCGTTAACCCAAAGCCAGACAGCCCACCAGCACTTTGACTTTCTAAGCGGAATTTCGGGTGACAAGCGTAGCCCTAACGATCTGATCAGCGAGGACATTTTCGAGCGGCTGGAAAACCGATTGGTCGCGCTCAACAGCATCAGCGATCATGTCAGTTCGCACTTGGCCCATGCGGGGAATAGAGAAAGCCGACAGGACAAGCTCCTGGATGAATTTGATATTCGAGACTCTCGGGAAGCGTTAAAGGAACTCGTCCAAGTGGCTCACCTCGTTGGTGTCTGGTTTGCCAACGAAGGCGGGGCAGGCCTTGCAACCTACATCGGGAACCAGTTCGAAGGCTTGGATTACCCATTAGTTTCGCCGGAAGATATGCCTGACCTTGAAGAAAATTGGGAAGCTACTCGCCGTGATGTAGACAGCTGGCAGATAAAAGCCACCGACTTGTAACCTGTCAGGGCCTGACAGATTTGACCGTCGCATAAGTGAGGACACATTGAAAATAGCTAGCATTATTGCGCTCGTTGCAGGCATGGCTGCAACCCCATCGACATATGCTAACGCGAATTCCGACGAGGTCTTGGCTTGCGGTGGCGTCGTCGAGGGAAAGACTTTGGTGGTGAACCGAAGCGACGCGAAATGCAAATGGCCGTTCGATGTCCAGAAAATGCAAATCCGGTGCAACGGAACTGCACTGAAAATGGGCGCGGTGTATTTCGCCAGCGAGAAAGGCGCTTTTGCGCTCAATGGGAAAGCTAAGCAGACGTTCGAAGACCCGCGTCCGATTTGGCTAGATACTGATCAGCCTGGGATGGGAAAGACAGATGTAGGACCTTGGATACAAGTCGTCTCCAGGTTTGCTAATTGGTTGTGTGAACTAGCCATCGACGAGTCTTAGGCTCCCCGGCGTTATACCAGCACTCTTGATCTGTGAGATCGAAAGCGTGATTTCCTTTGCCACGGTCGATGACCTAGTGGAGCGGCGATGCGCGTCCGGCCAACACATTTCGCGAATTGAGTCATCCAGGCGATGATCTGGCGTTAGTACAAGCATTAATGCTGGGATTAGATCGGGATCTTAGAGGTTGGGATGGCTCGCACGGGAATTATTTCAGGCATTGAACGCAGGCGGCGCTGGCCGGTAGAGGTGAAGCTGACCATCCTGGCGGAAGCGTCTCAGCCAGGCGCGCGTGTCTGCGATGTGGCACGTCGGCATGACGTTCATCCATCGCAATTCGTGTCTGGCGGAGAATTCTCTCCGGTCGAGATGTGTCACCGACGTTCTTGCCGGTCCGCCTTGTTGACCAGTTCATGGATTTCCCCGCTAATTCCGTCTGGCAGGAAACATCTCCATGGTCTTTGCAGACGATGTCTTACTGGACGGCAATCTCGTCGGCATTTCGAGCGGACGCATGTTCAGTCAGTACTACATGAAGATAATATCACTCTGCCTGATCGATATCGCTATCTCGCATATAGGCCGAACCGTCGAAGTGGTGTGGGGTGATGTCGGCTCCCACCAGGTGAAAATCAGGGCCAAAGTTGCGCAGAACCCCTATCTCGACTTGCCATTCAACCGCGATATTGATGTCAAAGCGTCAGGGCGCTGAGCGCTGTCCAAATGCGGGCAGACGACATTAGTGGAAATTCCGGCTCTTCACCTTCAGCGTGTCGATGTGCAAATCCCGGACGTAGATCTCCCGCGCGTCCGGGATTGCCTTCGGTCGATCCCGAGCATCCCCGCCGCCGTGTGACCCGTGTGCGAACTCGTCTCCTCTGCCGCTCGGATTCCGAAACACAGCGTCGCGGTCCGACAGAGACGAAAGATCAGCCGATAAGTCATAGAGCTGCCGCGCGATCAGATGGACCACATCGCCCTCTCTCTGGATCTTGCCCTGTATCGCCATCATCGAAGCTCCGAGCACGACGCGCCGCCGCTTCTCGAACAATGACGGCCACACAACGATGTTCGCAGGCCCGGTTTCGTCCTCAATCGTGATGAACATCACTCCTTTCGCCGAGCCGGGCTTCTGTCGAACCAGCACCAGTCCGGCAACGCAGAGCCAGCTCTTGTCGCGCCCATTCATTGCATCGGCGCAAGTGACGATACGGCGCGCGGCCAGATCTTGGCGCAGAAACGAAAGCGGATGCGCACGAAGCGTCAGGCCAACGTGTTGATAGTCCTCCACGACGTTGTGGCCCTCGGTCATCTGCCTGAGTTCGACCTCCGGTTCCTGCTGCTCGGCGACCGTCATCATCTCGCGCTCGGCGGCCGCCACGAACAGTGGCAGCGGTTCGTCTCGTAATGCCTTGATCGCCCATAACGCATCCCGACGTTCGATATTGAATGCTGGTCGGAAAGCATCTGCCTCGGCGAGTTGAACCAGAGCCTCGGACGGCACCTCCGATCTTCGCCAGACATCATCGACGCTTTCAAATGGTCGCTCGATCCGGGCGGCGACAATCCTCGCGGCATCCCGCATGGCGAGCCCAGTGACCTGTCGCATGCCAAGTCTCACGGCATGCCGGTCGGTTCCGGGAATTTCTTCCAGCGTGCAGTCCCACCGTGAGTGCTGCACGGAGATGGGCCTCACCTCAACGCCGTGCTTCTGCGCGTCACCTATGATCTGGGCGGGCGCGTAGAACCCCATTGGCAGGGAGTTCATAAGCGCTGCGGCGAAGGCATCCGGATAATGGCATTTGATGAAGCATGACGCGTAGGCGATCAAGGCGAAGGACGCCGCGTGGCTTTCCGGAAAACCATAACTTCCGAAACCCTCGAGCTGCGAGAACGTCTTCTCCGCAAATTCCGGTGTGTAACCATTCCGCACCATGCCGCTGACGAGTTTGTCCTTGAACCGACTGACCCCTCCTGTGAATTTGAAGGTCGCCATACTCTTGCGAAGCTGGTCCGCCTCCCCGCCTGTGAATCCCGCGCAGACCATTGCCACCCGCATCGCGCTCTCCTGAAACAGCGGCACACCCAGCGTCTTGCCCAGCACCGCCTCCAGCTCAGGTGTAGGGTATTCGACAGGTTCCTTGCCCTCCCGACGACGAAGATAGGGATGGACCATGTCGCCCTGTATCGGCCCCGGCCGGACGATCGCCACCTGAACAACGAGATCGTAGAAGGTGCGGGGTTTCAGCCGAGGGAGCATCGCCATCTGCGCCCGACTCTCGACCTGGAAGGTGCCGAGAGTATCGGCTTTGCGGATCATCGCGTAGGTCGGACCGTCCTCTTGCCGAACCTTAGCGAGATCGAGATCCTCGTGCTTGTGCTCCCGGATAAGGTTGAAGGCCTTCTGCATGCACGTCAGCATCCCTAGGGCCAGCACGTCGACCTTCATCATTTTGAGCGCTTCGACATCGTCCTTGTCCCATTCGATCACCTGACGATCTTCCATCGCCGCCGGCTCGATAGGAACAAGATCGTCTAGGCGCGACCGCGTCAGGATAAAGCCGCCGACATGCTGGCCGAGGTGGCGTGGCGCGCCCATGAGATCCCGAGCAAGCCGCAGCGTCATCACCAGACGGTAGTCGTCTGGATTCAGATTCAATTCCCGCACATTGCGCTCGGTGATCTCCTCAGACCACGACCAAAGGCCGGACGATAGCGCTTTGGTCACGTCCTCCGGCAGACCCATTGCCTTGCCGACATCCTTGATCGCGCCCTTGGCGCGGTAACGCGTGACGGTGCAGACGAGAGCAGCCCGGTCGCGGCCATAAGTCTTGTAGATCCACTGGATGACTTCTTCACGGCGTTGGTGCTCGAAGTCGACATCGATGTCCGGCGGCTCGTTACGCTCCTTGCTGACGAAGCGTTCGAACAGGAGGTCGTTGGTTTCCGGGTCGATAGAGGTGATCCCGAGGATGTAGCAGATCGCGGAGTTCGCGGCGGAGCCCCGGCCCTGGCAGAGTATGCCCTGCCCCCGCGCGAAACGAACTATGCTGTAGACGGTCAGGAAGTAAGGAGCGTATTCCATCTCCTTGATCAGGTCGAGTTCGTGTTTGACGGCTCGCAGTACGCTTTGCGGCAGACCCTCGGGATATCGGTCAGGAATGCACTCGCGGACGCACTGCTTCAGCGACTGCTGGGCATCCATTCCGTCGATCAGCGCTTCCTCGGGATATTCGTAGGTCAGCTCCTCAAGCGAGAACCTGCATTGCTCGACAATCTCCATCGTGCGCTCGAGTGCCTGCGTGTAACGCGGAAACAAGCGCTCCATCTCTTCCGGGGGCTTGAGATAGCGGTCGGCATGCCGCTCACGATCAAAGCCCACGTCGTCGATAGTCGTAGTCGTGCGGATACAAACGACGATGTCCTGAAGCTGTCTTCTGGACGGCTCATGGAACAGAACATCGTTGGTGACGACCGTTTTCACTTTGAACTTTGTCGCAAGGTTCGAAAGTTCGTGGAGTCGCATCTGGTCGTTGGGTCGCCGCCTAAGACTGAGCGAAAGATAGGCGCGCCTACCGAAGATCTCTGTCATCTTGCGGAGCTGCACAGCACAGACATCGTCTGCGAGATCAGGCACGAGAATGCCGATCAGGCCCTCGGCATAGAGGGCGAGATCATCAATATGAAGGATGCAGTTGTTCTTGCCGCCCCGGCCCTTGCCGACGGTAATCAGTCGGGTGAGCCGGGAGTATGCTGCCTTGTCCGTCGGATAGACGAGCACCGACATGCCGTCCTGCAGATCGAGCCGACAGCCTACGACCAGACGAATCCCGGTTTCGCGGGAAGCTTCCAACGCGCGTACGATCCCCGCCAGGCTGTTGCGGTCCACCACACCGATGGCTTCGATGCCGAGTTCTTTCGCCGTCGCGAACAGCTCCTGCGCGGACGATGCGCCTCGCAGGAAGCTGAAATGTGTCGTGACCTGGAGTTCAGCATATTTCATCAGGCAAAGATCCCGTGCATGAACCATCGGTGCGAACCCGTTTCCGGATCGATCCCGTCCCCAGAGCGGAAGATCCAGAACCGCTCGCCGTCGTCGTTTTCGACGACAAAGTAATCTCTGACCGCTTCCAGCTCGGTGGGGCGTTTCCACCATTCACCGAAGATGCGCTCGGGGCCGTCGGCTCGCTTCACGCGGTGGCGCTTTCCACGCCACGTAATTGTTGCTGGCGGATAGTCTGGCATCATTGCAATTGCCTGAATCTGCTCCGGTCGTTCGAACAGCCGGGTGGGCCTGCGCCAGTGTCCGACCCAGCTCTCAGTTATCTCCTCGGCGACTGCGGATATCTGCTGAACGCTCCGCTCGGGAACATCCGATGCAACAGGTGCCACGCGGTAGACGCGCTGACCACCGCGGTTGCTGAAGATATCGATCAATGGTGTGAGGTCGGTTATCTCTTCCTCAACGAGAGACGAGGCCTTCTGCTCTTCCTGCAGCGGTTCCGCCGACACGGCAACGAGGACGAGTTTCTCGATCCCGAAACCTGGATCGATCTGCTCGGTGCGATCCTTGAACAATTTCGTGAGCCAAGCGATGTCGCGTGCCGGCTTTGCCGTCCCTGCACGGATCGCCTGGTGGGTGTTGTCGACGCGATGCACGATGAGGTCCGTCCGGCGCGCGCCGAGGCCGCGTTTCTCGAGTTCGGCGACGAGCTGGACAACGAGCCGACCTACATACTTGTTGATCGTATCGGGCGCGCCTATCGGCTCCTGAAACGACCTGGAGACCTCAACGAGATCGGCAGTGCGGATCGGATCGATAGGTTCTCCCGCGCGACCGAACATCTGGTCGAGGCGACGGCCGACTTCAGGCCCGAAACGGAGGGCCAGCGGTGCTCTTGGGGTATTCGACAGTTCACCGATGGAATGGAAGCCGAGTATCCAGAGATCCTGAACGACTTTCTCCGGGAGCCGTAGCAACGAGATCGATAGCTTTTCGACGGCGCGAACGATCTCGCCGCGGGGGATGATCACGGTATCCCGATTGATTGCACGGACGCATGCGTGCGCCGCGCCCCATGTATCCGCGATCGCGACCTTGGCAGTGAGCTTCCGAGAGTGGAACGTATTCACGATACCGCTGATCATCTTTGCTTCGCCGCCTTGGAGATGGTCCGCGCCCTCGGTGTCCAGCACGAGACCGTCCTTGCCGTCGACCGCGACGATCGGGGAATAGTGACCAAGCGCCCACAGCGCGATGCGATCCAGCGCGGCGGCATCGGCGCCGGGATCTGCATCGATGAGCATCAGCCCGCGGAAGATCGCCTGAGCCTTCGCCGCGGCCATGCCGACGCGGACACCGATCTTCTGCGCAGCCCCGTCGGCAGACGCGACCCACCGTTTGGATCCGCTCTTCGCGATCACCGCGATCGGTTGGTCAGCCGGAATGGTGGGATCGTCTCGTCTGATCCTGTCCGTGGCCAGCTCCGGTAGATATATGGATACGACCCTTGCCATCACACGCTCCTACGCAGAACTCTTTGCATTCGCCGGCACGCGATCTCATCAACTCAAGAAACCATCGAGGTCGCCCTACTCCCGGTACCGGAAGTTCTTCGGACGGCAGCACGCTTACCCGCCACCTTGTGGTCGATGCGGTCGGCTGGCCGAAGTCGTTTGCCTCTGTCTGCCTTCGCCAACGGCGCACTGCCAAGGCAATTGTCCCGGTTCGCTCCGCGACGAGCTGGAGCCGACGGCTCACGACCATTGGCAACCGCACCATCTCGCCGACAACCGCGCCACAGCCGCCGTAGGAAAGCGCTTCTTCCATGTTGGCAGCGACATCTTCTTCCTTGTCGCTCTCGACGAAGATGACCCTACGCGGATGCAGGCCTGCCTGAGCAAGAGCCGGGAAGAACAGATCGGGCCGCGTCAGACACCAGACGATCGGCCCCTTCGTGCGTGCTGCGATCCCGGCGGCAAAAAGAGCAGCCGCTGCGCCATCAACAGTGCCGGAACCACCGCCTGCGAATTCGTGGAGCGCTCCATGAGCCAGGCCGCCTCCCGGCAGGATCGCGTCAATCTCTTCGACACCGAATGGAAGACAGCCCGTCTTCTTCGCGCCCTCACCCTCAATGGACGAGATGCGCTCGCGCAGATCAGCAAGGACTAGGTCGCGGACAGCCGACATCGGTCGCGGAATCCCTTCGGTTCGCGGAGTTCAGAAACACGGCATCATGCCGCCGACAATGCTTGATGTTCTTCTTCTGTTCCTTCATAACGGCAGAGTCAAGCGGTTCGGAAATAGGAATATGATCTCACCATTTTAGTGAATCTGCAGATTCTCGTTTTGAATCAGTTCGCTAGAGACTTTCTGTAAGTGACCGGCTCAATTGAAGAAAATTTCATTTTTGTTTCGAAGTGAGGTTATCAGAATCATGGACCAATCTCCCGTCAGGACATTCTGCGCTAGTAAGAGAGGACATCCGCTCCATACCCCCCGTCCTGGCCGGTGCAGCATGTTTGAAGCTCTCAGGAATTGGGGGCTCCAGCCAGCCAAGGTCGCCCGTGTCGGTGTTGGCGAAAGGCGTAGTCGACGGCGTTTGCTTCCCCGTCGAAAATGACGAGGTTGATCGATGAGCCGGAAATCATCTGCACTCGACCTGACGGCAAGGCTGCGTCAGGTGCGCGACCCGATCATCACAGTAGAATGTCGAACCTGTGGCCGCCACGGAGCACTTGATCGAGCCGCTCTGGTAAGGAAGCACGGTGCTAACATCACCTTCGGACGGCTGCGCCGGATGGCAGCGATGGGGTGTGATCGGCTGGTCGGCGAAGACGGAGATCGATGCGGGACGCGGTTTCCATGTCTTGAATAAGGAGGACATTGGTAACGTCTCGCTTATCTTCATCACCGAGGCAGGTTCGAATACGCATGGCATGAGGGTGTCAGTAATGATCAGAACTGGATGCCTGCTGCCGCGGCTCTCCTTTAGGTGTCACGTTCACAGACGTGCCCGGTCGCGCAGGCATTCATGCCAAACCGATAGCGGCTTTCGACCAAGGATCGCCATCCAAAGGCGACGAAGCCCGCCTCGCTGCTTGCTGTTACGGGTTCTTGAACCTGACGCCGACACCACCGCCATTGGTTGGGATGAACTCAATTCCATCCGCTTCCAGCGTCATCTTTATGAGCTTCAAATTTGCCGGCGTGATCGCCGGAATTCCGTTATCCATTTCGGCGCGCCGAATTGTAGAAACTCCCACGCTGGCTGACTCGGCAAGATATTCAGCCGTCCATCGGAGCAACGCTCTCGCTGCTCGAATTTGAGCTCCGGTTATTTCGCTCATCTTCTATGTTTTCTCATTGAAACATTTTCGTTCATATGCAATATTTTCGTTCACTCGGTCACATCCAGTGTTTGAGCCACCGGATGTGACCTGACCACACCTAGCTGTATGGAGCTCGGATCATGGCTGATTCTGAGAATAGCAGAACTTTGCCCGCAATCACGTGCAGAAACTCTCTGCAGACCGCGGAATGGTTCCTGTTCAACAATTTTTCTGATCAGGAGCTCTGGTCGCCGAGCTTACGCGATGGCGTCCTGACAAAATGGCATGACTGGAACCGTGCTTTTCACGAAGTAGCTGCTTTTGGACGAACTCAGCAGAAGCTCGAAAGCCTATTGATGTGCACGGCACCAGCGCTTCAGGTGGAAGTTATCTTGCCGAATAGCGCTTCGCCTTTCATGACCTCCTCGATTTCCGAGATTCAGAACCGATTGAGAGGAAATGACTTTGCGGTGGCCCGAGCAAAAGCAGAGGCAGATTTGCTTGCCAAGCACAAGCAGTGGGAGGCTGTGGACGAGTCTCTCGGCTATAGCCGCGCAAAGCGCGCGGAGGACGAGGCATCTCTCGTAGAGGAACGTTTGGCCCGCGATCTCTCGCAAGCACCAGGGATGACAAGCGTCGCCGTCGCCGCAAAGCTCCACTGTATTTTGGAACGCGGCTCCCCCCGACCAGACAGTGACGAGTTTCCTTGGCCTCAGCTCAGGTCAGTCCTGATCGATATTCTCGCAATGCATGGTGTTTTCTCAAAGGAGACCTGTGCCCGGTAAGTCTCAACGCTCGATAATCTCTGTCTGGTTGAGAGTCTAACGAGACGTGGCAGTTCCCTACACCCGGTCAACTGCCGATTTTAAAACGTTCGTGCAATTTTTTCGGATTTTGCACTTTTCTTGAGCAATACGTCGTGTAATGTAGAGTATACAACGACAGAGCATACTATGCAACTTATGAAGTTTCTGACCTGCGATGCGCAAGGCGCACCATGGGAAGGATGACCTGCGCCGTGAAAACTCGCTGCCAGCAACGAAGTCGAAGAAATCAAAAGAAGGGAACGACCTAATGCAATTTCTAGAAGGATTCCGCCCACCTATCCTGGCTTTGGCAATCGCCACCGCTACCTCCGCTGGATTTGTCGGGATCACCGCCGCCTTTGCGGAGGAATTGCGGGTCGGCACGCAGCTTAAACTGATGACCCTCGATCCCCACTACGCGGATCTCAATGAAAACAACGCGTTGCTGGCTCATATTTATGAGCGCCTCGTTCGACAGGACGAGCATCTCAATCCCCAGCCGGCCCTTGCTGTATCATGGAAGCGTCTATCTCCGACCCAGTGGGAGTTCAAACTGCGCGACGGTGTTCGTTTCCATGATGGCTCGGCATTTTCCGCTCAGGATGTCATTTATTCGATCGAGCGAGTCCGTGGTTTCCTGAAGCCTCCAAGTGGTGGGTTTCATGGCTACACCAAGCCGATCAAGTCCGTGACAGCACCGGATCCCCTGACTGTCGTCATCGAAACAAGTGGAGAGGCCCCTACCCTTCCCTTGCAGATGACCACGTTGTTCATTCTCCCGCATCAAGCCAATGGCTTCGCGACCACCGAGGAACTGAATTCAGGCGCGCAGCCGAATGGAACCGGCCCTTACAAATTCAAGGCGTGGCAGTCCGGTGAACGTCTGACGCTATCGAGCAATCCCGATTACTGGGGCGGCGCTCCGGCGTGGTCCGATGTCACCTTTCGCATCATCGAAAGCCCGGCTGCACGCGTGGCTGCGCTCACGACTGGTGATGTTGATCTCGCGGACTTTATTCCGGCACGGGATGTCGAGGGTCTCAAAGCACGCAAGATCGAAATTGACAGCACGGCCGCGTCCCGGTCCAACTTTCTTCAGTTCGATATCGGAAGCGATGAGCCTCCAGGCGTGACAGGCAAGGACGGAAAGCCCATCGGCAATCCGTTTCGCGACAAGCGCGTTCGTCAGGCGCTGACGATGGCGACGGATCGGTCCTTCATCACCGATCGAATCCTGTCCGGTTACGGCACTGCCGCTGCGCAGCTTTTTCCACCGGGCCTGGCGGGAACCTCGGATAGGCTGAAAGTCACCCCGCCTGACAATACCGGGGCCAAGGCTCTTTTGACAGAGGCCGGATATCCTGACGGTTTCAACGTCGTGCTGGCAGGTCCAGGTGGCCGCTATCCCGGCGATGCGGAGTCGCTCCAGTCGATTGCCCAGAACTGGGCTCGTGTCGGTGTCACGGTCCAGCCTGTCGTCTCACCCTTCTCCGTCTTCATGACGAAGCGGTCTAACGGCGAGTACCCGGTCTGGTATGGCGGTTGCTCCGGGGAGGCGGTCACACTTTGCCTCGACGGCGTTCTTGCATTGTCAGATGCAGCACGCGGCACAGGATCGCTCAATTACGGCCACTATGAGAACAAGGCCTTCGACGAAATGCTGGTCAAAGCGAAGGCGATGGAAGAAGGGCCGGGTCGTCACGAGGCTCTGGCACGCGCGACGGAATTCGTGATGAGCGACTATCCGATCATTCCGCTTTACCACTACCACCTGATCGTCGGGCATGGGCCGAAAGTCGGGGCCTACACAGTGCATCCGCGTGGCTGGACGACGGCCATGCAAGCCGCCTCACGGACAGAGTGAGGGCAGCGCACATGGTATCGACAATCATTGGAAGGCTTTCACAAGCCTTTCTTCTCCTCCTCGTCATGTCGCTCATTGGCTTCATCGGCATCCATAGTGTCGGCAATCCGGTCTTCAATCTCGTCAACATCGAGACTGCGACTCCCGAGGACATCAGAAATGCGACCATCGCACTTGGACTGGATCAGCCTGTCTGGCATCAGTATTTCCTGTTCATCGGAAACGTTCTGAGTGGCAATTTCGGGACATCCTATATCTATCATCTTCCGGCGTTCGAACTGGTGATAAGCAAGTTGCCCGCAACCCTTGAGCTGGCAATCGTCGCGATGTCGATTGCAGCGCCGGGCGGGGTGCTTCTGGGCTTGCTTGCGGGCCGCCGGAAAGGAAAGCCGATTGATCGTGCGATCCTCCATGGAAGCGTTATTGCGTTGAGCATTCCATCCTTCTGGCTAAGCATGATGCTTATCCTGGTCGGCGCCATTCTGACGGGCTGGTTCCCGTCCGGTGGCCGCGGCTCTACAGCCGCTTTGTTCGGCGCAGAGTGGAGTTTCCTAACGCTCGACGGTCTTCGGAAGATGACGTTGCCAGCACTTGCGCTCGCGATCCCCAACATCGCTTTGATCGCAAGGCTAACGCGGTCCGGAACGATCGAAGTCGAGACACAGGATTTCACACGGTTTTGCCAGGCGAAGGGCCTGTCGTCACGACGGATCCTGTTCCGACACACGCTACCAAATATCAGCGTTCCGATCGTGACGATCATTGGCATGCAGTTTGGCGGGATGCTGGCCTTTGCCGTCGTGGTCGAGTCCATTTTCAACTGGCCGGGTGTCGGAAAACTATTGATCGACTCGATCCAGCTTCTCGACCGGCCAGTCGTCATGGCCACCCTCACCTTCATCTCGATTGCTTTCGTCGGGCTCAACGCGCTCGTCGACCTCTTCTACGTCGTGCTCGATCCGCGCACACGCCGCAGCGCATGAAAGGGAACCCATGAAAACCGACACGTTGCGCGCTATCTGGAAGCGCCCCGTCCTATCCCGCATCAAACTTCCGCTGGCGCTCCTCGCCGCCTATATTCTCCTGGCGCTTGCGGCATCGCTCATTGCGCCTCAAAACCCCTATGATCCCTTGCAGATATTTGCATGGGAGTCGTCTTCACCCCCGGGAACCGCCAGCAGCGTTGGCTACACCTATCTTCTGGGGACAGACGGGCTCGGCCGCGACATTTTCAGCACCGTGCTCTACGGACTGCAGATCAGCCTGTTTGTGGCAACCACCAGCACAGCGCTTGCGGCCTTGATTGGAATTACGGCTGGCGTCACCGCCGCATATTCCAACCGGTGGATTGATGCGCTCATCATGCGGATTGTCGATCTGCAACTGAGCCTTCCAACGATCCTTGTCGCGTTGATCGCTATCGTGACCCTCGGGCCTGGCATCGATCGCATCATTCTCGCACTGGTCATCGTTCAATGGGCGACCTACGCACGCGTTACACGCGCCGTGGCGATGACCGAAGCGAGCAAGTCATATCTGGATGCTGCGCGCCTTTTGCGCCTGTCTCCGCCCCGGATCGTGCTGCGTCATCTTCTACCGAACAGCATCGCGCCGGCAATCACACTGATCCCGATAGAGCTCGGCCACGCGGTAGCCCTTGAAGCGACGCTATCCTTCCTCGGCCTTGGTGTTCCCATCGACAAACCTTCCCTCGGCTCGGCCGTTGCGAACGGATTTCAGTATCTCCTCACCGGCCAATACTGGATCAGCCTTTTTCCGGGGCTGGCCCTCTTCGGCCTCATCGCAAGCATCAATTTCGTCGGCGAAGACTTGCGTCGGCGGCTCGATCCAAGGAGCCGATGAATGGAACAGGATCAGAAGCAATCTCCCCTCCTCGTCGTCAGCAATCTTACCTTGAAGCATCAACGGGCCGAAACCTCGACGACAATCCTGCGGGACGTCTCTTTCGAGCTTCGTGCAGGTGAAATCCTCGGCCTGATCGGCGAATCCGGCGCTGGCAAATCGACGCTCGGCAATGCAGTTCTCGGCTTGCTCGCGTCTGGCTTCAGCCAGACCGGTGGTCGAATTCTTTTCCGGGGACAAGCCTTCGATGAAATGAGTGACAAGGACCGAATGATGGTCAGAGGACGCCGGATTTCGGCGATATTTCAGGATCACACGGCCTCACTCGACCCTTTGATGTGCGTTGGTTCGCAGATCGTCGAAACGATCCAGGCTCTGGATCGTAGTCTCACCGCTCGACAGGCCAGAGCCCACGCGCTTGACCTCATGGAGCGTGTGGGGATCCAGGATCCGGCGGGCCGATACAGTCAGTATCCGCACCAGTTCTCCGGCGGACAGCGCCAAAGAATCGTCATCGCGATCGCATTGGCTGGCAAGCCGGACATTATCGTTGCGGACGAACCAACCTCTGCTCTCGATGCGACCGTCCAGAAACAGATCCTCGCCTTGTTACGCAAGCTGGCTGAGGAGACGGGTGTCTCGATCATTCTTGTCACGCACGACATGGGCGTGATCTCGGAGATCGCAGACAGGGTCGTCGTCATGCGCCACGGCAAGGTTGTCGAACAGGGCGTGACATCCTCGATTCTCGACGCGCCAGCCGAACCTTACACCCGCGATCTCCTCGCCGCTGTTCCGCGCTTGCGCCTTTCGGGCGTCCACCAGCCGCCTGTGTTTTCGCATGGCGCGGAGCCGGCCGGAGATGGCGTTGATCCCGCCGGACTGGTTGGTCCGCGCTCCGTCCTGTCAGTCAAAGGCGTGACCAAGACATTCGCTCGCCGCAGCCTGCCTTGGCTACGAAGCGATCGGCAGTCATTTGCGCTCCAGGACGTTACCATCGAAATCGAGCGCGGTGCCATCACCGGGATCGTCGGTGAAAGCGGCAGTGGCAAGAGCACGATCGGACGCATTGTCGCGGGTCTTGAGACAGCCAATCAGGGAACACTCGAAATCGATGGTGCAGGTTTCGATATTTCCCGATCAGGTCGCAAAAGCGGTCTGTTGGGACAGGTTCAGATGATATTCCAGGACCCCGCAATGTCACTCAATCCTCGCATGTCGGTCGGCTCCGCGCTTGAAGAAAGCGTTCGATCCGGCAACCGGGGATCGAAGTCATATGCTCACGAGGTCGGCGATCTCATGGACCGGCTGGGCCTGCCGAGAATCCTATTGAAGAGTTTTCCGCATCAATTGTCCGGTGGCCAGAAGCAGAGGGTCTGCATCGCACGCGCCCTTCTCGCAAGACCCAGCATTATCGTTGCTGACGAGCCGACCTCGGCGCTCGACGTCTCGGTTCAAGCCGAGATCGTCACCCTTCTCAAGGAAACCGTTCGCGAGCGCGGGTTGTCGATGCTGTTCATCTCTCACGACCTGGCCCTCGTTCAGGACCTCTGCCATGCGATCTACATTTTCAAGGATGGCATCGTGGAAGATTCCGGCCCCACGGATTTCATATTCTCCCAGTCGGACAATCCCTACACGCGGCGGCTGATTGACGCTCGCCCCTTGCGGTTCACGCACTGACCTCAGACCGGCCGGAACTCGAATTCGAGTTCCGTGCCAACCAAAACTTCGCTCTTTTCCATCATGCAGGAACACATGACATGACGAATGCCTTCACGGTCGCAGTAACCGGCCAGTCGCTGATCAAACACGACATTCGCACTCTCGAAAACCCCGGCTTCGAGGCAGTGTGCAAGACACTTAGCAAATCGGACTTTGCATTCACCAATTTCGAGAGCACGATCTTCGGCAGCCATGGCGGATGGCCGATGAAGGGCTCGTTTTTTGGCAGCAGCCAACCCGTCGTCCTCGATACTCTCCAGTCGCTCGGGTTCCATGGACTATCCCTGTCGAACAACCACGCCTACGATCTCGGCTCGCCCGGCATCCTGTCGACGCTTGAGGAGGTCGAGAGGCGCGGCTTTCTCCATGCCGGTATCGGTCGCAACCGGACGGCTGCGGCACGATCCGGGCTTGGGTCCGTCGCTGGTCGAAAGATCGCCTTAGTCGCCATGGATGGTGGGCCGGGCCCAGATTTCATGTACGCAGCAGATGCAGCTCCGGGCCGACCTGAGCGACCCGGAATCAACCGACTGAAACTGACCCAGATCATCGACGTGGATTCTCAGGCTTTCGAACAACTCGCTGCGATCCGGGATAAGGTCGGCTACACCAGCATGGATCTCGGTAATGACAGTCAGCCCGACGACAAACCGATTGTGGATGACCTATCCGAGATCGCCCTTGCTCGTGGTCTCTTCAGGCGCTCTGAGACGTTCGGCCGCAACGTCAAAATCGATCCGGACGACCTGGGGAGAAATCTTGCCGCGATCACTGCTGCTGCCAACAGCGACTGCCTTGTCGTGGCTTATCTTCACCATCATCATTGGGCGTCTGACTGGTATCAGGTTCCAGGGTGGGTCGGTTCTGTGGCCAGACAATGCATTGATGCGGGTGCCCACATGTTCGTCAGCCACGGCGCTCCCGTTCTTCAGCCGCTGGAGATTTACGAGGGGAAACCAATTTTCTACAGTCTTGGAAATTTCGTCTTTCATATCCGTCCGGGCAAATCCAAATGGACCGCCCGTGAGGTTTGGGAAAGCGTGATTGGCTTATGCACATTCAACGACACCGGCTCATTGACTGGAATTGCCTTTCATCCGGTAATTTTAGGCGGCCCCGAAGGATTAAAGAACGAAGCGCTCGACCAGCGCCTTGCACCTGAGATTGCGACCGGTGAAGACGGGCAGCGGATCCTGCAGCGGTTTCAGCAGCAGTGCACGCAGTTCGGCACGCGTATCAGGATTTCGGAAGATGTTGGCTATTACGACGCCAATTGATAAAGGAGCCGGGCCGTTCTTCCTCGGCCTAAAACAAGATCGGCTGTCATTGCTTGGTGGCCGATCTCGCTTTCAGCAGATCGGTGGCCTCGACCTCCAGGATCCGCGCCAGCGTTTCGACCATATCGATTGTCGCAGAATACTGGCATCTTTCCAGGGAACTGACGTAGGTTCGGTGGATGTCCGCCCGGTGAGCGAGCTCTTCCTGCGAAAGACCTCGTCGCAAGCGAATTTCCCGCAGATTGGACGCGAAAGTTTCTCTGATACCCATGAACGGATTCATGCGTTTTGCAGCGCATTCATCTACAGAGTATACTCTTCATTTGTGTTTACGAAGTGTCTCATACCGAGGAATGAGCGCGGAACAATTGGGCCGCATAGGTTCGAATTGCGCCTTCCGCTTCGCGCCAACGGCGGTCTTCCGCTCTCCACCAAAGTGGACGTTTGAGCGATGGCCACCGACCTATAGATGCTCAGGCTGTCACACGCGTGTCGCTCCAGTCGAGGGATCGGCCATCGGCGGATCGGATAACGAGCCGGGCGATTGGTCTACCGGATTCGTGGTCCACCAGTGATGAGCGTTCCTCGCCCTCGGTGAACAGGAAATCTTCGCCCCACTGGCGAAGTGCAACGATGACAGGGAACAGCCCGCGCCCCTTTGCAGTAAGGACGTACTCGCGGTAGGCAGTTCCATCCGATGCTGGCGCGGTCTCAAATATTCCGCGCCTTACCAGATCACCAAGCCGAGTGGCCAATACGCCCCTGCTGATGCCCAGCCCGTTCTGGAACTCACCAAAGCGCCGCTTCTCATCGAAAGCATCGCGGATGATCAGAAGCGACCACCAGTCTCCGATTGCATCGAGAGACCGTGCCACCGGGCAACCGGAATTCCATAAGCTCACACGTTTCACCATCGGTGCCCATCTCCATCCTTCAGAATCTGGTTCTATCTTAGAACTAGAAATGTGTTGAGCCAAGTGGTCTGGGAGTGGCATGAAACAAGATCATGAAGGCCACCAAATGGAAGAGAAGTTAGACAATGCCGTGCCAGGAATGCGGGAACAGGGTTTGTCGGGACTACATACCCTCATCATTGCCGCCGCAGCCAGTTTAAGCGTAGCGAACATCTATTACGCGCAGCCATTGCTCGACCTAATGGCACATGATCTTGGAATACCGCCAGCCACCATCGGTCTCATCGTGATGTTGACGCAGGTGGGTTATGGTTTGGGGTTGATCTTTATCGTGCCGATTGGCGATCTCATCGACCGCCGTAAGCTTATCATCGTTCAGGGATTATTATTGGCCATCGCTCTCGTGATTGTCGGGGCAGCGGGAACGAACGCGATTTTGTTGGCAGGTATGGGTGCGGTCGGCTTGACGGCTGTTGTTGCACAGACACTGGTCGCTCAGGCGGCGGCCCTAGCCACTCCGGCCCAGCGGGGTAGGGTGGTTGGCACGGTTACCAGCGGAATCGTAACAGGCATTCTTGCCGCCCGATCATTTGCAGGAACAATTGCCGATGTCAGCGGATGGCGGGCTGTGTATTTGACATCTGCGCTTATCACACTTGTCATGGCCATCGTTCTCATCGCGATTCTACCGCGCCAATCTGCGAAACGGAATACGGAGACGTATACCCACGCTTTACTCTCCATTCCAACCATGTTCCTCCGAGAGCGAAGCTTGCTGTATCGAGGTGCCCTAGCGCTCCTGATTTTTGCTGCCTTCAGCACGTTTTGGACCGCGCTTGTCCTTCCGCTCAGTGCCCCGCCCTTTTCCTATTCACACACGAGAATAGGCATGTTTGGACTGGTTGGGCTGGCGGGAGCGATTGCCGCGACATGCGCGGGAAGACTTGCGGATCGAGGTTACGGTCGATGGACAACAGGAGTTTCTCTGGCGGTCTTGCTGTTATCCTGGGGACTGATCGCTCTCCTTCCGGTCTCGATGGCGGTGCTGCTCGTAGGTGTAGTTTTGATGGACTTGGCGGTACAGGCGGTCCACGTCACCAATCTCAGCGCCATTGTGGCTTTCAACCCGCAAAAAAGCAGCCGGTTGATTGGAGGTTATATGGTCTTCTACTCTGTTGGCAGCGCCATTGGAGCTATTGCTGCTACGGCGACCTACTCGTGGTTCGGCTGGACGGGATTTCTCTCCTCGGGGCCGCGTTTAGTGCAGTTGCCCTGGCGTTGTGGATCAAAAGCGAGATATCGGAGAGGACCAATTAAGCACTGCGCTTCATCCAGTGCCCGTGTCAATGACTGGTTTGGGCCAACCTTTCCCTTGGCAGCTTTGCGCCAAAAGCGGTCATTCGCAACGAACCGAACCACCGATGAACTGTTAGTTCAGCGTCGGTTCTAACGAAGCCACTTCATTCTTCGCTGATCGGGTCGCGGCATCAAGACATTGGCTCTAGCGGCGGTCTCGATGTCGCGACGGGGTTCAATCCCTCAGAAGTCCCAGTCTTCATCCTCTGTCGCCACCGCCTTCCCAATGACATAGGACGAGCCAGAGCCGGAAAAGAAGTCGTGGTTCTCGTCGGCGTTTGGTGAAAGCGCGGAGAGGATTGCGGGATTGACCTTGCAGGCTTCTGCGGGAAACAGCGCTTCGTAACCGAGGTTCATCAGCGCCTTGTTGGCGTTGTAATGCAGGAATTTCTTGACGTCCTCCGTCAGGCCGACGCCGTCGTACAACGCTTCGGTGTACTTTGCTTCGTTGTCGTAGAGTTCGAGCAAGAGATCGAAGGCGAAGTCTTTGATGTCCTGGCGCTTCTGCGCAGGCAACCGGTCTACCGCACGTTGGAACTTGTAGCCTATGTAATAACCGTGCACGGCTTCGTCGCGGATAATGAGGCGGATCATGTCGGCGGTGTTGGTGAGCTTGGCGCGGCTCGACCAGTACATCGGAAGATAAAAGCCGGAATAGAACAGGAAGCTTTCCAGAAATACGGAGGCGACCTTCTTCTTCAGCGGATCGCCGCTGTCGTATTCGCGCATAATCAGCGCCGATTTCCGTTGTAGGAACTCGTTCTCTTCCGACCAGCGATAGGCATCATCAACATCCGGTGTCGAGCACAGGGTGGAAAAGATGGAGGAGTAGGAACGCGCGTGGACCGCCTCCATGAAGGAGATGTTGGATAGCACCGCCTCTTCGTGCGGCGTCGCGGCGTCTGCCATCAGCTTGACCGATCCAACGCCGTTCTGGATCGTGTCGAGCAGGGTCAGGCCAGTGAAGACGCGGATGGTGAGTTGCTGCTCTTCTTGCTTCAGCGTTCCCCAAGATGGGATGTCGTTGGAGAGCGGGACCTTTTCCGGCAGCCAGAAATTACCGGTCAGGCGATTCCAGACTTCGAGGTCCTTGTCGTCTTCGATACGGTTCCAGTTGATGGCACGGATGCGACTGACGGGCTTGACGGCGATGTTCATGTGTTGATCTTTCGAAGCGTTCTTGTTCACAGCGCGCATGACACGCAACCCTGCACTTCCGTGCCTTCCAGTGCCATCTGTCGAAGACGGATGTAATAAATGGTCTTGATGCCCTTCTTCCACGCGTAGATTTGCGCCTTGTTGATATCGCGCGTCGTCGCGGTGTCACGGAAGAACAGCGTCAGCGAAAGACCTTGGTCTACATGCTGGGTCGCCGCCGCATAGGTATCGATGATCTTTTCCGGGCCGATCTCGTACGCATCCTGGTAAAATTCGAGGTTATCGTCGGTCATGAAGGCGGCGGGGTAATAGACGCGGCCGATCTTACCCTCTTTGCGTATTTCAATCTTCGAGACGATCGGGTGGATCGAAGAGGTCGAATGGTTGATGTAGGAGATCGATCCTGTCGGCGGCACGGCCTGGAGGTTCTGATTATAGAGGCCTGAGGTCATAACCGCTTGTTTCAACGCAAGCCAATCCTCCTGCGTTGGGATCGCGATGCCTGCCGTCACAAATAGCTCGCGAACACGCTCTGTCGCTGGCAGCCATTCGCGTTCGGTGTATTTGTCGAAATACTCACCGGACGCATATTTCGAGTTCTCGAAGCCTTTGAAGCTGACGCCGCGCTCGGTCGCGATACGGTTCGAGGCGCGAATGGCGTGATAGGTGACCGTGTAGAAATAGATGTTGGTGAAATCGATGCCTTCGTCCGAACCGTAAAAGATGCGCTCGCGGGCGAGATAGCCATGCAAATTCATCTGTCCGAGACCGATGGCGTGGCTGTCGTCATTGCCTTTCTCCACCGACGGCACGGAGGCAATATGGCTCATGTCAGACACCGCCGTGAGCGACCGGATCGATGTCTCGATTGTTTTTCCGAAATCGGCGCTGTCCATGGCGGCCGCGATATTCAGGGAGCCGAGATTGCAGGAGATGTCCTTGCCCATGACGTTATAGGATAGGTCGTCATTATATTCGCTGGCGTCGCTGACCTGAAGGATTTCCGAGCAGAGATTGCTCATGGAAATGCGACCGGCAATCGGGTTCGCCCTGTTCACCGTGTCCTCGAACATGATGTAGGGATAGCCGCTTTCGAACTGTATCTCGGCGATCACCTGGAAGAAGTCACGGGCCTTGATCTTCTTCTTCTTGATCCTGCTATCCGCCACCATCTCCCGGTATTTTTCGGTAACCGATATCTCGGTGAAGGGGACGCCGTAGACGCGCTCGATGTCATAGGGCGAGAATAGATACATATCCTCGTTGTTCTTCGCCAATTCGAAGGTGATGTCGGGCACGACGACGCCGAGCGACAAGGTTTTGATCCTGATCTTCTCGTCGGCATTCTCCCGCTTGGTATCGAGAAAACGCATAATATCAGGGTGGTGGGCGTTGAGATAGACGGCACCGGCACCTTGGCGCGCGCCGAGCTGGTTGGCGTAAGAGAAACTATCTTCTAGCAGTTTCATGACAGGAATGATGCCGGATGACTGGTTTTCGATCTGCTTGATCGGCGCTCCAGCCTCGCGAATGTTCGTCAGTGACAAGGCCACGCCACCGCCGCGCTTGGAAAGCTGGAGCGCGGAGTTGATGCCACGTGCAATGGATTCCATGTTGTCTTCCATGCGCAGCAGAAAGCAGGAAACCAGTTCGCCACGTTGTTTTTTTCCCGCATTGAGGAATGTCGGCGTCGCGGGCTGGAAGCGGCCGGCGATGATCTCATCGACCATATCCTTGGCAAGTTCTTCGTTGCCTTGCGCAAGTGCCAGCGCCACCATGCAGATGCGGTCTTCGTAGCGTTCGAGATACCGCTTCCCGTCAAAGGTTTTCAAGGTGTAGCTGGTGTAATATTTGAACGCGCCAAGAAATGTCGGGAAACGAAATTTCTTGACAAACGCACGATCGAACAAATCCCGCACGAAATTGAACGAATACTGGTCCAGCACCTCTCGCTCGTAATAGCCCTCGGTCACCAGATAATCGAGCTTTTCTCGCAGATTGTGAAAGAAGACCGTGTTCTGGTTCACGTGCTGAAGAAAATATTGCTTGGCGGCAAGCCGATCCTTGCCGAGCTGTATTTTTCCTTGCTCGTCATAAAGATTGAGCATCGCGTTGAGGGCGTGGAAATCCAGTTCGGATTCCGATGTCTTCAAAGGCTTTTCGAAAGTCGTCGCGTCCAAAATCGTTCCAATCCGTGTATGACGTTAACGACGTCTTCGTCGGTTCCCAGAAGCTCGAACCTGTAAAGATACGGCACCTGGCACTTCTTCGAGATGACGTCACCCGCGAGCCCATAGGTCTCGCCAAAATTGCTGTTGCCCGCGGCGATCACGCCACGAATGTTTCCGCGGTTCTCCTCATCGTTGAGAAAGCGGATCACCTGTTTTGGAACGGCCCCTTTTCCGCCTTCGCCACTGTAGGTGGGCAGGATGAGAACATAGGGGGCTTTGACCTGAAGGCTCTCGGAAGGACTGAGGGGAATGCGCCGCGCACTCATTCCCAGCCGTCCGACGAAGCGATGGGTATTTTCCGATCGGCTGGAGAAATAGACGATCTGACCCATTGCTCTGGCTCAGGCCGCAAGCGTGCTGATCATATCCGGGCGAAAACCTGCCCAATGGGTCTCACCAGCCACCACAACGGGAACCTGACGATAGCCAAGTCCCTGGACCAAATCATAGGCATTGGTGTCTTCGGAAACATCGATGACGGTGTAGTCGATGCCCTGGCGGTCCAGAGCGCGGGTGGTTGCTGTGCACTGGACGCAGGCTGGCTTGCTGTAAACGGTAATGGTCATAATGATCCTCGTGAGATTTGTTTAGGGCGTGCGATATCGATCAGGCGTTGGGAACACCTGTTCGGGAGATTCTGGGATGCATGGCAGCCGGACTCGGCTACGGGCGTTACCGCCCGCTATTCACGCGGATACTGACTAAAATGATGCGACATTGACTTCACCCCGAAGTGGTTGATGCGGAGACCAGGGGAAGCGGCACGCGCAGGCTCATCCCGCACGCAAACGCGACCTTCGGACACCCCGCCCGTGGACGTATTCGTTTGAGGCAGGTCTCCTGGCTCACGGGTCGTCGCATCCATCTCGCCTTCCCGAAGCATTGCGGCCTCAGTGGCAGTTTGAGAGGATGCTCGCCGCTTACAGTTGCGGGGGCAGCTCCGGCATTGCTCCGTCCAGAATGGACGTCACGCACCGTATTCCCGTCTTAGCTTCCGACGCGAATCGGAAGAACCTCGAACACTAGATATAGTATATGAGGGGATAGTTTCGTCAACTCTTAGCAGGGTGGTTGTTAAAAAATTAAGTCCTCGTCCACCGCAGCCTGTGGATAACAGGGTGATCATACAGCGTGAAAGTTCAGCCCCGAATAGCCGCAGACAAGCCGATATCAAGTATCGATTTTGCGTTTCCGCAACGTTCGTAGCGCAACGGCTTGTCGAAATCGACGCTCGTCTCGGTTCCGCGGTTGGACGGATAGGAGAAGTGGCCAAACGCGCCATAGCCTTGGGCTTTCCAGAAGCTGAGTGTTTCCGGTGTCTGAACATCGGCATGGAGGTAGGACGAGGTGTAGTCAAACGCGGATGCCCGGCTCTCCAAGGCTGCCACAATCTTTGTGCCAAGCCCTTTACGACGGGCGCACGGCTCTATGTACACGCGGACAATCTGACATACCTTTTCGCCGTCGCCATAGCGATTTCGTAAGCGCTCCTTCGTAGAGGGTTTGTTTTCGAGCGCGTAAAGACCGCCAGTCGCAATGATATGTCCATCTCCGTCCCGCACAACGAGAAAACTGCCGTGCCTTTCGAGGGAGAACCAGTTGTCCGGCTGCGCCAGCAACAGCGAATCCAGGTCAGAATGCCAGGCGGGAGTGTAGTCGATCCCGTAGACGTTCTTGATCATCCGCAGGCAGAAGGTCCTCGCTTCAGCCCGGACGGCGGCCTGTGCGTCATCAGTCAGCCATTCAATCGAGAAATTGTCGATCGGCATCAGGCCGCAAGCTCCCTGCGGATGATGTCAGCGCCTGCACCGAGTGCACGCAGCTTCGCTGTGGCCACATGACGCGGAAGCGGTGCCATGCCGCAATTGGTGCATGGATAGAGCTTGTCCGCATCCACGAACTGGAGAGCCTTCCGGAGAGTGTCGGCTACTTCTTCCGGCGTCTCGATGGCGTAACTTGCCACGTCTATGGCACCGACCATGACCTTCTTGCCTCGGATGAGCTCCATCAGGTCCATCGGAACGTGGGAGTTGTGGCACTCCAATGAAATCAGATTGATGCTGGATTTCTGAAGTTTCGGGAACGCTTCCTCGTATTGCCTCCACTCCGATCCAAGCGTTTTCTTCCAGTCGGTGTTGGCCTTGATGCCATAACCATAGCAGATGTGCACGGCGGTCTCGCACTTTAATCCTTCGATCGCCTTTTCGAGCGTGGCGACACCCCATTCGTTCACGTCATCGAAGAACACGTTGAATGCGGGTTCGTCGAACTGGATGATGTCGACGCCGGCAGCCTCCAGTTCCCTTGCTTCCTGGTTGAGTATCTTTGCGAACTCCCAAGCGAGCTTTTCGCGGCTTTTGTAATGACTGTCGTAGAGCGTATCGATCATGGTCATTGGGCCTGGAAGAGCCCATTTGATCTGCTTCGTCGTCTGTTGGCGCAGGAATTTGGCATCATCGACAAAGACCGGCCTTTGACGGGACACGGCTCCAACGACCGTCGGGACGCTTGCATCATACCGGTTACGAATCCTGACGGTTTCTCGTTTCTCGAAATCGACGCCGTCGAGGTGCTCAATGAACGTTGTGACAAAATGCTGGCGGGTCTGCTCCCCGTCGCTGACGATCTCGATGCCAGCCTGAAGCTGGTCGTCCAATGCCAGACGCAAGGCGTCCTGCTTCGCTTCGATCAGTTCATCACCCTGCAACTTCCAGGGCGACCATAGCTTCTCAGGCTCTGCAAGCCAGGAGGGCTTTGGCAGGCTGCCGGCGGCCGAAGGGGGCAACAATGACTTCATCGGAATGATCCTATGCTTTCGGATTAACGGACGACGTAGTTGGCGGACCATGCATCGAGAATGGTCTTGAACGGTCTGATAAAATGCTGCTCGGCAAATTTTCCCTGCTCGACTGCAAGGCGGCTGCGCTCCTCCCGATCATAGACGACTTGCGTCAGTGAATAGTCCGAGTGCTTCAGGTTTGGGCGGTAACACGTGCCCGCAACGGAATTGGCATTGTAGATTTCCGGGCGGTAGATTTTTTGGAACGTATCCATCGTGCTGATGGTACTGATGAGCTCGAGGTTCGTGTAATCCGTCAGCAGGTCGCCGATAAAGTAGAATGCAAATGGCGCGACGCTGTTGGGCGGCATGAAATAACGTACTTGCAATCCCATCTTCTCGAAGTACCGGTCTGTCGGCGAGAACTCGCTTTGCCTGTATTCGATACCAAGGATCGGATGCTGATTGTCGGTGCGATGATAGGTCTTGGTGCTGGAGGCGCTCAGGCAGATGATCGGCGGCTTGCTGAAATGGTCCCTGTAAGCTTCTGACTTCAGGAACGCCTGAAACAGCTTCCCATGCAGATCACCGAAGTCGTCAGGTGCGCTGAAAGCGTCCTTGTTAATGTTATGCTCGGGCAGCAGGATACTGAAATCATAATCTCTGACGTAGGAAGAGAAGTTGTTACCGACGACGCCTTCGATACGCTCGCTCGTCGCTTGATCGACGATGTTGGTCTTGAGGACTTCGATGATGGGGAAGGTTTCGGTCTCTGCCGATGACCCGATGCTCATCTCCACGGATACGATTTCGATCTCGACTGCGTAGCGATCCCGTAGCGGGTTATCCCAATGCGCCATCGCATTGAACTTGTTGTCGATCATCCGCAATGCGTTGCGCAGGTTCTCTCGACGGTTCTCGCCTCGTGCCAGATTGGCGAAATTCGTCGTGGCGCGCGTACTCTCTGCAGGGCGATAGTCCTCGTCAAACGGAATGCACCTGATCGAGAAAGTGAAAGTGCTGTCCAACATCATCCGGCATCCTGCTTCCCGAATTAGGTCGTCGTAAGCGGCCCTTTCGGTTCAAAGTCATTCTTGCGGGCGGTATGCCTGACCCGGCGGCTGACTAAAAATGGTATTATCTCACTGACGTATGAGCGCTGTTCATGCGTTTGATGCCGACAACGTTCTCTACTTCTTGAGAAGAAAACTTGACCCTCCAACCAACATGCTACATTGCTTCGTCATCGTGGTTCTTCAGGCGAAAGTCTGGAGCTAAGAGGGAATTCGGTACGGCGCTCATCGCCCGAAGCCGGAGCTGCCCCCGCAACTGTAAGCGACGAGCGGAAGTCAATTCATGTCACTGAGGCGCGCCTCGGGAAGACGGACGGAAGCATTGACCCGCAAGCCAGGAGACCTGCCGCGACAGATAACGTCCACGGGCGGGGTGTCCCGGTGTGCCGCTTTGCGTTCGGCATCCTCGCGCCGTTGCCTCGCGTCATGTCTTCGCCCTGCCGCAACATGATGGCAGTGCCGATGAACCAGAACCCGACGACAAGAGCACCTAAGCAAGTCTCGATCCCCCTCGACGCGCACCTGCAGACGAGAAGTCGCTGACATGCTGGACAGACAACACCTTTCCATCCTGCGGGAAGTCGACCGTCTTGGCAGTCTGACGGCGGCTGCTGAACGGTTGAATGTGACCCAGTCGGCGCTCAGCCATACGATCCGAAAACTCGAAGAACGCTATGGAATAGCTGTGTGGGGAAAAGACGGACGCAATGTGCGTCTGACTGAGGCGGGTCGCTACATCGTTGAACTCGCGCAGCGCGTCCTGCCGCAGCTTGAAAGGGCGGAAAATGTCCTCTCTGATTACCGGTATGGACGACGAGGATCGTTGAAAATCGGGATGGAATGCCATCCCTGCCATCAATGGCTCATGGGCGTCACGAAGCCATATTTGCTCGAATGGCCCGATGTCGACTTGGAGCTGACGACCTCTTTCGTGTTCGGCGGAGTATTTGCTTTAACAGGATCAGAGATCGACATCCTGATCACGCCAGACCCGATCGATGCGGCGGGCATCCACTATGTGGCGGTCTTCGATTACGAGCTAGTCCTCGCCGTGCCGACCGGCCATCCGCTAACTTTCAAAGATCATGCCGAACCTTCAGACCTTCTGGACGAGACGTTGTTCACCTATCCTGTGCCGCCGGAAAGGCTCGATGTCTTCACCCAGTTCCTAGTACCGGGCGACACTCGCCCCCGTCATCACAGTACTGTCGAAACAACGGAGATGATGTTGCAGCTTGTTGCGGCAGGTCGCGGGGTCAGCGCAATCCCAGACTGGCTCGTGCGGCTGGACGCCGCGGAACTGGGTGTTCAACCTGTCCGGATAGGGAGCAGGGGCATCAGCAAGAGTATCCACCTCGGGTTAAGATGTGGCGATGAGGACGTCGACTATATCGCTGGTTTCCTGAGCAGGGCACGTCAAACACCTTCAACACCAGTTGCTAGCTCATAGGCGGAGTAACGTCAGTCGGAAGCATAAACGCGCGTTTGTCTGCTTTGGGCCAGATGCGGTTATCCGCTCTGCGCCAATAAGACATGGCGATTGGCATCATCAATTAGACTTCCGTAAACAGCTTCTCCGCTGCGAAATCGATAAAGGCGCGCAGCCTCGGTGTAATAAATCGCGCCGACGGCCAGAGGATGGAGAAATGGCCTGGTGCCGTCAGACTGTCGCTCAGCACCGTTTGTAGCAGGCCTTCGCGAATGGCATCGGCCGCTAGGAACTCTGGCAGATAAGCGAGGCCAAGGCTATCGATCGCGGCAGCCCTGATCGCCTCCATGTTTCCACAAGTGAGAGCGCGTCACGGAGAACCTCGCAGGAAGGCGCACTTCTATTTGGGCCGGCATCTCTCCTCTACGCAAGGAAGTCGACCTTTACGGCCGCCTGTGGGCAGATTGCTCTACGGGCCATTTCGTCTTCGATGACTTGAGCCGCACGATAGATGCTGAACTCGTCGAAATTCCGCCCGACGAGCTGGACCGAAAGGGGCAGGCCATCGGCGCTGATGCCCGCAGGCACGCTCATGGCTGGCGAGCCCGTCAGGTTGAAAGCGGCATTGACGGACGGGGTCCCATTCACAAGAGAATTTCTTGCCACGTCATGGATGAGAGGTGCGACGCCAAGCGCACCGATCACCAAAAGGAGATTGACAGATGAAAAGGCCTCGGCGAGCTCTGTGGTCAGTTCCCCACGCCTGCGGCATGCCTGGAGGTAATCGGTCGCAGTGAGCAAGAAGCCTGGTAAAAAGCGCTCGACCGAATACGGACCATAAAGATGGAGACTGCGTCTGAAATCGTCTTCGTGGACGGCTGCTGCCTCGCTATACATGATGACGCGCTGGGCGGCGAAATAGTGACGCAGAGGTGATAATGATACATCCGTGGTGGTGGCACCAGCGTGTTCAAAAAGTCTGGCAGCCTCTTCGAAAACTGCGACGCACTCGTCCGAAAAGAAGTCGGGCTCCTCTTCATGGAAACTGCGCAGGAGACCTATCCTCATGCCACACACGCCTAAAGACGTCGCCTCGGTCCATGGCTGCGACGGAATGTCGACTGAAGACGGGTCACCGGGGTCATGACCTGCAAGAGCCTGGAGTGCTATCGCATTGTCCTCAACGGACCACGTCATTGGGCCGGCGGTCTCCATGGAATAGGCTTGAGGCGTCATCCCCCAGCGGCTCACCCGACCATATGTCGGCTTCATGCCCGAAATGCCGCAGTAGGCTGACGGCGTCCTTATCGATCCGCCCGTGTCCGTTCCGATCGCAAGCGGAACCGTTCCCGCAGCGACGGCTGCCGCCGACCCACTTGACGAGCCCCCGGTAAAGCGATCGAGATCCCACGGATTGCGCGCGGGCCCAAAGGGCAGGCTGAAATCCGGCCCACCCATGGCGAATTCCTGCGTCTCAGTCTTACCCAGCAAGACAGCGCCAGCCGCGCGCAGACTTGCGACGACTGACGCGTCAGACGTTGCGATGTCACCCAGCGTGAGGCGAGAATTGTTGGTGGTTGGAAGGCCAGACACATTGATGATGTCCTTCACCGCATATGGGATGCCATGCAAAGGTCCTCTGTATTGACCTTCCATGATTTCAGCCTCAGCCTTGCGGGCGTCAACACGTGCTGCGTCCTCCTCGATCGTGATGAAACAATGGAGCGTGGAATTGAGTGTTGTTGCACGTGCAAGAAAGTGATCAACCACCTCGACGGGTGAGATTTGTTTTCGAGCAATCATTCGTGCGGTTTCAGCGATCCCAAGTTCCCAGAGCTCCGACATCTGTCACACCTCGTCCGTCGAAGGTCGATCGTCCGTGGTGCAGGGCCTTGGAATTGCTGGTCCATCGACACGAAACACGTGGGGAGATTCCACCCGGCGATCACGCGGTATTCGCACCAAATCAGTCAGGACCCGGAGATTTGCGTATGATGCGCGGGCAGCTTCAAATTGGTCGTCGTCAAGTTTCAGCCCTGCCCGTTCGATCAACACGGAAAATTCGTCACGGCCAAGCATGTCCTATCCACTCCCGCGTTTCTTCAGGCAATGCTGTCAGGTTCAGAACCATTTCGCTCATCAGAACCGTCGGTCATCAGTAAAATGGTTTATTCAAACCGCCGATACCTGGCGAAATTGACAGGATGACAACAGGTCGGGAGGTCAGGCCGGAATGCGAACGATCGCGCCATCTCCGCTCACATAGGTCTCATCCCTTTTCGAATGAGGCACATCAAAACTGTCTTAAGTTTGGCCCGCATAGGTACGGGACAACACGCCGCATCACCTCGTGATCGCCAGCATGAACCACGGCCAATCCCGCTCTCTGTCGATGGCTTCCTGGCCCAGATCCGGATCTTCCACGATCAACCCGTGAAGGGTCCGCAGCCACGCTGCGGCCTCTTGGCTTTGCCTGCGAGGTGATCGCGCCCGTCTCAGGGCCTTTTCGGAACCATCGAGCGGGAATTGGCCCGCTCCCCAACTGGAGCCGATAACGATGTCGCACGATCTTTCTCTCGCACAGTCCCACACCTTCCAACTCTCCCGTGACCTGATGGTCCCGGTCACCGTCTTTGCAGTCGACGGTGAATACGGCGTCCTACCCACCGACGAGATCGACGACGGCGACGACCTCGAAATCGTGCACGAGCTTTCCCCCTGGGCGGCTCATTGAGCCGCCTTTTGCCGTTCCGGCTGCCGCTAGCGAGCGAGCGGTGGCAAGGGAAGCGACGCCGGGGCTGGCAAATCCTTTGCAGGATTCACCAATTGCCAACCCCGCCCTTGCCGCCTTCGCTCTTCGCGCCGGACGTGAAGGGGTCCGCGAAGAATGCGGAAAGGAAATTAACAAGGGACGATCGCCAGGCGATCGGAAAGATGATGAAGCGAAGAGATATTGAGGAAATTCGCGAACGGGTCGGGTGCGGAGCAGTTTTGGAGACATCGGGCTTCGCGATCGATGCGAAGGAAAGCACCCGCCGGGCTGTGAAATACCGCCGCGGCGGTGAGATCGTTATCGTCACCCATGGTGGCCAGGGTTGGTTCGATCCGCTAGGCGATGACAAGGGCGACGTTTTCTCACTTGTTGCACGCCTCGACGGAGGTGGCTTCCTGGACGCGTTGGACCGTGTCGCCGGTCTCATCGGCTTCCAGTCAATAGAACCGGAGTGGATGGCGGCAGCGCCAACAAAAACTGCGATTGCGACGATCCATGATCGGTGGATATCGCGTCGGAAACCTCGACCGTCATCTGAAACCTGGCGCTACCTGCGGTTTACGCGCTTCGTACCGGAACGGATTCTGAAGGGTGCCATCAAACAGGGTGTACTTCGTGAAGGCCCTTACGGAAGCATGTGGGCTGGCCATGTTGACGAGGACGGTAACATCTGTGGCTGGGAAGAACGCGGCCCGGACTGGCGGGGCTTTGCGACGGGCGGCGCGAAGGTGCTGTTCCGGCTCGGCCCATCCGGAGCCCATCGGCTTTGTGTGACGGAAGCTGCGATCGATGCAATGAGCCTCGCAGCAATCGAGGGGATGCGAGAAGACACCCTCTATCTCAGCACCGGCGGCGGTTGGTCGCCGAACACTGCCGCAGCGTTACGACAACTGGCTCGGTACCCGGATGTGCAACTTGTTGCGGCGACCGACGCCAATCGCCAGGGCGAGGCCTTTGCATATCGCCTTCGTGAAGTGGCCGATCAGGCTGGATGCGATTGGTTGCGTCTGCGACCGCCGGCGGACGACTGGAACGAGGTCCTGAAATGTCAGGAAAGGGAGAAGCAGGAAAAGGAAGGAGAAATGAACGGCGTGCCGCATTCGCGCCTCCCGCGTCAAGGGAGGCTTCGCCCGGCTGCGCCGGCCCTTGACCCGGGCGGACACGATGCCGGCGGCCCGGGAGAGGTCATGGAGGATTGAAGAGATGAGCATGGTCGTGACGACGGTGTTCTCTTCGGTCCGGACATATCCCAAGGAGCCGCAAATGAACCCCTCTGCCGCAATCCGCAAGGTTTTCCAGGGCGTGGCAACACGCAAGCAAATGTACCGCATGTTCGACCGTCATGCCCAGCGACCGGGCCGATGGGATGGCGATGCTTCATCCCTTTATGCCGGTGAATGGTTTGAGATCGCCGAAGCGGAGCACGATTATATGTTCGAGATCCTCCCGCCGCTTTGGATCCGCGGATCGATGTTTGCCATGCGTGAGTTCCTGACCGACTCCGTGACGTCAGTGTTCTTCAGCCTGCGCATCGATGGGGTCATCCGTCACTTCCATGGATATTGCGACCTGTCCGAACGTTCTATGGCCGAGCATATGCGCCTGGCCATCGTCGAGCGGGAAAGTCGTCCGCTCCGGTCGATGTCTCGGCAAGAGCGGCTCGAGCACATCTGGAGCAGCACGGCTGACGACTATCGCGACTATGCGGGCGATCGATGGCCGCAAAGCAACCGTGGCCATCGCACCGTTGTCCTGTACGGCTGCAAGGAGGGCACGTTCCTGAAACTGCTCGATGATCTGACGGACGACGAAATCTCCGCCAAGCTTCCGGTGCATTTAAGGCACCTCCCCCTCTCCATCGCCGCCTGAACGACACAACAGTCTTCACAACCGATCGCGACGCGCGGCCGAACTCTCGCACAATCGGCCCTGCCGGATTCCCATCCTCTGCGCACTTCGAGCTGCCCGCGCCGGCAGATCGCAAAATGGTGCCTTCAACAGGAGTTTCATCGCATGAGCAGCAATTCCTTTTCACTCGACATGTTCGGTAACACCGCACTGTCCACCACCCTCGATCTTGGCATCACAGGTTTCGCGGGCACCGCACCTGATGCGGCAAACGATGACGAGCCGGATCCGACGCCACCTGCGCCTGCCCCTGCCTTGGTAGCCCCGACCAATTCACACCCTCGCCCGCGTGGCGGGCGTTCCAACTTCTACCTCGATGGCAACCGAGGCCTCGCCGCGTCCTGGCTGGATCGTGCCCGCGCCAATGTCGCGGCCATCCTGATCGCCGAGGCGATCGAACAACGGGATCGACCGGCCACGCCAAATGAACAGGCGCAATTGATCCGCTTCACCGGCTTTGGTGGCAGTGAACTGGCCAACGGGATGTTCCGCCGTCCAGGCGCGGTCGAATTCCGGACGGGTTGGGACGAGGTTGCGGTTTCGCTGGAAAGTGCCGTCTCGCAGGCCGATTACGCATCACTTGCGCGCTGCACTCAATATGCCCACTTCACGCCGGAAGCGATCATCCGCGCGATCTGGACGGGGTTGCTGCGTCTCGGCTGGCGCGGAGGGCGCGTGCTCGAGCCCGGTATCGGGACCGGCCTGTTCCCGGCCCTGACTCCACAGCAATTGCGGCGGGATAGCTTCTTCACCGGCATCGAACTCGATCCGGTCACAGCACGAATCGTACGCTTGCTGCAGCCTAAGGCCAGAATCATCAATGCCGACTTCGCGCGGACCGAGTTCTCACCGATCTTCGATCTGGCGATCGGCAATCCACCATTCTCTGATCGAATTGTTCGGTCAGACCGCGCCTATAGGAAGCTTGGACTGCGCCTGCATGACTATTTCATCGCCCGGTCGGTCGATCTCCTAAAGCCCGGCGGCCTCGCTGCCTTCGTCACGACGCACGGCACACTCGACAAGCTGGACGGCACCGCGCGCGACCACATCGCCAAGTCGGCCGACCTGATCGCAGCCATCCGTTTGCCCGAAGGCACTTTCCGTCGCGACGCCGGCACGGATGTCGTCGTGGACGTTGTCTTTTTTCGTAAACGCAAGGGTGGCGAAGAGGCAGGCGATCTCTCGTGGTTGGAACTGGAAGAGGTTCGACCTGCCAGCTCCGACGCGGAACCGATCCGGATCAATCGCTGGCTTGCGCGCAATCCCGAGTTTGTTCTGGGCAGCCATTCAACAGTCTCCGGTCCGTTCGGCGAAACCTACACCTGCACAGCGCCCGCTGACCAGGATCTCGAGGCCGTGCTTGGCACTGCCATCGCCCGGCTGCCCAAAGGCCGTTACGACGGTGAACCGACACCTGTTGACATCGAGCTTGAGACAGAACTTGGCGATATCGTCGATCAACAGCCGAAGGATGGTCGTGTTCGCGAGGGAAGCTTCTTCCTTGATCGATCGACAGGTCTGATGCAGATGCTCGATGGAGCGGCCATGCAGGTCACCGTTCGCAAGGGTCGCCTTGGCGATGGCATCCCGGAAAAGCATATCAGGATCATCAGCAAGCTGATCCCCATCCGTGATGGCGTGCGCGACGTGCTGAAGGCGCAGGAGGCGGGCCGGCCCTGGCGAGATCTCCAGGTCCGGCTGCGCATCGCATGGTCGAGCTTCGTGCGAGATTTCGGACCCATCAATCACACGACTGTCTCGATCCAGGAAGATGTCGAGACCGGTGACGTCAAGGAAACCCATCGCCAACCGAACCTTGCGCCCTTCCGTGATGATCCCGATTGCTGGCTGGTTGCCTCGATCGAGGATTACGATCTGGAAACCGATACAGCCAAACCGGGTCCGGTTTTTTCCGATCGGGTGATCGCGCCGCCGGCTGCACCAACTATCACCTCATCTGCGGATGCGCTCGCTGTCGTGTTGAATGAACGTGGCTACGTCGATCTCGACCATATCGCCGAACTGCTCCATAGCGATACCGCAACCGTGGTGGATGAACTCGCCGAGGCCATTTTCCTGGATCCTATCAACGGATCGTGGCAAACTGCCGACGGCTATCTCTCCGGGGCTGTACGCACCAAACTCTCAACCGCGCAGGCTGCATCCGAGCTCGATCCGGCCTACGAGCGGAATGTACGCGCCCTCCAGGAGGTTCAGCCGACCGACCTTCGGCCCTCCGACATCACCGCGCGTCTCGGCGCACCATGGATCCCGGCCGCCGATGTCGTCGCTTTCGTAAAAGAGACGATGGAAGCCGATATCCGCATTCACCACATGCCGGAACTCGGCTCATGGACGGTCGACGCTCGACAGCTCGGCTATAGCGCCGCCGGGACATCGGAATGGGGAACCAGCCGTCGGCATGCCGGGGATCTGCTCACGGATGCATTGAACAGCCGCGTCCCACAAATCTTCGATACGTTCAAAGATGCCGGCGGCGAGCGCCGGGTGCTCAATGTGGTCGACACCGAAGCCGCTCGCGACAAGCTACAGAGGATCAAGCAAGCGTTTCAGGACTGGGTCTGGACCGATCCGGATCGCACCGACCGGCTGGCGCGCGATTACAATGATCGCTTCAACAATATTGCGCCGCGCAAATTCGACGGCTCCCATCTGAAACTTCCTGGCGCCTCTGGAGCCTTTACGTTGTACGGGCATCAGAAGCGCGGGATCTGGCGGATCATTGCAGATGGCTCGACCTATCTCGCCCATGCCGTCGGCGCCGGCAAGACGATGACGATGGCCGCCGCAATCATGGAGCAGCGCCGTCTCGGCCTGATCGCCAAGGCGATGCTGGTCGTGCCCGGCCATTGCCTGGCGCAGGCCGCGCGCGAATTCCTGGCGCTTTATCCGAATGCCCGCATTCTTGTTGCTGACGAGACCAATTTCACCAAGGACAAGCGCGCTCGCTTCCTGTCGCGAGCGGCAACCTCCAACTGGGATGCGATCATCATCACGCATTCGGCATTCCGCTTCATCGCCGTTCCCTCGGCCTTCGAGAGCCAAATGATCCAGGACGAACTGCAGCTTTACGAGGATCTGTTGACCAAGGTCGATGGCGAGGACAGCGTTTCGCGCAAGCGCCTTGAGCGGCTGAAGGAAGGATTGCAGGAACGGCTTGAAGGCCTCGCCACCCGCAAGGACGATTTGCTGACCATCTCGGAAATCGGTGTCGATCAGATCGTGGTCGACGAGGCACAGGAATTCCGCAAGTTGTCGTTCGCCACCAACATGTCGACGCTCAAGGGCATAGATCCGAACGGGTCGCAGCGTGCGTGGGATCTCTATGTGAAATCTCGCTACATCGAGACAAAGAACCCCGGCCGTGCGCTGGTGCTCGCCTCGGGAACGCCGATCACCAATACGTTGGGCGAGATGTTCTCGATCCAACGCCTGCTCGGGCATGCCGCTCTTGCCGAGCGAGGCTTGCACGAGTTCGATGCCTGGGCCTCCTGCTTTGGCGAGACAACGACGGAACTCGAAATCCAGCCATCTGGTAAGTACAAGCCAGTCAGCCGCTTTGCGTCCTTCGTCAACGTGCCGGAGCTGATTGCCATGTTCCGGTCCTTCGCCGATGTCGTGATGCCGGAGGATTTGCGTCAATATGTGAAAGTGCCAGATATTGCGACCGGTCGCCGACAGATCCTGACCGCCAAGCCAACGGCGCTGTTCAAAAGCTATCAGAAGATGCTGGATACCCGGATCGAGGCGATCGAGCAGCGTGACGGACAGGCCAAGCCCGGCGACGACATCCTGCTCTCGGTCATCACCGATGGACGGCATGCCGCGATCGATCTGCGTTTTGTCATGCCGGCGGCCCCCAACGAAGCTGACAACAAGCTCAATCTGCTCGTCCGCAATGCCCACCGGATCTGGAAGGAGACGGCCAAGGCCATCTACCGTCGCGCCGATGGCAAGGACTTCGATCTGTCGGGGGCAGCCCAGATGATCTTTTCCGATCTCGGCACGATCAGTGTCGAAAAGTCCCGCGGCTTCTCGGCCTATCGCTTCATTCGCGACGAACTGATCCGCCTCGGCGTTCCATCATCGCAGATCGCCTTCATGCAGGATTACAAGAAGACCGAGGCGAAGCAGCGGCTATTTGGCGATGTCCGCGCCGGCAAGGTGCGTTTCCTGATCGGATCGTCGGAGGCGATGGGCACCGGCGTGAATGCCCAACTGCGGCTCAAAGCGCTCCATCATCTCGATGTGCCGTGGTTGCCGTCGCAGATCGAGCAGCGCGAGGGACGGATTGTCCGCCAGGGCAATCAGCATGACGAGGTCGATATCTTCGCTTATGCCACAGAAGGTTCGCTCGACGCCTCAATGTGGCAGAACAATGAGCGCAAGGCCCGGTTCATCGCTGCAGCGCTTTCGGGCGATACATCGATCCGCAAGCTGGAGGATATCGGCGAAGGTGCCGCCAACCAGTTCGCCATGGCCAAGGCGATCGCGTCGGGCGACGAGCGGCTGATGCAGAAGGCAGGACTGGAGGCAGATATTGCCAGGCTCGAACGGCTGCGCGCGGCTCATGAGGACGACCAATATGCCGTCCGCAGGCAGATGCGTGACGCAGAGCGAGAGATCGAGATTGCCACCCGGCGCATCGGGGAGATCGGCCAGGACATCGTGCGACTGGCGCCGACCACCGGCGATGCCTTCACTATGATGATACTCGGTGAAGAGCACACCGAGCGCAAGGAGGCGGGCCGAGCGCTGATGAAGGAAATCCTCACGCTTCTTCAGCTCCAGAAAGAAGGTGAAGTTCATCTGGCGACAATCGGCGGCTTTGATCTCGTCTACGAGAGCGAGCGGTTCTGCAAGGGCGATGGCTATCGCTACGAGACCCTTCTCCAGCGCACTGGCGCCGATTACGACATTGATCTGGCGATCACGGTGACACCGCTCGGCGCCATCTCACGGCTGGAGCACGCACTTGGCGGCTTTGATGAGGAACAGCACCAGTATCGCCAGCGGCTCGACGATGCCAAGCGGCGATTGGTATCCTACCGTTCGCGAGACGGAGGCACTTTCGCGTTCGCAGACGAGCTGGAGGACAAGCGGCTGAAGCTGCGGGCAATCGAAGCTCAACTGGCGGCAGATCTGGACGACGAGACCGTCGCGGTGCCTGCATAGCTGCGTTGCATAATAAATGTTTTCCTGATGGTCAAAAATCAGGCATAGTGCTTCCAGCTGATGCATATGACGGTCACCTCCAGTTCCGTCGCAACAGCTGTTCCCCTCTGGAGGTTTTAAATCTCCACACTTCATGGGCCGCGGTTTCCGCAGGCCCATTTTTTTATTCTTTGTTCGCCGCGTCCGACCATTTCGAGAGGTTTATACTCAGGGGCTTTTGCGCAGACCCCCGCTGGGCAGCTTGGAGAGCGATTGTATCTAGGTACCGTTCGCGCATAGCCTTCATGTCGATGTCTCCGCGGATCCATTCTTCCAGCAAAGCAACGAAGGCAGGATCCTTGTCGATCGGCATACCGCGCGCCGCCGCGCGATCAATCACACGCTGCGCGATGGCTCTGCGGGTCTCAGGATTTGTGCTCATGCTGCCTCGCCTGACGTTCGGATGGACGCGAAGATCTATCAGGGGGTAGTCCAGATCGCGACTTTTAATTCTCCTCCGTCAACAACATCTGAGCATCACCTCCCGATAAGACGATGTCCTGCTCACTGCAATCGCAGCGGCGTTTGATGTTGTCCTGGGATCCAAAAGAAGGCGCTCCCCTCACGGGTCGAGCGCCTTTTTTGCGTCGGAGGCGACCGCAAACGTGGTCTTGCACCTTGACCGAAACCGATTTGCAGACGAGACCTCAATCACAACACTCCGTGGAAAAGCATGCCTTTTTTTCTTGTAACGCAGTCATCGCTGGTAGAAGCTCAAGATGAGCGAGAGGCCGCTCAAACGGGGATCGACCGTCTCCGCTCTGGAGCACAGGTCACCGTTTCGGTAAAATCCGATGAAACAACGATCACGCACATCGTTGTCCCCGCAATGATCGAAGAGCCCCTTCCGGTTCCGCCCTCCGAAACCGCCATGCCCTCGCCTGCTGCTGTTGCTATCCCGGAAGCGGCCATCGTCACACCGGAAACCCGGAAACTCATCTTGAAGCGTATGATGGCTGACGCGCTGGCCCTTCTAGGGCGCCGAACCTAGTCCCGTCCTCCAGGCATCGCTGCCGCCAGCATCTCTCGTCTTCAACCGTCGGCTCGAATTGAGACGTGAAGAATGGAAAAAGAAAAGCAGGGAGGATGAACCGATCGCAGACCGGTCCTCCTACCGACGCTGTCGCTCAACCGCGGTCTGCGCGATCCCGGCCGCTTGTCCCGCGCAGGGCTATTAGCCCCGCTCGTCCCGCGCAGCAGGGATGCTCGGCCGCAGTTGCGGCAGTCCGGCCGCTCGGCGGTCCGGGAGGTGTCTTCGAAAAAAAGAAGACAGGAAGGGCCGGCAAGGTGCCGGTCGGTAACCTCTCGAAAGGACTGCTCCCATGCAAATCATGAAGGTTGACCCGCGCGCGCTGAAGGAAAATCCTGACCGTATGCGCCAGTCGAAGTCGTCGCCGCAGGCCGACGCGCTGATGCTGGCCACGATCAAGGCCGTCGGCATCGTCCAGCCGCCCGTCGTCGCACCGGAACCCGAAGGCGGAAATGGCTACATCATCGATGCCGGTCATCGCCGCGTGCGCTTTGCCATCGCCGCCGGCCTGGAAGAAATCGAGATCCTTGTCGTGGATGCCGCCAACGATAATGGTGCCATGCGCTCGATGGTCGAAAACTCGGTTCGCGAGGCGCTCAACCCCGTGGATCAGTGGCGCGGCATCGAACGTCTCGTTGCTCTCGGCTGGACCGAGGAAGCGATCGCCGTCGCTCTCGCCCTCCCCGTTCGACAGATCCGCAAGCTGCGTCTGCTTGCAAATGTCCTGCCGGCAATGCTCGAGCAGATGGCCCTGGGCGACATGCCGTCCGAGCCGCAGCTACGGATCATCGCGGCAGCAGGCCAGGTGGACCAGAAGGAAGTCTGGAAAGCGCACAAGCCGAAGAAGGGAGACACGGCTCCGTGGTGGCAGATCGCCAATGCGCTCACCAAGAAGCGCATGTACGCCCGCGATGCGAGCTTTGGTGACGATCTGGCCCAGGCCTACGGCATCGAGTGGGTGGAGGACCTTTTCGCGCCGGCCGACCAGGACGGGCGCTACACCACCAATGTCGAAGGGTTCCTTGGCGCGCAGCACGAATGGATGACGAGCAACCTTCCGAAGCGCGGCGGAATTGTCGAGGTCAACAGCTGGGGCCAGCCAGATCTGCCGAAGAAGGCCTCCCAGGTGTATGGCAAGCTCTCCAAGTCCGATCACACGGCGCTCTATCTGGATCGTGATGGCAAGGTGCAGTCCGTGCATTACCGCATGCCGGAGGAGGCGAAGCCGAAGGGGGCTGCTGGTGACGCATCGGTCGCTAGTGGCGATGATGCCGATGCAATCACCATGTCGAAGGCCCGGCCCGACGTCACGCAGAAGGGTTATGACATGATCGGTGATTTCCGCACCGACGCCCTTCATGACGCGCTCGGTCGCGCGCCGATCGAGGATGACATGCTGATGGCGCTGACGGTGCTCGCCTTCGCCGGGCAGAATGTTCGCGTCGACTCCGGCGCTGATGGCACCATCTACGGGGGCAAGCGCTTCTCACGCCATGCAGTCGGGCTGTTCGATGAGCATGGCAAGCTCGCCTTCGATCGGGACACGCTTCGGATCGCCGTTCGCTCTGTGCTGATCGATGTCCTGTCGTGCCGCCGTGGCATGTCGAACAGCGGCATGGTCTCACGTGTTGCAGGTCATGCAATCGGCGCGGACGAATATTTGCCGAACATGGGTTCGGAGGAGTTCCTCTTGTGCCTGTCTCGCCAGGCACTGGTAGCGTCTTGCGCCGAAGCGTCCGTCCAGCCGCGGCAGAAGGTCCGCGAAACCCGCGCAGCGCTCGTGGAGCATTTCGCAAATGAGCATTTTGTCCATCCGTCCGGCCGCTTCGCGCCAGCGGCAGACGAGCTGCTCGAATGGATCCGCGCAGGCGCTGCCACGGATGTCGTCGGCGCTGGGTCCCAGGATGACAGGGATAGCGATCTCGATGACCCGTCGGACGATGAGACCGAGCAAGAAGCCAACGATGTGGTCGATAGCGTGCCGCAGAAGGCGGATCTGCCGGACCACGACGACCACGACGACCACGAACACGACCACGACCACGACCACGACCACGACCACGACCACGACCACGACCACGACCAACGACCACGACCACGACCAGAGGGCAGCAGCATGATCGCCGCTGTCAAGTCGAACATGGCTGCATCCATCCCCGATCTTTCGGGGGTGGATGCAGCCAGCGCGGACGGCCTGCCCGTCGCCCGCATAGGTGATCTGGTCCTTGCAATGGTCATTTCACCCAGTGGATTTTCTTATCTTGGCCGTGCCGTCGCTATCCGCCGACCACTCGCAGAACTGACGCGCGCCGACTTCATCGGGCATGACGGTCGAATTGCTGACGAAGCGGAATTCCTAGCGCGCGTCGCTGAGGCTACCGGGCATAAACGCGATCTCGCTAGCCTCGATCGTGTGCGCCCGCATGTCAGCGAGTAACCCCATGGGGTGGATCGCAGATGGCGGTCATTTATGCCGATGGCATCGTCTTCCACATGACCTCCGGCCACGGTGGTCTCCATCTCTCAGCTGATCGTAACACCAAAGTCCATCCTTTGTTACGCAAGGACACGCCGTGGTACGAGGAAGATTGTGAGTGGGCGATCGTGGCTGTTACCTTCCCGGACCTGTTCACCGCCTATGAGCGGCCCATGGCCGAGAAGACCGTTCGCAATATCTGGCCCGACGCCTGGGAGATGATCCACGGCTGCGTGCTAGCCGAGGGCGAGAGCTGGGCCAAGGACCGTCGGGCGTTCGATCAACGCCACAGGAACGACTTCGTTGTCGCCTCTGCGATCCTATCTGGCGAACACGCTGGCATGACCGAGGTCGTGGCGGTCGTTAATAGTGACCGAAAGCCAGGCAACCATCGGCGTCGCTTCCTTGTCGCCAGTGAGGAGTATGCTGGTCGCGGCCGGTTCGGCTTTGTCATCGATCACGCGCGTCACGTCGAATATGACGGGCCATCCTCTTTCGTTGGTTGGGAAAGCCGGGGGGTGGGCCATGATCGACCTCCGCACTTTGAACGTCGCGAAAGCAATCGGCGCTCGACGCGAGACCCAGCTGCATCTAGATTGTTTGACGCGGCAGATTGCGGCGCGCGCCGGAAGACAGGCGACGACGGTGAGGGTCTGGAGCCGGGCGCGGCGCCGATCGGATCCTCGTATTTACCGTCAGGAGCTCGTGGACTGCCTCACCTTCGAGCATTGGGCCGAACTCGACATGATTGCTCGCAGAATGGCGATGAATGAGCTGGTCATCGGTGAATGCCAACGTCGCGATCATGAGCCTGTGCATCATCCGCCGATATAGGCGGACCCGAAACGAAGGCGCTGGTGCTGGACTTGCCTGGCTTCGATGTCATCGGCAGGGCGGGCTTGGCCATGGTTCCTTCTCGTTGCTCGGGATTGGCGTCGGACCCGTGCCGGACTGCCCTTCTTCTCGTTGCGGTCTGAACCGGCGGCCGGCCGTTTCAAGGCCGCTGTCGCGCCGCGTAGCGGCCGATCCGACCTCACTGCGCGAGGTCAGGCTCGCGGTCTGCTCAGGTCAAAACCTGCTGGCCCGCAACCCAGCCCTGCTGGCTCAGTCGGACCGGACCTGTGAAACCGCCCGTCCCTTGCCGGTTCTTGGTCGTCCGCATCGAAGGGCAGACCGGCACGGGCCGGAACCGCTTCAGCAGTCAAGGAAGGAATAGACATGGCCAAGTCCGCCACTCCCAACCGCTCCAACGCCAGGTTTGCGCAACCTCGCCGCGGCACCACCCTCGAAATGGTCCGCCTCTCCTGCCCCGACGCCACCCAGGCACTCAAGATCGCCGAAAGCTTCGGCACTACGGTCGTCGACAGCGATGGCATCCGCAGCCTCCACCAGCGGCTGGTCGTTGAGACCGCCGACAGCCTCTCCGAAGGTTTGGGCGAGAAGGCCATGCAGATACACCTGCAGCGCATCGTCGGAGCCTTCGTCGGATCGGCGCATGGCGCCGGGCAGTTCTACTCCCGCGCCGTCACGGAAGCGCGCGACGCAACCGCCAAGGCGTCGAACGACGCCCGTGACGAGGACCTCGATGGTCCAGTCGGCTACGACAGCGCCGCCCAGCGCAAGCGGGAATTCGCGGCCGACATGGGCATCCAGGCCCATTCACTCAGAATGGCGGCAGAGGGGACAGTTGCCGCCTACGAACAGGTCATCGGTGAGACTTGGAAGCCCTTCGAACGCCCGGTCGAAAATCCGGGTGCCAGTCTCGACCGCAAGGCGGCGGAAGTTCAGATGGATGCTCTCGGCTGATCTCAACCGGCGGGGCTCCGGCCCCGCTCATTTCCTTTCTTTCAAATCGGGCGGGCCTTGTCGGGGTCGGCCCTTTCCATGTTGAGATTTGAACCCGGAGAGCGCCGCGGTTGATCGCGGTCAGTCCCGGCCGGTGGTCCTGCAGGAGACTGTTTTCGCGCGCAACGGCTTTGCCGTCCTCCTCTTCGTTCCGGCCCCCTGGGTGCGCACGAGATCCTTTGCCTCCTGCTTCAGGACCTCCGTGACGAACCGCGATCGGCGCGGTCGGACAAGAAGGAGAAATGAAGATGACCAGGAAATCGGCAGGCGACCGCAGCGACATCTATTCCCGCATTACCGATCGGATCGTGACCGATCTCGAACAGGGCGTTCGACCATGGATGAACCGTGGAGTGTTGCGCACACACAGGGGCGCATCACCCGACCGTTGCGGCATAATGGCCTGCCCTATTCAGGAATAAACGTGCTGCTTCTCTGGTCGGAGGGGGTAGCGCGGGGGTTCTCCTCACCGATGTGGATGACATTCAAGCAGGCGCTCGAAGTCGGCGCTTCTGTGCGCAAGGGTGAAACGGGCTCGACTGTCGTCTTCGCCAGCCGCTTCACGAAATCTGAAAACGACGGTTTAGGCAATGAGATCGACCGTGAGATTCCTTTTCTCAAAGCATACTCGGTGTTCAACATCGAACAGATCGATGGACTACCTCATCGCTACTACGGGCAGCCTGCTGAGAACCTTGATCCCGTAGAGCGGATCGAGCAGGCCGATCGCTTCTTCCTCAATACAGGTGCCCTGATCCGACATGGCGGCGGTCAGGCCTATTATTCGCCGGTGACGGATCATATTCAGATGCCGCCGTTCGAGACGTTTCGCGATGCGGCGGGCTATGTGGCGACGCTCAGCCATGAAGCCACGCACTGGACGGCACATCCTTCCCGTGTCGGGCGCGATCTCAGCCGCTACGCGAAGAACAAAAGCGAGCGCGCCCGCGAAGAGTTGATTGCAGAACTCGGGAGTTGCTTCCTGTGTGCCGATCTTGGCATTGTTCCGGAACTGGAGCCGAGACCCGATCACGCCTCCTATCTGCAGTCCTGGCTGCGCGTGCTGTTAGGCGACAAGCGCGCCATCTTTCAGGCAGCGGCACATGCGCAGCGCGCTATGAGTTTTCTTCATGATCTGCAGCGGGTAGCCGAGGCTGGAACCAAGGCGGGTTGAAGACAACCATTCTGTCAGCAACGGAGGTAATCATCGCCGGCCGTCGTTGCCACGACCCGACACCGTTCAGTGCGGACCTGTTGCAGCGAAGATCCAGCTTCCCACAGACCGAGGGCTGGCCAGTATCGGACGTGAGTCCACGGGATGTCTCTCGTTCAACAGTTATTGGCTTTTTGTCCTGACGAATGGATCCTCATGGCGACGTCACCGAGGAACGAGCGCGCGCGGATACCTCCATGTAACCGGCTCTTTTCATGAGATGGGTTCTCGCTGCGGATGAGTGAGTATCGACGGATTTTTCAAGGTGATTATTCCAATGTTGCCCTTCTCGAAGGGTCCGAGTCCCGAGACCGCCATAGCGATATCCCTACCCCTGTTTCCGCGGCTCCATCTGCGGGCTCGATGGGGCATGTCTGACCGGAGACCGGCTGCGCCTCGATCGTTTTCCCGCAACGACCGTCTGCAACTTTCTTCCCCAGCGAACTGCGTTCGCATTCCTCGCGCACAACAAAGTTTCCTTTGGCCGCCCTTCATTGCATTGCGGCCCTGTGCCACCCCATCGCGTAAGGCGCGAAGGGGACCCCGGCGGGTGCGGTCCGATCATCCCCGGTCTTTGCGACTGCCATCGAGGCCGCAATGGTGCGGCCCGAACAAGCAAAGGAACACCACCATGGCAACCATCGGCACTTTCAACTCCACCGAAACTGGTTTCACAGGCTCAATCCGCACCCTCGCCCTCAACGTCAAGGCCCGTATCTCTCGCGTCGAAAACCCCTCGGACAAAGGCCCGCAGTTCCGCATCTACGCCGGCGCTGTCGAGCTGGGTGCGGCCTGGCAGAAGCGATCCACTGAGAGCGATCGCGACTACCTCTCGGTCAAGCTCGACGACCCGAGTTTCCCTGCTCCGATATACGCAACCCTGACCGAAGTCGAAGGCGAGGATGGTTACCAGCTGATCTGGTCCCGACAGAACCGCGATTGAGGCATTGAGGCTCCGCCCATCGGGCGGGCCTCTTCCCTCCGACTATGGAGCCGGGAACAGGCGTCGTCCGGCCCGGCTTTCTTGGTGCCACACGGAATCGGGAGATAGCTGCTCAGATCGAGCGAGGTTGCCGGCCGAGGCGACCGCGTCAAGGATGAGCGGCTCCCCCAATTTCTCGCGATCGCTTTATGAGCGCTTGCATTTAATGGTCTGTGTTGCCAGGGAGGTCAGCCGTGTTCCCAATTGATCACTCCAATGACGCGATCACTTTAATACAGGCTTGCCGGATGTCGAGACCGACCTCTGTGTAGTAATCGCGCCTTTGACCATGGGGCAAACAGCCGCCTCGGCAACTTTGCGCCAACTGCTGACTTAAGTAAGCGTGTCTTATGGCCACGCAATCGATGATATTGTCGCCACTTTCCTTTTACGAGCGTCCTTGGGCGCGCATCTTGGCCTCGAATTATAGCTCTGATCGGGGTGCGCCAACTGTTCGAAATCATACCCGCGATGTCGCGTGTCTATCATCTCTGGCGTCTTACGCCGATCTCGGCACATAGCCGCGCGATTTTTTGTGCCGGGCAAGGTCGAGAAAGAGCACCACAGCATCGTGCTCGTTTTCGAAATGATGCACAATGCTCTGCCCGGACGCTCCAATGCGGCCCCAGCGCCGGATGAGGCATGGCTCTCCGAACAAGCTTCGGGAGATTTCCAAGGCATAGAACCGGGCCATGTTCTTCGTCGGGTCCGTTCGTTCCGTATAGATATGGTAGGGCTGGTAGATCATACGGACAGATTCGCCGATCCTGCCATTCTCGTCCAACGAGAGTTATGAATCGGTCCACACCATTCGATTCATTATTGTGATGAAACAGCCCGCCGAATAGTCGGGCGAGACGGCTTCGCCCGATGGCTCTACTCGCTTTGCTTCACGAACCAGGCTACGCGGTTTCGGCCATTCGGTCACGATCCTCTCGCTGTTAGACGCCGCATAAGGCACGAATCGGTAGAGCCGGCCGGGATGCAGCGAGACCAAACCGCGAGTGAGCACGATAGAGCCATTCAAATCAGTTGCACCACGGTCGTCTGCCACCGTCCCACCGGCGTGCGAGGTTTTCCTCCACGAGCACGGTACCAATGGAGCGGCCATGCCTGGTGATAATCCTCAGATCGCGACCGAAGCGGTCCTGGTCCCTGCCAGTGGCGGTAATTGAAAACTTTCCATTGTTGAGAAGCGCAAGCAGACGCTGCTTTGCCGCTTCCCCTTTTGCGCGCTCGACCTCGCATCGGGGCGGGCTGAGTTCAGGCGCGTCGATATCGGCGATCCGGATTTTCTTGGCATGAAACCAGAACGTATCGCCGTCGACGACGCAGTTTACGCGGCGACTGTTCCCGCAGATGGAAAACTCGGCCGACTGTGTGTCAGGCGACAGCGGAGAAGCCATCGCGGTCGAAGCGGGAATCCCAAAAACGACGCCCAGCCCTGTGAATACCGCACCGGCGATGATTGTGACCCACAGCGCCACGCCGGTATCTTTCTCGCCTGCCCGCCACCCCATCCGTTGTGTCACGTCATTCTCCACTTCATTTTGTTTTCGTTGGTGGCACAGATGCGTTGGAATGGAAACGGTTCCCGTCGACGCAAGCCCTCATGTCATCTCGCCGGAACCAGATAGCTCGTCCGCATCGGAGCGGCGGATTTCCTGCGGTGAAGACGATCTGTTCGTCGGCACGCATGCGCAGCACTTCATGGGGTTGGATGAGTGGCCTGGCAGCGAGCTGCTTCGAGCGTGTTCGCGATGATCCCTTTGCCTGGGAACTGCGGGTGACCTGGTCAATCTCCACCGTGGTCATACCGCAGCGTCGGGAGATGTAGTCGGCGGTCTCGGGATCGTTGATAGCGGCAAACGAAATCCAACTGGCACTCTCGAACCACTTGCTCGCCGCGTCGCGACCGCCATAGGTTTCGCGCATCTGGCCAATGGATTGGTAGATCATCGTCAGGGTGATGCCGTATTTGCGTCCGGCGTCGCGCGCGGTTTCGATGATCCGCATGTAACCAAGGCGGGCCACCTCGTCGAGGAGAAACAGCGCACGCCCTTCCATCTGACCGTCGCGATTGTAGATGGCATTGAGAAACGAGCCGATAATGACCCGGGCGAGACCGGAATGGGTCTCCAAGGTCTTGAGGTCAATATTTATGAAGACGTCGGTGTTTCCTGCCGCGATATCGCTGGTCGAGAACTTCTTTCCCGAAACGAGGCCGGCATAGTTCGGATAGGAAAGCCAGTGTGTTTCCTTGACCGCATTTGCATAGACACCCGAGAAGGTTTCCGGCGTCATGTTGACAAAGGCTGCGACATTTTCCTTCACGAAATCGGAGTCCGAATTGTCGTAGACATCTTGAAGCCGCTTGCGCAACGTCGGCTCCGGCTCAGAGAGGTTCATGCGCACCTGTCGAAGCGTCTGGTTCTTTTCGTCCGTATGACCGGACAGGCAAACATCGGCAATCAGCGCTGTCAGCAGTTGCAGTGCCGATGCGCGGAAAAAGTCGTCACGCACCCCGCGGACGCCGCCGCTGTCGCTCATGATCCATGATGCGACCGAAGCAATATCCTCTTCCTTCGTACCTCCAAACTGGCCGACCCAGTCCAAGACGTTGAATCCGACGTCCGGCTTCCTGGGATCGAGGACGAACACGTCCCTCCCCGCTCCTCCGCGATGCGCTGAGACCATCGGAGCGACCTCGTTAGATGGGTCAAGCACAATCAGTGTGCTGCCCCATTTGAGCGCCGTCGGGATTGTCACAGACGTCGTTTTGAAACCACCGGAGCCGGCAAATACGATCCCGTGCGACGAGCCGAACGTGCCATCGAAGCACAGCAACGGCGACTTGCCACCGGCGCCCCAGGTCTCAGCGCTGTCGGCTCGAAACGCCCGAACTCCGACACTGTCCTTGTCTACCCGATAGTGCTCGCCGATGACGATGCCACCCTTTTGGGCAAACAACTTCGCGGCTTCCGTCAGTTTCATCCAATCCGCTTCCCCATGGAGCGCGCGCTTGCCATGGATGCGTTTCGGCTCGGGCCGTGCGAAAGCGGCGTTGCCCGTCAGTATAACGCGGATTGCCAAGCAGGCGCACATCAGTGCTATGCCCGCTCCGATCGCTGTTGCCGGATCAAGATAGGCAAAGACAGACGTGTCGGCGTCAAGCGTCTTCGTAAAGGCAGCAAGGCGCACCGTCTCGCGCGTGGCCGCAATCAGAATCGTCCCACCGCATCCGGCAAGGACGCCCCAACCTGCCTGCTTTATATTGATCGAGCCGGCGCGCGCGAACAGGAACAGAACTCCGGTTACCGCACTTGCCACATAGGGCAATGCGATCCCCGCCCGCCCCCAAGCCTGTCGCACGGCCTCGCTCTTACCCAGACCGGAAAGCCATTGCTCGATCCCCGTCATTCCGATGACAGTCAGGATCATCAACGTCCCTGGTGCGACCACGAGCGCAACCCTACTGATGGTCATCGCCGAAGGCCTCCACACCGATTGCCGTAAGCCTGGAGCGCTCCTCCTCGTCGCCTTTCATTCTGCGAGCAGCATCGAGAAGCGCGCCCAGCAACAGCGCGCGCTTCTCATAACGCAGCCCGGCTTTGACGATCAGGCCGCCGAGCTCGATCTTTTCGCGCGTGTCCTTCTTGCGGGCGTCGGATGTCATCGTTCTCGCCATACGCTCAAGCCTCACCACCGCTGCCCGGGCCCGCGCCAGATGCGTCCGCCGCTTCTCCGCTGCCGTCGCCGGTGCTCTTCTTCCCTCCGCTCGTGCCGCCCTTGTCTGCCCTATGGCCTGCGCGAAATCGTTTCGCCAGTTGCTCAAGCGCTGCCTGAAGTTCTCCCTCGTCGATTTCGATCTCGCCAAGACCCGCCTTGAGCGCGACCCTTCCGATCCGCTCGGCTTCTCTCGTCTCGGCAAGTTTGAGCTGTTCCTGCAGCTTTGCGATTTCATCGCGGATTTTCGAGGATGGCTTCTTCATGTCCGATCGTCTCCTGGGTGAGAAAGCTTGTCTTTCGAACCCAGTTTTTCGCAATGGAGTGCGGGACGCACTACTGTTAATCCTACAATCGCCAAGGGCGATGCGTTGGTGAATGATCCCGGCCGTTCGAAGGAGCGGCTTCCAAGGGCGCAATTATACGTCGCTGGCGCGACGTGTTGCTGAGAGAGCCTGGTGAGCCCGCCGCTCCCGACGAACGCTTTGATGTCGTTCGCAACCAGGGAGAACTCCGCCGTGGCCGTCCCTCACCTCTCCGTCAGCATCGTCGCCCGTGGCTCCGGCCGCAGCGCCGTGCTGTCGGCGGCCTACAGGCATTGCGCCAGGATGGAGTTTGAGCGGGAAGCCCGGACGCTCGACTACACCCGCAAGCAGGGGCTCCTGCATGAGGCGTTCGTGATCCCTGATGACGCGCCGGAATGGGTGCGCAGCATGATTGCCGATCGCTCGGTCGCCGGCGCATCCGAGGCCTTCTGGAACAAGGTGGAGGACTTCGAAAAACGATCCGACGCACAACTCGCCAAGGACGTCACCATAGCCTTGCCGATCGAGCTGACGGCCGAGCAGAACATCGCGCTCATGCGCGACTTTGTGGCAAACCACATCACCGCGCAGGGCATGGTCGCCGACTGGGTCTATCACGACGCCCCCGGCAATCCCCACGTCCATCTCATGACCACATTGCGCCCGCTCACCGAAGATGGTTTCGGTTCAAAGAAGGTCGCGGTGCTGGGTCCGGATGGCACGCCAATCCGCAATGATGCCGGCAAGATCGTCTATCAGCTATGGGCCGGTAACACGGACGACTTCAATGCGTTTCGCGACGGCTGGTTTGCCTGCCAGAACAGACATCTGGCGCTCGCCGGTCTCGATCTGCGCATCGATGGCCGTTCCTTCGAAAAGCAGGGGATCGAGCTCGAGCCAACCATCCACCTCGGCGTCGGCACCAAAGCCATCGAGCGCAAGGCTGAAGAGACCGATCGGAAGCAGCAAAGGCCAGCTATCAAGCTCGAACGCATCGAGATCCAGGAGCAGCGTCGTAGTGAGAATGCCCGTCGTATCCAGCGCCGTCCGGAGATCGTGCTCGACCTGATCACGCGGGAAAAAAGTGTCTTCGACGAGCGCGATGTCGCGAAGGTGTTGTATCGCTATATCGACGATGTCGCTCTGTTCCAAAGTCTGATGGTCCGCGTTCTGCAAAGCCCTGAAGCGCTCCGGCTGGAACGCGAGCGGATCAACTTTACGACAGGCATTCGTTCTCCAGCAAAGTACACCACGCGCGAGATGATCCGGCTTGAAGCCGGAATGGCCCATCGCGCAACCTGGCTTTCCGGCAGCCCCGCCCATGGCGTCCGTGAGGCCGTGCTGCAGGCGACCTTTGCACGCCATTCCCGTCTGTCGGATGAGCAGCGAACGGCAATCAGCCATGTCGCTGCGCCCGCGCGGATTGCCGCTGTTATCGGTCGCGCTGGCGCTGGCAAGACGACGATGATGAAGGCGGCGCGCGAAGCCTGGGAAGCGGCCGGCTATCGTGTGGTCGGCGGTGCCTTGGCTGGCAAGGCCGCCGAAGGTTTGGAGAAGGAAGCGGGTATCGCTTCCCGCACGCTGTCGTCGTGGGAGCTGCGCTGGAACCAGGGTCGCAACCAGCTCGATGACAGATGCGTCTTCGTCCTCGACGAGGCCGGCATGGTCTCGTCACGGCAGATGGCGCTCGTCGTTGAAGCTATCACCAAGGCTGGCGCAAAGCTCGTCCTTGTCGGCGATCCGCAACAGCTCCAACCGATCGAAGCGGGTGCTGCCTTCCGTGCGATCGCCGATCGCATTGGCTATGCCGAACTCGAGACGATCTATCGTCAGCGCCAGCAATGGATGCGCGACGCCTCGCTCGACCTGGCGCGCGGCAACGTCGGCCAGGCGGTCGATGCCTACACCGCCCAAGGTCGAATGATCGGTTTGAGGCTGAAGGACGAGGCGGTCGAGCGCCTGATCGCCGATTGGGATCGCGATTACGATCCTTCCAGGACCAGCCTGATCCTCGCACACCTTCGTCGTGATGTGCGAAAGCTCAACGACATGGCCCGCGCCAGACTTGTCGAGCGCGGTGTTCTCGAAGACGGTTTTGTGTTCAGGACAGAGGACGGATCTCGCATGTTCGCCACCGGCGACCAGATCGTGTTCCTCAAGAACGAAGGCAGCCTTGGCGTCAAGAACGGCATGCTCGCAAAAGTGCTTGAGGCAGCACCTGGCCGTATCGTCGCCGAGGTTGGAGACGGCGAGCATCGTCGCCAGGTCACGGTCGAGCAGCGCTTCTACAACACTCTCGATCATGGCTATGCGACGACGATCCACAAAGCCCAGGGCGCCACCGTCGACCGGGTGAAAGTGCTGGCATCCCTCTCGTTGGACCGTCATCTCACCTATGTGGCCATGACCCGCCACCGTGAGGATCTCGCGGTCTACTATGGCAGTCGCTCTTTTGCCAAGGCGGGCGGCCTCATCGCGATCCTGTCGCGCCAAAACGCCAAGGAGACGACCCTCGATTACGAGAAGGCATCGTTCTACGGCCACGCCTTGCGATTTGCCGAGGCCCGCGGCATGCACCTCATGAACGTCGCCCGCACGATCGCACATGATCGTCTTCAATGGGCCGTCCGGCAGAAACACAAACTCGCCGACCTCGGCACCCGTCTTGCCGCCATCGGTGCAGCGCTGGGACTGGCTCACGGCCGTAACAAACACGCCATCACTGATACAATCAAGGAGGCCAGGCCCATGGTATCAGGCATCACCATCTTCCCGAAATCACTCGATCAGGCTGTCGAAGACAAGCTCGCCACTGACCCAGGTCTCAAGACGCAATGGGACGACGTCTCGACCCGCTTCCATCTTGTTTATGCGAACCCGCAAGCAGCCTTCAAGGCCATCGATGTGGACACCATGTTGAAGGACCATTCGGTCGCACAGGCCACCCTGGCAAAAATCGCGCACGAGCCAGAGAGTTTTGGCACCCTCAAGGGAAAGACCGGTCTTTTCGCGAGCCGTGGCGACAAGCAGGACAGGGAAAAGGCCATCGCCAATGTGCCAGCACTCGCCCGAAATCTTCAACGTTACCTTCGTGAGCGGGCCGAGGCCGAAGTCAAACATGAGACCGAGGAGCGCGCGGTCCGGCTGAAGGTTTCCGTCGACATCCCGGCGCTCTCTCCATCTGCCAGGCAAACGCTTGAACGGGTCCGCGACGCGATCGATCGCAACGATTTGCCCGCAGGCCTCGAATATGCACTCGCCGACAAAATGGTGAAGGCCGAACTCGAAGGTTTTGCCAAGGCGGTATCCGAACGGTTCGAGGAACGGACCTTCCTGCCCTTGGCCGCGAAAGACACTGATGGCAAGACGTTCGAGACCGTCACAGCAGGCATGACGGTCGGCCAGAAGGCCGAGGTCCAGTCGGCCTGGAATTCCATGCGGACAGTCCAGCAACTTGGCGCCCACGAACGAACGACCGAAGCGCTCAAACAGGCCGAGACGCTGCGGCAGACCAAGAGCCAGTGGCTCTCGCTGAAATGAGGGCGGGAAATGAAACGCTCCGGTCCATGACCGCTCAGCAGCGACGAGCCATAGTGGGTCTGGCGATAGTAGCCGTAGCCGCCATCCTGCTGGTGGTAACCGCCGTCTCCGGCGGTTACCGCATCAATCTGACCCCGAGCGCGCCACTCGGCCTGTGGCGTATCATCCCGCTTCATCGACCGGCAGCAATCGACGACCTCTTGTTCATCTGCCCACCGGAAACGGTGGCGATGCGGGCAGCGAGGGCACGACGTTATTTCCACTCTGGTTCCTGCCCAGGCGGTTTCTCACCGTTGATCAAGACAGTGATCGCCGTTGCAGGACAGCATGTCGAAATCGGCGACAGCGTGAGCGTGGATGGACGGAGGACCTCCTCCTCAGATATCGCACTGCGCGATGGAAAAGGTCGGTCGTTGACGCCCTTCCCGAGTGGCACCGTACCGCCAGGACATGTCTTTCTTTACTCCTCGTTTCCAGGTTCTTACGACGGCCGATACTTCGGTCCGGTGCCCGCCTCCGGCGTTCTCGGTCTAGCGCAGGAGGTTCTCACCTATGCGCCGTGAGTACCTTCGGGCGATGACACTCGTGTTCGCTTCCGTCGCGATCGGCGTGGTTGGCTGGAGCGGTCACGCGTTGCTTTTGCCGGTCGCGCTGGGATTTCCCGTTCTTTGGTCAATCGCGCGAACGAGATTGGTGGTGGCATTTGTCTCCGCCGGATATTTCCTGGCCGCCTCGCGAGGTTTGCCACAGGGCGTCGCCGCTTTCTATTCGTCCGATATCTGGCCCGGCTTGTTGCTCTGGCTGTGCGCGTCGTTGGGCTTCGTTGCCGTGCATACTGTGCTTTGGACAAGGAACAGCGGAGTCCGTCCGTTTCGCTATCTTGTGGCAGCGGGCCTCATGGCCATCCCACCATTCGGCATCACGGGCTGGGCGCATCCCGTCACAGCCGCAGGTGTTGTGTTTCCGGGATGGGGATGGTGGGGACTTGCGTTCATGACAGCTGGCCTTGCGGGCCTCGTAACCCGCACTTGGCCAGCTGTTGCCACTGCCTTGACAGGCTTGTGGCTTTGGTCCGCCGCGATCTGGACCGAACCGACCCTACCTGAGGGATGGCGCGGCGTCGATCTGCAAATGGGCGCTTCACTTGGTCGGGACGCAGGTCTTCAACGCCAACGTGACTTGAGAGCAACGTTTCAGAATGCGGCCAGCGATGGCGCAAGCTACGTGGTGCTCCCCGAAAGTACGCTTGGCTTCTGGACACCGACTGTCGAGCGGCTTTGGGGAGGCGCACTCCTTGCGAGCGCGGCGACGGTCATTGCTGGTGCCGCGCTGCTTGACGCCACCGGGTATGACAATGTCCTGGTCGCGATCGACAGCCGCGGTGGCCGCATCGTTTATCGGGAACGTATGCCGGTTCCTGGCGCGATGTGGCAACCATGGCGATCCTTGTTCGAGCAGAGCGGTGGAGCACGGGCGGATTTCTTTGCGAACCCCGTAGTCCCGATCGGTGCCAATCGGGCAGCGCCGCTGATCTGCTACGAGCAACTGATCGTTTGGCCGATCCTCCATTCCATGCTGCACGACCCTGATTTTGTCGTTGCCGTGGGAAACGGCTGGTGGACCGGAGGGACATCAATTGTCGCGATCCAGCGCGCAGCTGCCAGAGCCTCGGCAAAGCTCTTCGCAAAGCCGCTTGTTATTGCCTTCAACACCTGAGCGCCAAGGAGGCCCCATGCTCGACGCCGACCTGATAAAAGAATGCGCAGACCCTTCCCTCAAGCTCGCGATCGTGGAGCAGTTCGTAGCCGACGCCGGCTCCAGTGATCCCCTCGCCGTCACCGTGAAATCTGGCGGCCGGTTGATCCTCGTTCCTAAAGCCGCATCGGCCGAGGAGGTGATTGCGATCGTGCGGCGGTATGCTGGCCAAGCTGTCGTCCGCGTTGGCCTGACGCAGTTTCCCGCAGGCGTTGGGGTCAAGGAAGCTACCGATTTGAAGCCCGATCTAGTCGACCCCTGCCAGAACCTTCGCAGAGGCACGGCGTTGTTCGCCAAGGTCCTCAGGATCGTCGCGAAATGGTATGGTAACCCCACGAACAAAGACGTCTTCTCGCAGATTTTCGAGGATGCGATATACGCATGGAAGACTGGTGAGTTCGAGGGCGTGAGGGTGTTTCAGGCGGAGGATCCGGGTGGGGCAATAGCCAACCAAAAGGAACCGCAAGCCGATACATTGGAGGCGGATACGGACAATGCCGGGGCTCCCCTGCAGACTGAGGCAAAAACCATGGACGAAAAGAAAGTCGGCACTGCGGAGATGCGGGTGGACCTATCTCGCATCGGTAGTCAGCCGTAGCGTTGAGGTGCTCTTCCCGTGAGGGTTGTTGATCGACCTAGTTCGCAGCTTTGGTCCGAAAGCATCAAATTAGTGTGCTTCCAACGCATGACATTAGTGTGAGCTAGATATACAGCGTCGGCACACTGGGATTCGGATCGATCTGTCCAAATTAGCGGGGATTGTTCTTCACTCGGGTAGTGAATAGCGCGTCAGCAGAGCCTCGCCCTCGTCGATGGCAATTTCGATCACCTCGTTCACCAAGTCCGGAGAACCGGCGAGTTCCTGCAAAACGAGCGCGAACAATTCCCTCTGCTGCACTGGCAGGACCTGCGGCACGATGATCACCAGGCCAGCGTGCACATCCTCTCGCGCATGGAGTTTCCTGAAGTCACGGGCGTTGTTCGTCACGAAGGTAAAATCTTCCGCAACGATCCGAGGCATCAGATCCCAGTCGGTCTCGCCACTCAGCCCCAGCCAATTCACGTGAAAACAATCGTGGCCGTGCTCTTGAGCCACCGCCACGAGCGATGTGTGCAGGCATTCATCGACGAGAAACTTCACGAAGTCTTGCCCGAGGGCTTTTCGGCTTCAAGAGGCAGACGCTTCACCGACTTCACTTTCAGCCCCTGTTCCGACAACTTTCGTGGCCGCCCACGGGCGGGGTGAGCCGCTAGCCAGATTTCGGCGAGCTCTACCATACGCGTCGTAAGAGCTGGATAGCCCTCGACGATCTCGTCCGTAGCGGCGCCTTGCAATTTCATCGCAGCGATTGTTCGGACTGGAACGCGCGTGCCTTTGAAGACCGGCTCGCCGCCAACCACGCCTTTCACGCTGTGTATGATCTTGTCCGCTTCCCTGAGCGCTTCGCCACGCGCGGCTAAATGCTCCCTCGCTCTCGCAACGTCGACGATCAGATAGTCGTCCGCTCTGACGGTGTCGGCTTCAGGATTTTCGTCGATGGCGGCAAAAAGGCGCTTCCTGCGTTCGGCGGAAAGGATTGAACCCACGCCGAACCAGAGCTTCAGGCGCAACAGATCGTCGTCAGTGATCGAACGGCTGCGCGAATTGGAAGACAGACTTCCAATGATCCGTTTGTCGATTGCGTTATGTACCGATTTAATGCCGATCTCGCTTACGGCTGCCGCCTCGGTAGGTGTATATTCACGAAGTGCTGCAACCATAATTATTCTCCTTGAGAAGAATATATACGACGCTTCGCGAAATCTCAAGGCCGTCGTATCGCTTACTATCTCTCGTTCCCGGGACGAATTAACTCGACGTGGCTGACATCCAAGGCTTGAGCGAGTTCGAAAAGCGTAATTACGGTTGGGTTGCGTCGACCTCGCTCTAGACTGCTCAGATATTGCTGACTGAAACCAGAACGTGCCTCTACCTCCTCCTGTGTCAGGCCTTTCTCCCGACGCAGGCGTGCAAAGTTAGAGCCGACCAATTTGCGCATATCCATGCGCAGAAGATCGCTGTTTACACACTTTGAGTTTATCAACTAAAGTATGTAAACGCTTGTTCGATAGGCGCTGTCAGCTCGGGTTGCAACTGGTTGGGTTTCGATCAAAGAACCCAGTCTATTCCTCGAACCCAGTGATTGTGGATGTAAGGGTTGGCGTTTATATGAGCGAACCCTCTGTGACAGACGGTGCGAAAATGACGTTAGGGGCGGCGGAATGAATAATGCGGGCTCAGCCGATGGTAACGACGAAGCAGAAAACAGGGAATCACAGTTCAGCGTTATGCAAAAGTCGGAAATGGAGGCTCTGGCGATCGCTGCGATCAAAGAGCACCGCCGACTTATTGTTGCCGACGAAGCTGTTTATGAAGAATGGACCCGCGCGTCCTCTGATCTTGCGGTGTCGAGCGCTGTAGTCGAGTCCTTGCAGCGAGAATACTTCGTGCGCCAGCATAAGTCCGAAGCCCAGCAAGTAGAACTTTCGGAAATCATCGATGCACTCGGCTACATCCCTGACGTTGCCACAGATGTTGACGATTGACGCTAGAGCAGGCCGTGGTCCTTGGCGATGGCGACGAGGTGGGGAACAGTCGCCGCTTCGAGCTTCTCTCGCGCCTTATCCAAATAATGTTGCACGGTCCTCGATTTGATCCCTGTCAACATTGCGGTTTCCGGCGCGCTTTTGCCTTTAGTTGCCCACATGAGACACATAGCCTCTCGTGATGACAGCACTCTTTTTGGTGAAATGATCGTCGTCGCAGCAATGATCTTCAAACGGTAATGGATCGCAAGAACCGCTCGAAACGCCATGTGCGAATCCTGCAACTTTGAAACGTCGGCGGTCAGGGCCGAAGATGCAAATGTTAGCATCATCGTCGATCCGAAACTCCCTTCAACGGGTATCGTCACTCCGCTCCTGATGCCGTGATCGACCGCTTGGTCGCGAAAACTCCTGAGTTCGGAACTCCCTCGATCCGCCCAATTGTCAGCCGTCCAGGAGAACAATTCCATACGACGCTTGCCTTCCGTAACCACGGGATCAATGCGGGAATATCGGCTTTTGAGATAAACGCCCTGCCAATCTTCTGGATAAGAATTGAATGTGCGCAGATCCAACCCCTCGGTATGAAGATATGCGAAGCGCTCAAAGCCACATGCGTGCGCAAATATCTTCAGGGCACCTTTGATCATGCGCTCATCATGCGCGGCTTCAGTCATGTCGATGAGTGAGCGAATGTGACCGTCCACTGACTTTCTCCTATCCGGTGAATGCGAGATGGCCCGAACCAGGCGGCACCGAAAGTTATAAAATATAAACTGCTCGACCATAGGCCATTCGCAAATGCAGTGACGGATCTGAGTCTACGACGAGATGGCCCATCAAGTTGCGATCCTATAATACTCAGCTTTTGCGAGTGTTTCTAGAGTCATGTGTAAGGGAAGTGACACATACTGCGCATGAAATTCTCATATATTTAAGCCCATGATTGAAGCATCCAAAGATTAAATTATCTTAGGGCGTTATTCGACGGAAAGACGATGTCCTGGTCGACGAGGACGTTGAACTTGTAGCCCGGACGGACGTGGATCGTCGGCTGAACGTTCAGGTTTTTCGAGATAGTCTCTTCCGCAACGCGACCGAAGCTCTCGGCAAAATTTCGCCTTGCCGCGTCGGAGGCTGTGTCCTGCGTCGCCAGCGTCGAACTCTGAGGCATCGACATATCGATCCCGGTTCCGATCAATGCTACCAGCGCCGCTGAGCCGAAAGTCCTCCACAGATGGCGGTCGACCTTGTCCCGGAAGCCGCCATATCCTTCGGCATCCGTGCCGGCCATGCCGCCGATCTGCAGGGTAGATCCATTCGGGAAAATGAGGTCCGTCCAAACCACAAGAACGCGCTCCTGGCCAAACGATACCTTGGAGTCGTAGCGGCCGAAGAGCTTTGCGCCCTGGGGGATGAGAAGCCGGTGGCCGGTAGCGCTGTCATAGACATTCTGGCTGACCTGAGCGGTAATGCGGCCTGGCAAGTCAGAATTGAGTCCGGTGATCAATGTGGCAGGAATCACCGAGCCGCGCTTCAATTCATAAGGTGATATCTGCGGCACGACCTGATTTGGCAGGTACCCAAGATCCTTGATGTCCTGATTGAAGAAATCCTCCTTCGATCCTTGGCCATTCTGGTCGACGTTCTGTCCCATCAAGCCGGATTGCAGGGCCGCAGCATATAGATCGGACGTGCCGTTCGCCGTTATGGCGGCTGGCTGGCGCCCGGCGTCATTTTTGGTATCCGCGGCAGACTCAAAATCCGAGACGTCAACCTTCAGCGGCGAGTCGAGCGCCGTAGCACGAGCCTGAAGGCGGGCCATGCGTTGGCGCTGTGCCTCGCGCATATATTGTTCATCCTGCTCTCGCTTCAGGCGAGCCTTCCACTCTTCTTCCGATTCGAGCCTCTGTCGGCGGTCTTGTCGCTCAACCGACTGGCGCTCGATGACCGGGTCCTGCTTCTCAGACTTTTCCACCACGATAGGTGTCGGTTGGAACGTCTCCTGTCTCTCCGGCTCCCCGATAATGCCATCAGAAATCCCTCGCTTGAGTTGATCCCCGAAACTCGTGGCCGGGCTGTTCGAAGCGTCATTGATATTGCCACGATTGAAGGAAAGTCCTCGCAGCGACAGACCAATCACAACAACCCCAATAAAAACGACGGTGACAATGATCGCTATGATGATCGGCAAGCGATTGAGCCGCCGCATGCCATTCTGTTCGTCTGCTTGGCTTGACGTGCCGAGTTGGAGAGATTGGGCCATCTTGAACTCCGTCAGTTGCGCTGCATGATCGAAAGCGGACTGGCTGGCGCCGCTCCGGCGGCAGACGGGGTATAAGCACGGCTCAGAGCGATTGACGAGGTAGAGACCCGCGCCAGAATCTGTCCGTCGAAGCCCTCGATCGCATAAGCGAGTTCAACCGACTTGGCGTCTTTCCCGACCTTGCCGTCCGTGACGAACCTGTAACCCCACCCTTTCAGGGCTGCTTCGAAGGCAACTGCGAACTCGGACGCATCCCTCTTCATTTTAAACGTCGTCGTAGACCCAGCCGGGCCGATCTGTTCAGCCAAGCGGCTCGCCATGTCGCCGGCGATTGCGCTCGCGGCGGGTCCCGTGACGGCCACAGGCGTCGAACTTGTGGTCAGTGCGCCGTCCGCCGTCTGGCAACCGGAGAGCGACGCGACCACGATGAGATATGCGAGAAGCTTGCGCATGGTCAGCCTCCCCGCCGGATGGTGATCTTCTGTTGCCGCCAACCGACACCAGACACGAGGATGGCCTTGTCGATCGCATAGTCTACAGTCATCATGTCGTTCTTCATCCGGTAATTGACGGTGCGATTTTGACCGCCGGAGACGATGAAGAGCACCGGTGCATCCTGACCAGAGATCGACTTCGGAAACTGGATGTAGGTCTTCACCCCGTCCGAATAGACCCGCTTCGGTTTCCATGATGCTCCACCGCTCACCGAGTAGGAGAAGTTAAGTTTCTCCGGCGCAGTGCCCGGAATACCGCCAGTTTCGAGACGAGAATTCATGTCGGCGAGTTTGGTGGAAACATCTTCCGGATACTCGAAGCCGACCCGCGCCATGTACTGGCTTGGATGGGATTTGAGCTGAATATGATAGGTGCGACGGGAGGTCGTGACGACCATCGAGGTGAGAAGGCCTGGTTCCGACGGTTTGACGATGAGATGGATCGCCTGTCCGCCTGTCGCCCCTGACGTTGCCGGCTCGACCTTCCACCGCACCGTGTCGCCGACAAGTACGTCGCGAACGATCTCGCCACCCTGAAGTTCGATGTCGCAAACCTGCAGTGGAGAGCAGATAACGGACGGCTGGGTCTCGCCGAACAGAAAGATGACCTTGCCGTCCGGACCTGTCGTGACCAGCCCCGGTGTGCCGCGCCATTTCCTGGAGAGATTCGTTGCTTTCAGTTCGTTGCTCGTCATGCTCTGCGCATGTGAGCCCCACGCAAGGACAAGTCCGGCCATGCAGCCCGCGGCTGCCAAGAAAAGTCGTGTTTTGTGCATTTAAAATCCCCTGCCCTTAAAGCTGTGCGGTCCAATCGAAATCCCGGACGTAAAGGCCGATTGGATTGAGGCGGATCGTCGCCTCATCCTGGGGCGCGGTGATCGTTACAGTCGCGATCCCACGAAACCGTCGCGTGCCGGTTTCTTTCCCTTTGCGGTCCCGTTCATATTCGGTCCAGTCGATCTGATAGGTCTGGTTGGAGAGAGCAACGATGTTGTTGACCTCGATTGCAACCGTCGCAGCTTTTGCCTTCTCAAATGGAGAATTGCCTCGGAACCAGGTGTTGACCTTCTCGGTCGACGGGTCGGAGGTGCGGAGGAGCGCGTAGGTGCGGTCGATATATTGTTTCTGCACCACTGCGTCCGGGGTGATCGAGCGAAAGCTCGTGACGAAGTTGCCGAGCGTGGCACGCACCACGCGCACATCGGCATACTCAATCTGCTGCGGAAAGCCTGCTGTGACGGCGGTCCCGAGCTTGTCCACCTCGACGATGTACGGCACCAGTCGGACTCGCGTACTCAGATACATCGAATAGCCAAAGCCGATCACCGCCATGGCCAGCCCAAGGACTCCGACGATGCGCCATGCGGCAGCCGCCTTCACATAGGAGCCATAGCGTTCCGTCCATTCCTGGCGAGCGGCAAGATACGGGTTTTCCGGGGCGCGATTTGCGGCCATTTCTTCTTCCCCTGTTTCGATTACGGTTTGTCGTTGCGTTCGGGGAGAGGTTTGGGTCTGCTGTGACCGCCACGCTGTTCATCGAGCTTCGCGTTGGCCAACCCGAGAATAGACCCTGCGTAGGCCCCCGGCGAACCGACTGCTTTCTCCTTTGCCGCTGATCCCGCAGCCTGTGCACCGGAGGTGAAACTCGCGCCCATGCCACGCATAGCAGCAGCAGCGACCGATGAGCCACCAGCTCGAGCCGCTTGTGCCGCCGCAAAACCCGCGCCCGCCGCGCCAGCAGCGAGGAATCCAGCGCCCGCAGAGAAAGACGCGGCCTGGCCGCCGTGGCGGACCGCTTCCATTCCTCCGGACACCGACGCGCCTTGCACAACGCCCTGCATAATGTTCGGGACGTACATGGCGATAATGAAAACGACGACGGCGATTCCAGCGATGGCGAGAGCGGTCTGAAACTGGTCGCCGATATCCGGCTTATTGGCGAGGCCGATAAGCACTTCGGAGCCGATGCGGGAGATCATGACAAGTGCCATGAGCTTCATTCCGACGGAGAAAGCGTAGACCAGGTACCGGACCGCAAAATCCTTGGTGAAGGATGATCCACCAAGGCCAAGCATAATCATGCCGGCAAGCAGGCCGATATACATCTCGACCATGACCGACACGAAAATCGCGGCGACAAGCGAAAACGAGATGACCGTCACGACCATCGCGAACGCGGCTGAGATTGCCAGCGCATTGTCCTCGAAAAGACCGAACTGTACCTTCTCCGACATTTTCGTTGCCACCGTGAGACCGGCGTTGAATACGTCAGCTGGTGAGGCCGTCCCTCCCCCTGCGCCGATTTGGAAGAGGCTATCCACGACCGCCTTGGCGAACGTCGGTCCCTGTGCGAGCACGAAGGCAAAGAATCCAACGAACATGATCCGCCGCACAAGTTCGGCAAACCAGCTATCCAACGAGGCGGACTGGATTGCCAGCCAGACGGCGGCAATGCCGATCTCGATCGTTGCGAGGATCCAGAACAGAGATCTCGCAGCATCCATGACGGTAGTTTCCCACCCCTTCGCTGCAGTCGTGATCTGGCTCTGGAGCGAGGTCAAGACTGACCCTTCCTGCGCAAGGGCCGGTTGGGCCGCGACCGCCGTCAAGGCGGCAAAGAGCATGGCGGCGCGTAGCTGATGAAGTATCGTCGTAGCGGTCATCCTGTCACCATTCGACTTTCATCTTTTCGCCACCGGATGTGGGGTGGTCGTTCGATGAGCCGAAGAACTTCGCCCTGCGTTCCTGAGCTTCCTGCTGTTCGGAGATCAAAAACCAAATGCCGGCGCTTGTCGCGGCAAGCATCGTTGCGATTGCGATGAGGAGTGCATTCGTTCTCACCATTCCACCATCATCCTCTCGCCGCCTGAGATGGAGGGCGCCGTCGCACTGAAGAATTTCTCGCGCCTGGCCTGTGCCAGATCCGTGTCGGTCTGTTCGGTTTGCAGCCAGGTTCCCATCATTGTCAGCTGTTGAGAGACGAGACCGCGAAGTTTCTGCATTTGCGCGACTTGCTGAGCGGCGATCTCATGTCCCACCTGCAAGGCCTTCATCTGTCCGTCAGCCGACTCGGACATCGAACGCAGCGAGGACATGGTATCTTCCTCGCTATCGAATTGGTCGGCCGTCAGGCTCGCTGCCTTCAGCGAGCTGGCGATGGTATCGCGGTTGGTGTCCGACCAGGACTGGTAGGTCGAGGAGAAGGTTGCGTTATCAGGCAAATTTGTCTTCAGGTCAGCGTAACTCTGAAAGCGCTGATGAAGAACATCGTCGGCATTGCCCATAGAAAATGAGATGCTCTGACCCTGTTCGACGATGCTGCGTAGCTGGTTGAGATCACTTTCGACCTTTCCCCAGACATAACTGGGAAGCTGCGCAGTGTTTTGCAGCATATTTTCGTAAATTTTCAGCTGGTTCTGGATCTGCTCCGCAAACTGGCTGATCTGGGTCAGCTGATTGTCGACCTGGATGCCGGAGCTTTTCATAAGGTCTACGAGTTGCGCGTTGTTGGCGAGCTGCGTCCATTCCGTTGCGGCGCCGGTGGCTGAACCGGCTTGCACCGAACCTTGATTGACAACCGTAATGGCAAGCGCCGCCGCCAAGCAAGCAACCCTTCTATTCGTACTTGAGTAGCGATGCGGCATCGTGAACTCCTCTCGTTTCAAGCCAGCGGATCGGCCATTCACGACCGTGCTCGGATTTAAGGATGCGGACTCGTTTAAGATCCTCTTTGCCCGCTGCGCCGACAAAGCTCAGGGCGACCGGCCCAAGCGACATGTTGAAGAGCCGCCGGCCTTCCGGCGTGGCGACGTAGTACTCGCGCTTTGGTATCGCCGTTGCGACGATCTCGATCTGCCGCTCATTGAAACCGATGCGCTCGTAGAATTCGCGCGTCCCGGGCTCGCGGGCGGCGCCGTTTGGAAGGCAAATCTTGGTCGGGCAGGATTCTTTCAAGACGTCGATGATACCAGACCGTTCGGCGTCCGAGATCGACTGGGTCGCAAGGACGATAGCGCAATTCGCCTTGCGCAAGACCTTAAGCCATTCCCGGATTTTGTCGCGGAAGACCGGGTGACCGAGCATGAGCCAGGCTTCGTCGAGTACGATCAGGCTCGGCGAACCATCCAGACGCTTCTCGATCCGCCGGAACAGGTAGGTCAGCACGGGCACGAGATTACGCTCTCCCATATTAATCAACTGCTCGATCTCGAAGGTCTGGAAGGTTCCGAGCGTGAGACCGTCCTCCTCCGCATCGAGAAGCTGACCCATGGGGCCATCGACGGTATAGTGGTGCAACGCGTCCTTGATTTCGCGCGACTGAACGCCGCTGACGAAATCCGAGAGTGAGCGGCCAGATGCTTTCGCCATGAGGCCGACCTGCCGAGAGATGGCGTTGCGATGCTCCGGGGTGATCGTAATGCCCTGCAGACCGACTAACATCTCGATCCACTCCGACGCCCAGGCGCGGTCGGCATCGGTCTTGAGTTCGGACAATGGGCAGAAAGCCAGGCCCCTCCCCTCTTCCGCAATGTCACCGCCAATCTCGTAATGATCGCCGCCGGCAGCGAGTGTCAGGGGAAGCAGCGAGCTACCTTTATCAAATGCGAAAATCTGCGCATTTTCGTAGCGGCGAAACTGCGCGGCGATCAAGGCAAGAAGTGTCGACTTGCCTGACCCGGTCGGACCGAAGATCAGCGTGTGGCCGACATCATCGACATGCAGGTTCAGACGGAACGCCGTCGAACCGCTCGCAACCTGCATCAGGGGCGGGGAATTCGGCGGGTAAAACGGACTTGGGGAGATCGGGCTTCCGGACCACACCGAGTTAAGCGGGATCAAGTCGGCGAGATTGTTGGTGTTAATCAGCGGCTCACGGATGTTGCAGTACCAGTTACCCGGCAGGCTGCCGAGATAGGCGTCAGTAGCGTTGAGCGTTTCAATCCTTGCCCCGAAACCTTCTGCCTGGATCAGTCGTCGGATCGCTTCGGCCTTCTCCTGCAGTGCTTCGCGATCGCTGTCGAACAAAACGACGACGGGCGTATAGTAGCCGTATGCAACAAGCTTCGATGAAGCCTGTGCGATCGCGTCCTCTGTTTCAGCGACCATTGTCATCGCGTCCTGATCGACCGAGCGGCTTTGTGTCTGGAAGATCTGGTCGAAGAACGGTCGGACCTTCTGTTGCCATTTCTTGCGGGTGCGTTCGAGCTTTTGCCGAGCATCCTCTGCGTCGAGAAATATGAAACGTGACGACCACCGATAGGTCAGCGGCATAAGATCAAGGCTGTTCAGGATACCCGGCCAGCTTTCGGCCGGCAAACCGTCGATCGCAACGATGCCGAGGAAACGGTTCTCAACTTTTGGCGTCAGCCCGTGCTCAAGCTCGGCGGTCGCGATCCAGTCGAGGTACATGGGGACGTCGGGAAGCCGGACCGGATGGCTTTCGCCAGTGATGCAGAACCTTGCGAACTGAAGGAGCTCGTCATAGCGAGCAATCCTCTCCCCTCCCCTCTCGATTGTTTCGCGGGTTTCCATTCGCCGGATCGAAAGGGTGTTGGAAAAATATTGCTCTATCTCTCGTACTGCGCTCTTGAACACGAAGAGCGCCGTGTCCGCGTAAGACCTTTTCCGGCTCTCTTCATCGGAATAGATATATTTGCTGAGAGATGTCCTCTTGGACTCGAGCGGCCGGTAGGTCAGGACCAGCGCATGCTTGCTCTCGAAGTGTCCCTGTTCGCGCTCGAAATGCGCCCGCCGCTCGGCATCGATCGCGCGCGTCACCGGGTCGGGGAAATGGCAACGGTCTTCCGACGGATAGTCGACCGTTGGGATGCGGATGGCCTCGACCTGGATAATCCAGCCGCTTCCAAGCCGTGACAGGACGGCATTGATCTGCCTCGAGAGCTCATTGCGCTCGAGGTCGGTTGCGCTTTCGGAATCTGGTCCTGCGAAGTACCATCCGGCCATCAGGCTCCCATCCTTCAGGAGCAGGACACCATTGTCGACGAGTCCTGCATATGGAACGAGATCGGCAAAGGAGGGCCCGGTTACCCGGAAGTGCTTGAGAGCTACCATGGCCTCCTCCTCAATACCGTCGCCAGGGCGAAGTGGTCGCCTTGTAGTTAGGCTTGTAGGAAATGTGTCTGATATAAACTTGCCGCATGAACGGATCAGACTTGGCTATCATCCTGAGCAGCCCGACGATCACGACCCAGACAGCAACACCGAAAAGCGCCGAGTAAACTGTCATTACGACAAAGATCAGGATCACGGCCGCAAGGCCGGTGATCAGCACCAGTTCCCTGTCGGCGCCCATCAGCAGATTTGGGCGAGACAGCGCGCGATGGATGCGGTTACGCCGCAGGCCGGACAGGGACTCAGCCATGATCCCCCTCCCCTCCAACGTCTGGAACAATTGGCATCATCTCCACTTCGGTCAGCCCGATCGACGCACCGGTCGCGCCGAACAAGCCGACGATGTTGGTAGCGCCGAGAAGAATACCGGCAACGAGGACGACGTAGACAAGTCGCCGTGCGAAATCGTTTAGCTCACCACCAAAGATGAGCATCCCCCCGGCGATCGCCACGGCTGCAAGCGCGATCGCACCCGCGACAGGCCCGGTGATCGACTCCTGGATCTGCTGCAAAGGACCTTCCCAGGGAAGCCCGCCTCCGGAACTGGCCAGCGCAGGCGCAACCGAGGCAAAAACGATGGGTGCCGCCACGAACGCGGCGGCGATGAGGGTATGGTTACGCGACATCGCGCGCCTCCTGTTCTTCCGTGAGCTGATCGGATTCGATTTCGTACTGTCCGTTGATGAAACGCTCGACCTGGATGATGTCGCGTACGATCCGCCCGCGCGGTGTTCGCTCGATGGAGATGACCAGGTCTACCGCTTCTCCGATAACCTCGTGCATCGGCTGCTGGCTCGCCTCAGCGGTCAGTTGTTCGAGACGCCGCAGCGCTGACATGGCGGTATTCGAATGAATGGTCGCTACGCCCCCCGGATGACCAGTGTTCCAGGCTTTAAGCAGTGTAAGAGCTGCGCCATCGCGAACCTCGCCGACGACAATCCTGTCGGGACGCAGCCGCATGGTGCTCTTGAGCAATCGCCCCATGTCGATCGTATCAATGGTATGCAGGAGGACGGCGTTATCGGCGGCGCATTGTATTTCCGCAGTGTCCTCGAGAATAACCAGACGATCCTCGGGGGCCGATTTGACGATTCCGTCGATCACCGCGTTCGCAAGCGTCGTCTTACCAGAGCCCGTCCCACCGGAAATGATGATGTTCAGCCTCGCTGAAATCGCGCTACGGATCGTGGCGGCCTGATATTCGGTCATCACACCTGTGCGAACGTAGTCTTCGAGTGGAATGAGGCGTGATGCGCGGCGCCGGATGGTGAATGCGGGCTTTGCGACAACTGGAGGCAACAACCCCTCGAACCGGTGGCCGCCGATTGGCAGTTCGCCTGAGATGATCGGCTGCTCGGTGTCCACTTCGGACTGAAGTGCATGCGCCACAGTCCCGATCACCATTTCCGCTGCTGCAGATGACATCTCGCCAGCCAGCGTAACGCCATGGCCAATTCTTTCGATGAACAGTCTTCCGTCCGGATTGAGCATGATCTCGACGACTGTCGCGTCATCCAGGGCAACACAAAGCTGATCGCCCAGCGCTTCCTGAAGTTTGCGGACAAGTCTGGGATGAGAGCGAAGCTGGTTCACGAATGTCTCCTTAGGCTACCTGACCGAGAAGGGTCGAGTTCAGAACAGTAGTCGGAGGGTCGAAGCCTCGCGAATGTGTCCGCGTCGGCGGGAAGTGTGCCAGCGACCGCGATTGTCACGCCGATTTTCTTCGGCTCGCCCAAACGCCGCAAAGGCCATCCGACGCGAGCGAGGATTCTCTCAAACCGAAGATCGGTTACCGTGACGATCTCGGTGTACCCATTGGTCATGCACCATTCGACGATGCCCGCGAACATGGTCAGCGTCGCCTGGTGGACCGAGCCTTTTCCCCTCCCCTCCGCGAGGGTGGTATCGACGCAAAACCGAGAACTCTCGATCATCGCTGCATGACCGATGAGTTGACCGTCTGGGAGAAGCGAGGGGAAAACGTCGGACACCATCGTCGGACCAAGCGCCGGGAGAAGTCTCGCGCATCCCGCCAGTTGGTCGGTCTCGGTAATCGCGAGAACGTAGGTCGGTCGAAGGGCATCGAAGCCATCCGACTCGCAACCTGCCGTTACATCGACCTCCCAACCAAGGCGATCGGAAAACACCCGCGCGCGAAGCTGGTATTGGAGGTGAAGGAGGCGAGCTTCCTGAATCGTCCGGGGTGTTGAGAACGCGATTACCTGCATGAATCCCTCCGTCATTGTTGGACGGTTTGGAAATCAGCACAGATTCGAAGGGCTCGGCAGTTGTATAATCCTACAAGTCGAAGCGTGAGTCGGATCCCTCTCACAGACGTTGTCGCGCCCTGTCTTTCTTTCGAAGTCGCTTTGCACAGGAGTCTTTGTAGGATTCACAGTAAAACGGAGAGTGAACGAACTCGTCCGAAATTGAGTTAAAAAGCTGATTTTGTTAACAATTTTTCAAAAACAATGAGAAACGGCCTTCCGCGTCTTAATTCTTCGTTAACTTTAAATCCCTTGCGGCATTATGGGAATCGCGAGATAGTTTCTCAAATGACGGCTTCGCGGCCACTTTTTCGAAAGTGATGCCCTACTGGAAATAGTTCGCAAAATGAGCAACTCGCTGCCCAACCGATTTGATATTGAGATTGCCCAGCAGGGTGCCAAGATCTCCAACGCGTTGCATATGTTACGCAGCCAGCAGTATCCTCCTGATGCTCGCAAAGGACTTCGAAAATTCCAACTAGGGGAAGTCGCGGATTTTATGGGGGTTACCCAGACCCACCTCCGACAACTTCATTCTGACGGGAAGGGCCCGGAGATAGAGTCGGTCAGCGGACGCCGCTACTATACGGCTGATCAAATGTTGGAACTCCGGGATTATCTTGAGGCCAATAAGAAATCTGACAAAAGGTATTACGTTCCTCGGCGACGTGAGGGCGAACCGATGCAGGTCGTCTCGGTTGTTAATTTTAAAGGCGGGAGTGGCAAGACCACTACTGCCGCACACCTCGCACAGTACCTTGCTCTCACCGGCCATCGCGTGTTGGCGGTCGATCTTGATCCTCAGGCGTCCCTCACCTCCCTTTTCGGGATCCAGCCCGAACTCGATGATACGGCGTCCCTGTATGAGGCTCTTCGTTTCGATGAGGAGCGGAAATCTATTGCAGACGTTATACAGCCAACCAATATCCCTGGTCTTGACGTCGTGCCTGCAAATCTGGTCCTGCAGGAGTACGAGTATGACGTCCCCCTGGCAATATCCTCCAAGAAAGGTGAAGACGGCCGGCTGTTTTATATGCGCATTTTCAATGCGCTGAAGCAGGTGGACGACAGGTATGATGTGGTGGTCATTGATTGCCCGCCACAACTTGGATATCTGACGATCACGGCGCTCATGGCCTCGACAGGTATTCTGATCACGATCCACCCTCAGATGCTGGATATCATGTCAATGAGCCAATTCCTGATGATGCTGGGCGGTATCATGGGTCCGGTCGCAGAGGCGGGGGCGGAGATGCGTGTCGAGTGGTTCCGCTATCTCGTGACGCGCTTCGAACCGACCGACATCCCCCAGGCACAGATGGTCGGGTTCATGCAATCCATGTTCGCACAACAGATGTTGCGAAATCATGTGCTCAAATCAACGGCCATTTCTGACGCGTCTATAAAAAAGCAAACACTGTACGAGGTGGAGCGAGGCGATTTCGTCCGGTCTACCTATGATCGGGCAATGGAGAGCCTGAACGCGGCCAATGGTGAAATCCAGGACTTGATCCACGGCGCATGGGGGCGCAGATGACGTACTTGTCAGCCGTTTTTTCAGAGGTATTTGGGAACGATTTCAATTCCTTGTCGACGATGAAAGCGAGTTCGGAGGCTGGCTATGGCACGTGAAAATCCTTTTGCAAAACTCGACATGGCGTCAATCGCGTCAAACCAGACGCCGACAAAACCTGGATACGGCATGACAGGGGCCGCTAAGACCGTCGTTCGGTCGATCGAGGATATGGCGGAGAACAGCAAGAAATTGATGCAGGGCGAGGTCATCGTCGATCTGGACCCGCAGTTAATTGACGGTTCCTTTGTCGCCGATCGCCTTTCCGACGATGGCGACGAATACCAGGAGCTCAAGCAGGCGATAAGGGAATCCGGCCAGATAACGCCGATTCTGGTTCGCCCCAGCTCATCAGACGGCCAACGCTTCATGGTTGTCTTCGGTCATCGCCGTCTCAAGGTCGCCAGAGAGCTTGGAATTTCGGTCAAGGCAGTCGTCAAGAAATTGGACGATGTTACTTCTGCTATTGCACAGGGACAGGAGAATTCCGCTCGCTCCAACCTGTCGTTCATAGAGCGTGCATATTTCGCACAGAACCTGATTGAGTCTGGAATGACGAAGGACGTGGTTCGGTCGTCGCTTGCGATCGACGAGGCGATGCTTTCGAAAATGCTGGGCGTCGTGGAAGCTGTCCCGGCCTCGATCCTCAAGGCGCTAGGAGCATCCAAGAAAGTAGGACGCGATAGGTGGCTGAGCCTCCGTCAATTGCTTCTAGCCCCTGCTCTTTCGAAGGTAGCCACAGAGCATACGGAAACCGCCGACTTCATGAAGTTGACCGAGGATGAGCGGTTTGATGAACTGCATGATTTTTTAAAGCGCTACAAAGTCAAATCAGCTGCCAAGAAGCCAAAGATCAGTCCTTCCGTGAAGGATTGGACGTCGACTGACTCTTCGCTGAAATTCGTAATGAATGCCAAATCGAAGAAAGTTGCGATCGAACTCTCGAATGTCGAAGCTAAACCTTTCAGCGAGTGGCTTTCAGCCCACATGGATCGTTTGTACGTCGAGTACAGAGGGTCGAAGCAGGAAAACAACGGAGACTGAACAGCAAAAGAAAAAGGCCCCCAAACGGAAAACCGTGGAAGCCTCTCTCGTATCTCTCGCAGGATTGAGAATCGCATTTCCCGGAATCACAGTCAAGAGTCTTGGCACCGATTTGGTGAGCTAATTTCCTTTGCCTGAAGAAAGGTGAAAGAAAAATGCATACGGGACATATAACGACGCCCTTTGGGCGGCGGCCAGCGAAGCTTGCCTTGGTGAAAGAGCAGTTCGCGATCGCGGCATCAACACCAAGCACGCGTGTCGAAAAGTGGAAGGTCTTTCGCGATGTGTGCGAAACGAGGGAGCGCTTCGGCCTTCAGGACCGAGCAATTGCCGTTCTCGATGCCCTTTTGACATTCTACCCTGATACACAACTCGACGCCTCGAACGGGCTTGTTGTATTTCCATCCAATGCGCAGCTGTCCGTCCGCGCTCATGGGATCACGGAAAGCACACTGCGGCGCCAGCTCGGTGCGCTAGTCGATGCTGGACTCATCATGCGTCGTGATAGTCCGAACGGGAAACGTTACGCACATCGCAGTCGCGATGGTGAAATAGAAAAGGCATACGGGTTCGATCTGAGCCCGCTGCTCACGCGATCCACCGAGCTAGCCTTACTGGCCCAGGACGTCGCAGCGGAGCGGATGCGGTTTCGCCGGGCGAAAGAAACGCTTACGATTTGCCGTCGAGACGTCCGCAAACTAATTACAGCTGCTATCGAGGAAGGTGCCCCTGGCAATTGGGGGCATGTTGAAACAGTATACATTGGAATTCTTAGCCGGCATCCTCGCTATCCAGACAGAAACCAGGTCGACACAACACTTGGAGAGATGGAGCTCCTGCGTGAAGAAGTCATCAACATGTTGGAGATGCAGGTAGAATCTAAGAATATGCATGGCAATGCCGCTCCAAATGATCGGCACATACAGAATTCAAAAACCGAATCTATAAATGAACTTGAACCTAGCTCTGAAAAAGAGCAGGGCGCAAACGTGCCGGAAGAACCGAAAACAAAGAGTGTGGCGGGCACAAAGACAAAGGCAAAACTCGAACAAATTAAGGCTTTCCCGCTTGGTATGGTCCTTAGGGCTTGCCCGCAGATTATCGACTACGGTCCCGTAGGCGGCATTGCACACTGGCGAGAACTGATGACGGCGGCCGTGGTGGTCCGCTCGATGCTAGGCGTCAGCCCGTCAGCCTATGAGGAGGCCTGCAGTGCGATGGGACCCGAAAATGCCGCGGTGGCGATGGCGTGCATTCTCGAACGATCGAATTTCATAAACTCGCCTGGTGGCTATCTGCGAGACTTGACGAAGAGATCGGAGCAGGGAGAGTTTTCGCTCGGGCCGATGCTGATGTCGCTCCTGAAGGCCAACGGTGAAGGGAGTGCTGTTGCGTGACCGAAGATTTTACGCAGAACCGCTCGGATAGACTTGTCGACTATATCAACGCTTTCGAGACACGTTTGATGCAACGGCACCCGAGGCAAATTAATGCCATACCATTCGTGGACTCTGCCCAATTCACTGGATGCCGGCAAGGTCATGCCGGCGAATACGCGACAAAGTTTGCAAACATCATCAATAATCTTACTAACCACCTGGACCGGTTGCGTGCGTGGGATAAGATCATTTCCGAGCTCGACAATGACGAAAAGTATGCTGTGAGTCATGAGTTCTTGAACACATCAGGTTGGGGTCGCGCTTGGCCAATCCTATGCGATCACATCACGCTTTGCCTGCGCCTCCCGGCATCTGTGCCATCAGGCGAACCGGGCATGGCAAACAAAAGTTTAGCTGGAGGACTTTTCCGAAGAACCTCTACCTCAACGATATTCAATCCTATGGCGCTGGTCGGAGTTCGAACCGGCGCAGTTGGGGGTCCGCCTTTAAGGCTGCCTCTGTTGACTTCGGAACGCCAACAATCATGGTATCTCGTCCAGATTTTACTGGGTATCACCGGCACCGTCCGACGGGCGGTCAAGTGAGAGATGAATTTGGTGGCGACTAGTCTTTCGGCATTTTCAAAATCGCTCGATTGCTTCGAATTGAGGGATATTGTTCTTAGGGAGCATGCGATGCGTTAACCCGTGTCGGAGCAAACGGCCGCAATCGCATTCGGCCCCGTGATAGGTCCCCTGAGGTAGGAGTAGCAGAACTTGTCAGCCGGTTTTTTTTGTCATTTTATCAGAAATTTCATAGTGTTATACGATTTGAGAGATATTAAAGACGAGGAAGGGAGCATACCATGAAGATCGGTATCAGGACGTCAAGACGGACGATCTCCGACCCATTGGTTTCGTGGCGAGTTGCCTAGCCGCACGTGGTCAGCCGCAAACTGAGTTGTTTTTCAGGCCAGTCTGGGTCGAAGACTACGAAGGTCCCGCGTTGGTAGCACTCTCGTGCAGCAAGGTCGCTGGCGACACACTCCTCAATGTGTGTTCTGGGTCGGCGAGATTAGCACGCTTGTCTGGCGGATCATCGCCGCGCCCGTCAGCGGGGCAGCTAGGGTTTCTTAATCTTCCGGCCCTATATTCCTCCCAGCACTGGTGTTTCGGGGGAAGCTTATTGTGCGGGGGCTTCATGGAATCGCACGATAATTTCGCATATCTTTTGCCGTTTATCTTCTTGGCATTCGGCTGCTCATTTCTGTTTACACAGCGCTGGGGCATTGCCTCCGGGCTTTACTGGGGGCTAGGCTATATTGCTGCCGCCTTCGGTTTCTGTGCGCCTCTTCTGCTTGTGGCGCTGTCGCGCGAGGCTCAAGCGGTGATCTCGAACGTCTTCTTCTTTGCCGCATTCTTTTTTTATGGCCAGGCGCTTCTGCATCGCTTTGGCCTTGGCCGCTCCTTGTTTGCCCTGCGCCTGAGTATTGCCGTTCTGGCTCAAGCCGTTGTCACTTATCTTATCGTCGAAAAGCATGATCTTAGGAGCGAGCTAATTTCGAGCGATATGGCATGCGCGCTTCTACTATTTTTGCCGCTCTTGCAGGTCCGGGATCAAATCAGAAGGCCGATCGACCGACTGCTTGCCGGAATGGTCGGGCTGGTTGTTGCGGAAACTATCGTGCGGTTTTCCTCGCTTTTGCTGTCCACGTTCGGCGACGGCTATGTCTCACTCGACCAATTCCTGTCGTCCGACTACGCTTTCGTTATGCAGGTTGGGGCAAGTGTGCTGGGCTTCCTGCTGGCGCTCACTGTGCTTGGCACAATGATGCTGGATGTAATCGGCCAACATCGCCACGCGGCGGAATACGATCCGCTGACCGATCTTCTCAACCGTCGCGGTTTCGAGCGGGCTGTCCCAGATTTTCGGAAGGGCAGCTTTCCGTCAGGCGCAGTGCTGGTTTGCGACATTGACCTCTTCAAGCAGGTCAATGATGGATTCGGCCATGCGGCCGGTGATGCGGTCATCGTCGGTCTCGCCAAGGTGCTGACCGAACTTCTGCCGTCGGGCGCGGTGGTCACTAGGTTCGGCGGCGAAGAGTTCGTAGCTTTTATACCGGGCGTGTCGCTTGCCGATGCGGGGATTATGGCAAATATCGTGAGAGTCTCGTTTGCCGAAAAGGGTTGGGACGAGACGGGAATCTTGAGCCAGACCACAGCAAGTTTCGGTGTTTCTTCCACGGGGCCTAACGATCATTCGGTGCATGATGCGATTTGTCGCGCCGATGTCTGCCTCTATGCGGCAAAGGCGGGCGGGCGTAATCAGGTCGTTCTGGAAGGCCAGTTGGCGCCGACAAGGCCGCCGCAGCTGCGCGTCGTATCGGTTGCATGATCAGCCTCACTGGCCGCATCAGGTCATTGTCCACCCGTATGTATGAACTTCGACTCGAGACAGGCTAGGTCCTGTTGACAAAGTATGGCGGCCATATTTTTGCGGCGACCAGGGCGAGGAAGCCATCGAAAGATTTTCGGGTCTTGTCGTATCGGGTAGCAACACGACGGAACTGTTTGATCCGATTGAACATCCGCTCGATGCGGTTTCGATCCTTGTAGGTTCTGAAGTCGCATACGGGCGGGGCGTTCCGGTTTGTCTTCAGCGGGATGACCGGCCTGATCCCTTGGAATGGGCGGCGACAATCACGCCGACATCTTCTTCGAAATGGGGCTCATGTATGCGACCGGTCGTGGCTGCGCCGTTGATTTCATCGCCGCCCACAAGTGGCTGAACATCGCCGCCATCAAGGGCTCCGACCGGGCTGCAGCACTGCGCGGTGACCTTGCCCCGGCGATAAGGCCGAACTCGCCGCTGCACTACGCGCCGCCCGCGAATGGATGACGATGCACTGATGAGTGATACAAGCTCGGACGCAATTAGAGCTGTGGGCTGTCCTGTTTTACCAGCCACGTTTCGATCACAGACGGATTGACGACGTATTCAGGCACCCGCCACTCTGCCACCGCGAGAAGGTTCTCGCAAAATGCCTCCCGCAGGCGCATCTGAGAGTCGATTGTATGTCCCACCATGTGTGGGGTGAGGATGGCGTTCGGAAGGTCGCGCAGCGGACTATCCTCTTTCAACGGCTCCGGGTCGAACACATCGAGGGCAAGGCGCATAGCCGGTCGCTCTGCGGCGAGCGAGGCGAGTGTATCGTCGGGGATGATGCCGCCCCGCGTGATGTTGACAAACACCACGTCCGGTTTCATTCGGCGCAACGCGTCAAGATCCAGCATTCCCCGTGATTCAGGAGTGAGTGCAGCCGCCATGATAACGACATCGCTTGTCGCGGGCACTTTATCGAGGCTCTGGGAGGTGACGTAGGCGGGCATCGATCGCGTCGTGCGCACCGAAGCGACGAGCCTCACGCCCCATACAGACAGCCGTTCCGCGATAGCCTGTCCAATTTTGCCAAACCCTATCAGGCCAACTGTCTTTCCCATGAGCATGCGCGCACGGACCTGCGAGGGACGCGGCAGGTTTTCGCGAAGGTAGCGCTCCGTGCCATGAAGGTCATAGAGCGAAGCCAGGGTGAAGAGAACTGCGGCCTCGGCCATGCTGACGGTGTTTTCCGCAATCTGGCCATTCGCCACGAGGATGCCGTTTTCCGTCGCGGCCGAAACATCGAACCCTTCGACCCCTGTGAACGGAGAAACCAGTGCGCGCAGACGCGGCATCCTGGCAAACAGCTCCCGGTCGGCTGCAAAGCTTGAGGTCGCGCCAAGGATTTCCAAAGACTGCAGTGCATCAACGGCGGCAAGCAGTTCCTCGCGCGTGACGAACCGTGCCACACCATGGCCGCGCCGTTGCAACGCGTCATGGGCTGGATTGAAGAACCGATCAAAGGACGACGTTCCCACCAAAGCAACAGTCAAGATTTTAGCCTCCAAATGAACTACCCGAACAAACCTGGGTCTTGTTGACAACAGTATGGCAACCATATTTTTGCGGCGGCCAGGGCGAGGAAGCCCTCGAAAGATTTTCGGGTCTTGTCGTATCGGGTAGCAACACGACGGAACTGCTTGATCCGATTGAACATCTGCTCGATGCGGTTTCGATCCTTGTAGGCTCTAAAGTCGCAGGCGGGCGGGGCTTTCCGGTTGGCCTTCGGCGGGATGACCGGCCTGGTCCCTTGGAGCAGCAACTCCTCGCGTAGAAAGTCAGCGTCATATCCTTTGTCGGCAAGAAACCGCCTCGGCTTGCCAACCGGCATCGCCAGCAGGTCAGAAACAGCATTGTAGTCGGAAGCCTCTCCGCCTGTCAGGATGAAGCCGAGAGGGCTTCCCTGATCGTCTGCGCAGGCGTGGATTTTCGTCGAAAAGCCGCCACGTGATCGACCAAAAGCCTCCTTATAAGTCCCCCTTTAGCGCCCGCAGCCTGAGAGTGGCCGTGAACTGTGGTGCTGTCGATCATGTGCTGCCGGTCATCGGCCAGCCCCAACTCGACCAGCGTTTCAAGCAGTGCAGCCCACACCCCTTGTTCCGCCCAGCGGCGGAAGCGCACATAGACGGAATTCCACTTTCCGTAGCGCTCATGCATGTCGCGCCAGGGGCAGCCGACCCGCAGAACATGTAGCATGCCGTTCAGATACCGTCGATTGTCATGCGCGGGCCGGGACTTTCTACCGCGCTCCGAGGGCAAAAGCCCTTCGATGATCCGCCATTCCATATCCGTCAGGTCGCCGTGCCAAAACCGCCTCCTAAAAAGCAGTCTTGAATCATGCTTCCACCGATTCGGGAATCCACTTTGTCAACAGGACCTAGCTTATTGAGTAATCAGAGTCACTCGGGCGAACGAATGGTCGCGCAGGAAACGTTGTTATACGGGTTCAACATCGAGCGGCACGTCCTCTTAAAACCTTAGAAGAAGTGAATCAGAACTGCGCACCGACAGCAACGCCGACTCTCAACGGTATCGGCGCAAGGCTGGCTCGGCATCACTGAGATTTAACGGGTTTGTTCTCAAAGCGAATTCTAAAGTTGCGACGTTGGAAATCTTCTCTGAAACAGACGAAAATCAGTTCGAGATCTTGCTCAGCGTCTTTCCGTCCGAGGAGACTTAACGAAGCTACGATGACGCCGTTATAGCCGCGTGAGATACGAAACGCTGCATTGCGCATCACGATGGCATCAGGATCTCCACGATCCTCTCGACGGTCATAGACAACCCAAAACCGGGCTGCTTTCCACGTCAATTCCAGCATTTCTCTCACTTTCGCAAGAAATTCTTCACCGCTCATTGATGGCCCCCATGGCAGAGGCGTCTCGCCATCATCGTCCGCGATACTGAAATAGCCGTCGTATTCCTGACCGGTGTTCAGCGCCTCCTCGATTTTTGAAAATGCCTTGTCTTCCGTGATCGTCGTTTTGAACAAGATTGTCATTTAGTAAGTTCCGAGCCTCTCAATTACAGCAATCTTGCCGCTCGACCGCTGCGCCGCGTGGCATTGTTATAGTAGCTGGATGCTTGTTGAACAGACCTATGACGCGACTGCTCCATAGCCTCGGGAAGGGGAATGCCGCGATTGGCAGCCTCGGTCAGATAACCAGATCTCAGCCCATGGGCGGAAAACTCCCCCGCCTCCAACCCAGCCATCTCCGCCCGCTGCTTCAAAATCGCATTGACCGACTGCGGATCGATAGCTCGCTTCGACACCGTCCCCCATCGCCCGATCCCCCTGAAGACACTGCCCTTGTCGATCTCCGCCGCCGCCATCCATGCATAGAGAGCCTCGACCGGCAGGCCGGTGAGATAGACGGTATCGTCCTGCTCACCGGACGTTGTTTTAGTCCGACCGAGATGAATGGCAAGAGAGGGGAGGGGAGGGCCGTCCGGCATCTCGATCGGCGTCTCGATGGTCAATTGCTCCACCCGAAGTCCGGCGATCTCGCTGCGCCGACGGCCACCGGAGGCAAAGGCGACCATCAGGATCGCCCGATCACGCAGATCGCGTAGGCCGTCCCCCGCGCAGGTGGCCAGCAGTTTTGCCAACACGTCGCCCGTAACCGCCTTGGCACTCTTACGGCGTCGCGTCCGAGGGACGGCCCGCACGGCGTGGCGAATGGCCGATTTGAGGGCAGGGGAGGTGAAGGCACCATCGAGGCCGCGCCACTTTGTCAGCGTCGACCAGTTGGCCAGACGCCGACGCACGGTGGCTGGCGCGTGCGGGCCGACGGATTTGAGAAACCCCTGCCTTCGGAGATTGTCATCCGCCGCGGCTGGCATGCCATGATCTGGATCGGTCGTTTTTTTCTCAGGGTCCCACAGGTGATGCGCGACGAATTTGAGCAAAAGGGCTTCGGGTGCCGGCCAGGGCAGCGATCGTCCGGTGGCTGCCAGGCCCCAGGCTTCGAGATAGGCGAGATCCGATGTCAACGCCCGGAGTGTGTTGGCACCCATTCCGGCGTTGACGAGGTGGCGCAGCGTTTCGATGTCCTGGTCGGTCAAAAGCTCGGCAAGTTCGTCGCGCCGTTCGAGCGGCAGAACGGACGCAATCGTGTCGAGCTCTTCGGCGCGCCGCTCGACGGATGTCTGTGATTTTGTCGGTCTGGCCACGTTGGCTCCAGAATCGCGGGTTTCGGCGGCCGCTAGGACCGTGATTTGCCCCGATTCTCCTCGATTTGAGCCACGAAATCAACAACCATCGATAAGAGGTACTTATCGATGGTTAGAAGTTCAACCCCCAACCATAGCATGTTAGGAACCGTAATAATCGGATAGTGTTCCTTTAAGAAATCATTTACCATGATTTCAATGGCTTACGATCTCGCGAAAATCAGCATGAAACCCTTGATGCGGCCGGCTTTCGACGCCGGTATCGCCCTTACGCGTCTGGACGAGCGTATCGCCCGTTCATCGGTCGGCCAGGGCTTTATAGAACGCAGCCAGTTCTCTGACGCCTGCGCCTCGCTGTGGATCGACGGCGAACTCGTCCACCTCGAAGACCTCGTCCTGCATGACGCCACCCGTGACATCCGCACCCCCACCCACGAACTCACCATCGCCCGCGACGTCCTTCGCACCCGCCGACGCATTGCCGCGCAGTTGCCCAACTGGGCACTATCGCAGGAAGGCATTCGGACGCTGCGGAAAACCGCGGAGATCACACCGGTCGGCGCCGAGGAGAGAGAGGTGGCGGGCGGCATTCGGCGCGCTGGCTTGAATGATCTAAAAGGGGAGGGGGAGGACATCGACGAAGCCGGAGGGCTTCCCGGCGTCGACTATGCCGCCATCGATGCGGTTCTCGCCCGATCGGAGGCCGCGATCGAAAACGCAACGCGGCCCGGGCGTGGCGGCGACCCAGACAAAGATCCGATGATCTATGATCTCGACTGGGACGAGGATTCCAGACTCGACGAATGGCGCGGCGTATTGCGGGAAGTGCAAGACCTGCCGGCGGTGCTGCAGGCGATCGCTGCCCTCGATGCCTGGAACGAGCTCTCCGTCCTTCAGCATGCGCCCTGGCTCGGCCGGCTGTTTTGCGCCTCGATCCTGCGTCAGGCGGGGATTACCACCGGCGCCCATCTGGCCGCCATCAACCTTGGCCTGAAAACCATCCCCGTCGATCGACGCCGGCATCGCGATAGGGAAACGCGGCTGCTTGCCGTTGCTCACGGCCTGATCGCGGCCGCCGAGCTCGGTCTGAAAGAGCATGACCGGTTGATGCTGGCGAAAACGATGATGGACCGAAAGCTGGACGGGCGCCGGACGTCTTCAAAACTGCCGGAACTGGTCGAGCTGGTGATGGCGAAACCGCTCGTGTCGGCCGGGATGGTGGCCAAGACGCTGGACGTCACGCCGCAGGCGGCGCGGCGGATTGTTTTGGAGCTGGGGCTCAGGGAGATGACGGGGAGGGGGAGGTTTCGGGCGTGGGGGGTACAATAAGCAGTCGAGCTGACCTATCGCCGCCACTTCATGTAGGCTCGCCCTGTGTTTTCGTTGAAGCGCAGCGTTTTTGTATCGAAACTTGACGATCGACGGCGACTACTGTGCAAATGTGCACTTTTTTGCTAAGGTCTGAGTTCGGCACCCGTGAGGTCAAAATGTACGTTAGACGTCTAAAAATCCGTGATCTTCGGGTCTTTCGAACGGCGGAAGTGGATCTTCTTTATCCTGGCCGCGAGCAGAACGAATCTTTTGAGGACGTTTCGCGTTGGCCACCTCGGCTGGACAACGTGAACGTGTTTCTGGGCAACAACGGGTCGGGGAAAAGTACTCTTTTGAGTGCGGTAGCGCTGTCCCTGATGTCTCCTATCGCCCCATCATCGGGCTATCGACCGCGCTCGCTTATCCGTAGATCTGCACGCGGGCAGGTGAAAAGCGCGGAGGTATCGACGGAAGTAGTCCTGCATCAGCAAGACGGAGGGCGGGATGGTAATGCTTCGACTTTCGCCGCGCAGATCCTACGTCGTGGAGATATTGAGTTTCTGCAGCCTTCGACAGATGTCGTCGATGAGCAGTTCTTTGAAGATGACAATAGCGCTTTCTTTTTCGTTGGCTACGGGGCCACAAGGCGGACCGAGGTGTTGTCTGCGAATGATCTGGCGAGCCGACGTAAGGCGCGCGCAGTGCGATACGAACGAGTTGCATCACTATTCGAAGAGCATTTCGCACTAACACCAATCAGCGCATGGCTCCCAAGATGGCGTGATGAGAACCCAGGGCGTTACAAGCAAGTTGCCAATCTGCTCAAACGTCTGATGCCTCCGTCGATTTCTTTCACTGAAGAGCTCGAAGGTGGCGAGTACCTTTTCGGTTATAGAACGCTAAGGCTGCCGTACTCCGCGCTGTCCGACGGCTATCGTTTGTATATCGGCTGGATTGGAGACCTGCTCTACCACCTTTGCATGGGTGCACCGTCTGGCTTTAAGCTAGTAGAGAGCCGTGGTGTGGTAATGGTCGACGAAGTCGACTTGCATATTCATCCTGCCTGGCAGCGGACACTCATCCCAACTCTGTCGCGCACGTTGAAGAATATTCAGTTCATCTTCACGACGCATAGTCCACTACTGGTAAGCACATTGGAGCGCTCCAATATCTACAACGTGATGCTGGGCAGCGGGCCCACGCCCGAGGTGCGAAGGCCAGAGGAAGAAACGTTCGGACTGAGCGCCGATCAACTGCTGCGTTCCGAGGTCTTCGGTTTGGATTCGTCTAGAGATCCGGAATTTGCTGACAAATTGCGCGATCTTTCGCAGGCAGCTGAGCGCGGCGAGAGAGGTGCAGCGTTGGCCTTTCTTAGAGGCGCATCGGCTGGCGGCGGCGAGGACCCTCCAGAGGCAGGGGATGCGCCAGAATGGTTGAAGAGTTTTGGCGAGCGGAGCAAAGCATTGTGATCCGATATGCGGTTCTGTCGAAGGCTGAATTGGAAGCCCGCGTTGATGCCGTCGATGCCGGTTGGCGCACGCGGGCTGCGACGAGGCGCAATGCGTTTATCGCAGCCGGAAAATTCCAAGAAGACGCTTCTATCTGGAGCGATGTCAAAACGGTCTTTATGGACCTGCAGCACGATAAGTGTGTTTTTTGTGAGCGTGTCCTCGGCGGAAAACTCACCGGCAAGTCAGAACATGATGTGGAGCATTTTCGCCCAAAGGGGAGGGTGACGAACTGGCCCTATCCCAAACGAACGCCAAAATTAACGTACGCATTTGGAACCGGCGTACCGAGCAACACGGGTTATTATTGGCTGGCTTATGATGTTGAGAATTATGCTTGCGCCTGCAAGGGCTGCAATTCTGATCGAAAGCGAGACTATTTTCCCATCCTCGGACCTCGAGGGGTGGCGACGACGGACATTGCTACGCTGAACGCCTCAGAGACTCCCTTACTGCTTTTCCCTCACGGGTCACTCGGCGACAATCCAGAGCTGTTCATCACGTTTGAAGGCGTCATTGCAAAACCTATTCACGCCACTGGGCTTGAAAAGATCAGGGCCCAGGTTACGATTGATTTTTTCAGCTTGAATGATCGCGAAGAGCTTCTAGCAGATCGTGCTCGAGTAATCCGAGAGCTCTTCAAAACAATCCGATTGACTAGTGATCAAGATCCGGCCGTTCAATCGGCCGCGTATCGTGATATCGATACGATTACTTCAAATCTTTCGCCACAAGCGGCATGTGCGCGGGCGTATTTAGCGCTGGCAAAGACGACGCCGCAAAAGGCCTGGGAAATTTACCTGGATGTGGACCGATACCTCAAGCCAGCCAGATAGATCGCCGAATATTGTCGTCAGATTGAACATAATATTACGGGAGGACTGGTCGGAAAAGTAAAAGTCCCTAGCAATTCAAAATTAGAAGTTGTTTCAATGGCACAGGTTCAGTGATTCGATTCCACGATTTTGTTGTTCGCGATGAGGTTTAGCCTGTCTGAAATCAATGCCGACGATCTGGTAAACATTCTCGCTGGTGACCCAGAGGAGCTTGGCGTTCATTTGCAGCTGGTTGAGCGCGATGTGGTCATCGATGGACACAATGTAAAAATCCACTGCCACTGTCTTACAGTCGACGGCAATGGCCGAGTCCGCCCGAAAAGGCTCGCCGAGTTTATGCGAAATGCGGTCGCAGACTACGCAATTCCCCGATCCAAACTTCAACAGGCGAGAGAGCGGGATTTCAAATATCGATCAAGCAGTGCGGTCGCCGAGATCCATCGGCAGGCGTGTACGGTCTTTACCGATCTTGAGAAAACAGGCGAAGGCGGCGAGTTGCTTCTTTTTCTTCTTGCCGAGAGGTTTCTCAAGATCCCGCAGATCTTATGCAAAATGGATCTCAAGACTGACACCCGCATGCACTACCATGGAGCAGATGGTGTTTATGCTGGTGTTACCGCTGAAGGGCTTTTAAAGCTCTATTGGGGTGAGTCAAAGGTCTATGGAGATGCCACTACCGCGATCCGTGACTGCCTTGCATCACTTGCACCGTTCCTGGCAGAGGAGGATCATGAAGGTGCAGAGCGCGAAAGAGATCTTGTCTTGCTGAGCGATAAAGCGGATTTGAGCGATAAGTCGCTAACAGAGGCATTCAAACTATATTTCAATCGACAGTCTCCGCTCTCTAACCGAGTGCAATACTGCGGGTTGGCGTTGATAGGATTTGATGCGGACATCTATCCTGCTGATGGAAGTAAAATTGTATCAGAAGAATTGGTCGTAGCCGCAAAGAAGGAATTGATACGGTGGTCGACTAACGTTGGCAATCGTCTAAAGCTTGAAAAGCTTGACCAGTTTGAAATCGAGTTCTTCTGCGTTCCCATACCATCGGCAGATGAATTTCGCGCAAATTTCCTTGAGGCGCTGGGGGGAACTCGATGAGCCAAGAAGATTTGCAGCAATGGTTGCTTGAGGAGGGGGTGAAAGAAGAGCTAGCCGTTCTGACGAAGCTTACGGTAGTCGCTGAAATCGATAACCTAATTGCGGAAGAGAATATTGCTGAAAATGCGCAGATTATAGACTGGGAGAGGATGCTGCTCGCAGGGAGTATCCTTGCACGTTCAAAATCTCGGGCATGCCAAGAAGCCGTTTTGCGCATTGCGACAGCTGCATTGACGCTCGAGACCAGTTCTGTGGTGCGTGACGCCGGGGCGATATTGCTGGACAAACTCTCTAATCAACGAACAATTGATCTCGCCCTAGGTCGCGAGCGCTTGGTGCCGGATCTGGAGGGGCGCCTAGGGGTATCGCAACGCCTAGAATTGCAGCGCCGTAAAATCGCGAATTCTGTCCTTCTTGAGGCAACTGGAGCAAGACTGTCCGTCAATGAATTCCAGCACAGCTTTTGGTCCGGAGCCACCGGTGAAAAGTCTTGGATGTCGGCGTCCGCCCCTACCGCTTCTGGTAAAACATTTCTGGTCCTCCAATGGCTCATCGACCGCATTCGCGTGAATGAAGCAAACATTGTTGTTTATCTCGCACCAACGCGTGCACTCGTAACTGAGATTGAAGAAAGTCTCAAAAGTGTTCTGAAGGGCATGGGACTGGATAACATTGATGTCTCGTCCTTGCCGATTAGACAAAAGTATTTAGACGCCGTTGCTAAAAAGAATGGCTTGGTCCTAGTGTTCACTCAGGAACGCTTGCACCTGCTCGCCAATCTATTGGGCGATGAAATTTTGGTTGATTTGCTGGTTGTCGATGAGGCTCACAAAATCGGAGATCATCAACGCGGTGTTGTATTGCAGGATGCTATCGAGAGGGTTTCTCGTGCTAACGTTTCGATGCGCGTCGTCTTTATAAGTCCGGCAACTCAGAATCCTGGCGAGCTACTGGACGACGCACCTATCGGAATTCCGACCCTTGCTGTTGACAGTGATGTCCCGACCGTCCTCCAGAATCTTGTTACAGCCACACACGTCCCAAGACGCCCTAAAGAATGGCATCTTCATTTACGACAAGGGCTTGAGCATCGCAGTCTCGGCATTCTCAGGCTTCCCAACAAGCCAGATGGGTTAAGGAAGCGCCTCGCGTTTATCGCTGCGGCAGCTGGCGCGCGAGGTGGTACCCTCGTTTACACCAACGGTGCTGCTGAAGCGGAAGAAGTTGCCTTTCTTATCAGTCAGCTCGTTGAGCAGACTGATACCGTTGACGTCGAACTCTCCGCGCTTGCAGATTTGGCACGAAAAGGCGTTCATCGTAGCTACGGTCTCGCTGCACTCGTAGAGAAGCGTGTAGCGTTTCACTACGGTAACATGCCCTCGCTCATCAGGATGGAGGTGGAGCGTCTTTTCAGAGAAGGTAAACTCCGCTTCCTAGTCTGCACTTCAACACTGATCGAAGGCGTCAACCTTTCATGCCGAACCATCGTAGTCAGAGGGCCGCGCAAGGGGAAAGGCAAGCCGATGGAACCTCATGATTTTTGGAACCTGGCCGGCCGAGCTGGCCGCTGGGGAGATGAATTTCAGGGGAACATTATCTGTATTGATCCTGACGACACTGACGCTTGGCCAACTGGAGTTCCGAGCCGTGCGCGATACCCGATAAAGAGGGAAACTGACGCTGTCTTGAGCGCCGGTGGTCGGATGGTTGACTTTCTGTCTAACCGTGCGATGGCAACCGAGCGCGAACTTTTGGACCACCCACAGCTGGAGCAAGTTGGAGCTTATCTTCTCACCACTTATCTGCGGCTAGGTTCGATTGCAGAGGCGGACTTTGCGAAGCGGCAAAATCCTGACGATCTGACCAACATCAACGCGCAGTTAGGTATCTTGGCGGCGGAGATTTCGATCCCTGCGGATATCGCGATACGGCATCCAGGGGTTAGCGCTGTAGGGATGCAAGCCCTTCTGGCCGCCTTCCGTGCCTACTCAGGAGATGTTCAGAATCTGCTGATCTCCCCGCCGGGAAGCGCGGATGATTACGATAGTGTGGTCGATGCATTTACACTCGTGAATGAGCATCTTTATCCGGCTTTCCAGCCGCCTGGTCTCCTCAAGCTGCATGCTCTGATTGTTATTGAGTGGCTTAAAGGGCTCTCTCTTTCAGCAATCATTAGGAAGCGCATCGAATGGCATCAACGAAACGGTGTTGAATATAAGCTGCCAAAGCTTATTCGCGACACAATGGATCTCGTTGAGCAAACGGCGCGCTTTCGTGCTCCCAAATACTTAGCAGCATATCTTGATATTCTCCAACTCTTTTTGAATGAGGTGGGCCGAAGTGACCTGATCGACAATGACCTCGATATTGGTGTAGCGCTGGAGTTTGGGGTCTCCAGTAAGACTCTTTTGTCTTTGATGGAACTCGGCCTCTCTAGAATGAGTGCTGTTGCATTATACGAGAAAATTGTTCGAGACGACTTTGACAAGTCTGGATGTTTGGAGTGGGTACAAACCCACAACCGGGAGCTAGATGGTATGGACATTCCTGTCATTATACTGCGAGAAGTCAGGGAGAAAATGTTGGGAATGGGAACTACCTAAGTCCGTCCGCAGCATTGCGCTTAACGTTCTGGGAGGAAAACATGGCGAAGGGTGTGGAGTTATCGAATGGCAAGTCTTGGAAAACCCAATTGGCGGCTAAACAGCATTTCAAGGAGATGCTTGCCCGTTACGATGATGGAGAGACCATCACCGATCCCGAGGATCACTTCGATTTAGGTGCTCTCTTGGAGCGATATGACCTTTTGCTCTCAGAAGGCCCATCGAAAACTGGGAAGGGTATCGATCGGTTTGAAAAAAGAAAATCATTTGTGAACGGCTATCCAACGCGAGGTTTTTGGGTCTACCGCGTTGATGGCACGGATACCGATTTCTCGTACATTAGTGCGATCACGGGTAGTGCGAAACCGAAAATGCAGGAGTTCTATGACGCTTGCCACAATGCCGTGAGCAAAGATCTGCGACGAGCAAAGGAAAAGCAGTTCGACAGCTTTTCTGACGAAAATGGGTGTATAGTTTGTGAAATAAGCGGGGAACTGGTTTCATTCATGAACGCCCGCCTAAACCATGCCTATCCTGCATTCATTACGATTGTGAACGACTACAAGGAGTTGCGGGGGTGGTCTGATGTGGTTCCTGAGGGACTACTTACTGTTTCTGCGGACAGACAAATATCGACAAGTTTTGCTAAGATCGAAGACGCCGAGGCCTTCCGCACCTTCCACAATTCCGTTGCTGTGTTGCGGATCGTGGCGGCCGGACCTCAAGCAGGAACGGTCGATAGTCCGAACGAAATTCAGCGGCCAATACGCCTTCGCTAGGACCAACTTTAATGCCCCCTTAATTGTGCTTTCTAGAGGGCACCGTCCGCTTCGTTACCATTACTACTCAGGCCGACTCGGGCGCAAGTTGCACTGGTTGATTCACCGCCTCTGCTTTTTCTAAACTTACTTTGCTGGCCACGTATTCCTCTAGTTCGGCAGCGTGATTTTCACATCCTTTCGCCTGCTTCCGGAGAAGCGATATATGATTAGAGAGTTCTAGCGGCGTGCAGAGGCTTAGGGGCACAAGAGCACGTTCACCATTTCTAAGAACCGGGTAGGATTTGACTAAACGCCTATGGCCCGGAAAGGCCATTTGCGGAGATGCGGGGTCATCGCTCATGCCGATGCGCTTGAGCATCTGGGTAACGACACTGACCAATTGCTTCTTAGCGAAAGCTTTGTAAAAATCTGAATGGTAGCCACTAAGCGGTTTGCCTTTAAAAACATCGTCTACAATCTGACCTGGCTGCGCAATCACCCCGGAATCTATCCGTTGTCCGATCAACTTATGCAGTTCAGAAAGTAATGCTGCATCTTTGGCCATGTTTTATCCTATTGGATTTGCAAAGTAGATCGGCTATGTGCGCCGTAACTTGCAGTAATCCATGTTTTTTTGCCGCTGTCAAAGCCGATGTTCTGAATTTGTTCAGGTATAAGTTCTTGAGTGTCATCTCACTATGCGAACGTCATCGCTATTGATCACCTGGTGCGCCATGTGCGTACCACAGGAGTCCGGCCGCCTTCGGCCCAGGACAATCGGCAGGTAACGGCTGTTGATTGATTTCAGTTTGATAGCTTTCTTTAGTTATAGGTCAAGGGATCGGTCCAATAAGTGCAATCCACCGTCATTTGCCTCTTACGACGATGGCAACTTCGCGCTCTCCTTTCGGTCACTCATCTCGTCATTGCGCGAACTGCCAAGCCTGATGTAAAGCTCAACGGGCCGAAGTCTGTCTGCGTAGGAGTAAATGAACTACCCCTGGTGGACCAAGTTTTCGTCCTCACCCCAACCGGCTCAGTTCCGTATGGAAACCAACAAGACTTGTGGGACCTGCGGAGACCCAGCTTGCCATTGAGGTCCATGGTTAATCGATATGATCGTGGTAACGTAGAAGCGCGATGTCGTCTTCGGTTAAGGCCTGATAGGAAACAAACTCGTCCGCCGTAATAGGCCCTAGTTTGAAGCGTTCGATCAATTCACGATCTTTCGAGCCCCATAGGATTGCTATGTTTTTCGGACCCAGTATGTCGCGGGCACCGCCATTTTTTCTAAGCCGTTTCATGTAGTCGTGCTGCTGCGCTATGGCCTGCACCTGGCTTCGCGAGATCGGTTGACGTTGGATCCGTTCGAACAGAGTTGCAAGCCGCCACTTCCCTGAGCCAGCCGCCATTATCGCGTTGCGGTCCGTCAAAGGTAGCACTTCCCAAAAGTTCTTTGGATAGGGCTCACGATACAGCATCCACCAGATATTGACGTAATGGGCCGCGGCAATCTGGCCCTTCTTGTCCTGATTGTTACTGCTTCTCAGATATCCCGGACGGCAGATGATCAAACCGACATCGCAAAGAGCCCGCTTTTCGTCAGCTTTCAAGAGAATAGCAGGTCGGCCGATGCTCTCGCGTGGGATCATCCAATCACGAGCGGTGGTCATTTTGATATCGACCTCCACACCGTTCACGCACACATCAAGTATGCTTCCTTTAGGCAATTTCAAATAATTGCGCAGAAGAATTTCCACCTTTGTGCCAATGTAGGTTTTCTCGGTCTTTTCGATCTCGGCCAAAGTGAATCGGTTGGTGCGCGGAGCGTCGATGACTTCATCAAACGCCTGCCGGAAAAGGACCGTCACCATTTCGGAAAACTCGCGGACGCCGCCGGCACAACCAATCAGCGTCTGCTCGATATCGAAAAGGACGGGGTAATCTTCATGAGACGAATCAAGGGGTGCGCTGGACATGCACGATGTTCGCCATCCCAGGTTATCAGAGCGTTAACGCGCGACTGACAAAACCGGATAGATGGTACGCGTTTCGATGGCCTGCTTAAGCTTGATCGCAACGGCTCTTGCAACAGGCGGTGGAAACGCATTACCGATCTGGCGATAGGCGGCCGTCTTTCGTCCGTGGAACAACCATGCGTCATCAAAGCCCTGGATACGAGCGGCCATTCGCACAGTCAGGCGCGGCATTCCGACAAAATCCCTTTCCGGAGCTTCTTCCGCGATCGATTTTCCGTTGACACCTAGTGTAGCCCATGCTGCCTTCGCCCGGGTAGGTCCAAGATCAGGACCTCCGTGCTTCTTGGAGCCGCCGACCAAGGTTGGTGCGACGTCGTTGGCGCGTTTTGCCCAAGCCTTTGCGCCCTTCCATTTGTTTGCAGCCATCAGATCAATCAGTGTGTCGCCGACAGTGGGTGCATCGACCGGGGAGGGAGCAGGCCATTCGAACACATCCTTAATGTCGTCACGCAACGCGATTATCACGACGCGTGGACGGAGCTGGGGGACACCATAGTCGGACGCGTTGAAAAGCCGCCAGTGAGCCTCGTATCCAAGCTTTTTCAACTCCGAGCGAATGAAGCCGCGATAGTCCTCAAACACCGCCGAAAGAAACCCGCGAACGTTTTCGATCATGATCGCCTTGGGGCGTGTCTCGTCCACTAACCTTATGGCTGCGGGAAAGAGATTTCGCTCGTCGTTTTCCCCGAGCTGCTTCCCTGCGATCGAGAAAGGGGGGCATGGCAGCCCGCCCGCAAGGAGATCGATACCATTGTAGCGACGGCCATCGAAAAGGCTGAGGTCTTCCTCATGAACGGTCCAGTCCTTGCGATTCAATCTCAATGTTGCACAGCAATCCTTGTCAATTTCAACGACACCGGAATGACCAAAACCGGCGAGCTCGAGTCCTCGAGCCTGGCCCCCAGCACCCGCGCACATCTCAAGAGATGATAACAACATCGCGACCTCACAAATAGAACAAATAAAGAACAAATAACCGATACCATCGGGTCTGTGCAAACGCAATGTGTAGCTCTAACCTGTCGTCGGGCTTGCCGGGGAGATAGTTGCGGAAATCCACAGGATAACTCACTCGGGAAGCCATTCGCGATATTGGAAAGGAATGTTGCTCATCGTGGACACGGTTCTCACGCAATTTATTAGTCAGAGCGATGAGAGGTCAGCCGATCAGTAAAGACAGACTCAAGAGATATGCCAAATCAAAGATTGATGATTTAGTTTATTGTTTTCAGTTGTTTGAGCTAATTTTGCAGGGTGTCTCTGGTTCACATCCGTTCAAACGCATGGAAACATGCTCCTGCTTCCCCCAGGTCTGCTAGGAAGTGTCCCCATAAACGGGGTTCATCTTATTGACGGTGTGTGATTCAATCTCCTTGAAAGGAGATTGCCATGCGCCGTCACGAATTGAGCGACGAGGAATGGGCGGTCATCGAGCCGCTTTTGCCGAACAACAGCCGTGGAATTAAACGCGTTGTCGATCGTCGAGTGATCCACGGCATCTTGTGGCGTTTCAGAACGGGTTCGTCCTGGCGAGATGTGCCGGAACGCTATGGTCCGCGCACGACGCTTTACAATCGGTTCTCGCGTTGGCGCAAGGCTGGCGTCTGGGACGCCTTCTTGATGCGGTTTCAAAGCGTTACGATGGAGACATCGTGATGATAGATTCCTCCTGCGTTCGCGTTCACCAGCATGGTGCCAACCGATCCTTGCATGGGACGTTCGCGTGGCGGCCTGACAACCAAAATCCACGCGCTTGTTGATGCCGGTGGCCGACCGGTTCGGCTGGAACTCACCGCTGGCCAAGCCGCCGATGCACCGATGGCTGAAAAGCTGTTGAGCGACCTGCGGCCCGGCGCGACGATCCTCGCCGACAAGGCGTATGACACCGACGCAATTCGTAACTTTGCCAAGCAACGCAAGTGCTGGGCGAATATCCCTGCAAAGGCCAATCGAAAGCAGACATTCAGCTTCAGCCGCTGGGTCTACCGTCAGCGCAATCTCGTGGAACGGTTCTTCAACCGTATCAAGCAGATGCGAGGCCTCGCGACGAGATACGACCGGCGTGCCGACAACTATCTCGCTGCCCTCAAGCTTGCCGCGACGAGGATATGGATCGCCTCAACTAATGAGTCCGTGGCCTAGCTGAGCCTATAACAACCCTTCAGCCATCTTGACCAAGTGAGCGACCGAGGTGGCCTTCATCTTTTGCATCATATGGCCTCGATGGAGTTTGACGGTTGGCTCGGCGAGCTGCAACTCGGCTGCGATTTGTTTATTAAGCTTCCCGGTTACGACGAGAGCCATGATTTGCCGTTCGCGGTCTGTCAGTGACAGATATGCAGATTGCGTGATAGCTTTTGAGGTTTTCTCTTTACGGCGAGTTGCATCGTTAGCAATCGCGCGGTTCACCGCCTCGAGCAGATCCTGCTCACGGACTGGTTTAGTCAGTACGTCGATGGCACCCGCCTTCATAGCTCGCACTGCCATTGGGACATCAACGTGAGCGCTTATCAAAACGACGGACCTAGGAATGTCACTTTGGGCCAAAACTTCATGGAACTCGAGGCCGCTTTGCCCGGGTAGGCGGATGTCGAGCACAATGCAGCCCGCCTTCTCGGGATCGTCCGCGACCATGAATTCTTTGACGGAGCCATGTGTTTCGGCGATTAGCCCTACGGATTCAAAGAGTCCCTTCAGCGCGTCGCGCACGCTTTGGTCATCATCAATGATTATAACGGTTGGTCGTCTGTTCCTTTTATCATCTATCAACAGTTTTGCCCTCGAACTTGGTGAGTGTGAACCAAAACGAGGAGCCTCGCGGATGGTTGGTCGCGGCCCAAATGCGGCCGCCGTGGGCCTCAACAATGGAACGGCAAATCGAAAGCCCCATTCCTATGCCATCTAGCTTTGTGGTGTAGAAAGCTTCGAAGATGCGATCGAAGTTTTCCTGTGGTATTCCCGGCCCCGTATCGGAAATGCAGATTTCAACGTCGCCGTCCTTTCCATCGATGCATCTAACACTGATGATTGCAGCGTTGTCAGGCTGCATGGCCTCAGCGCTATTTAAAATCAGGTTCAGAAGAACCTGCTGGAGCTGGGTACGGTCGCCTAGCACATAGAGTGGCTCGGATGCGAGACCTGTTGTGACTTGTACTCCGCTCGATTGCAACTGTTCCCTCAAGAGGAACAACACGTCGCGAAGCGCCTTATTGAAGTCGGTCTTCTCGAGCCGGACCGGAGTTCTCTGCGCCATTGCGCGTATGCCGGCGACAATCTCGCCAGCGCGGTGGCCGTCGTGCACAATGCGTTCTGCGGCCAGTCGCGCTTGCTCAAAATCCGTGTGCCCGTCCTTGAGCCAACGCAGGCAGGTGCCGGCGTTTGTCACGATAGCCATCAGCGGTTGATTGATCTCGTGTGCTATTGACACCGCCAATTCGCCGATTGTGGTCAGGCGCGTAACGTGTGCCAGATCCGCCTGGCTTTGACGAAGGGATTCTTCTGCGCGTCTGCGATCTTCGATATCAACGACCACACCATACCAACGCAAAACGTTTCCGTCCGAATCGACAAGTGGATTTTGTCGTAGGTTGAACCACCTGTATTCTCCGTCGAACCGTCTGATGCGAGCATCTACTGGATGAGGCCGTTTGGTGGCGACGATTTCTTCCCAACTTTTGCGCATACGCTCAACATCGTCAGGGTGAAACACCTGATAGAAACCGAAGCCTTCGAGGTCCTTGATTGGCAAGCCGACAAAATCTATGAAGATCTTGTTCCAGTATTCAAGTTGTCCATCCGGCGTGCATGACCACGCCATAGCAGGTATCGTATTTATGACGAGGTTGAGCTTCTGCTCGCTCTCCCTAAGCGCTGTCTCGCTGTAGCGAAGGGCGTTTTCTGCGCACTGTAGGTTCTCAATGTCGATATTTACCCCGAACCAACGCACAACTCCGTTGGCATCGGTAAGCTTCCGGCCCGAGAAATAGAACCATCGATATTCGCCATCCGCGCCGCGAATGCGCCCTTTCAGCTGGGTATGGTCAGAATGCTCGAGGTCTCTCTTCCAGATCTCGACCATCTCAGGGATGTCATCAGGGTGGTAGAGGTCCAGAAAGCCCCAGTCGAGAATCCGGTCAGCAGACAGTCCGGCGTAATCCAACCAGCTCTTGTTGACGAAGTCCGCACTGCCATCGGGTCGGGCCGACCAGACGAGGACAGGAAGCGAGTCGATTATGAGTCGAAGGTTCTCCTCGCTCGCTGCGAGCGCGGCCTTGGTTTCCCTGAGCGCATCTTCAGCACGTTTGCGGTCCTCAATGTCGAGAACCACACCGTACCATCTGACAACGTTGCCGTCTGAATCAAAGCGCGGCTTTTGCCGCAAACTACACCAGCGAAACTCTCCGTCTGCGCGCCGAAGTCGACCCTCGACTTCTTTTGCTATCTTGGAAGTCATGATCTTGAGCCATTCCGTACCCAGATGATGGATGTCATCGAGATGGAAAAGGCGGTAAAAGTTTTCTCCGGCAATGTCTGCGAGTGGCAGACCGACGTATTCGAGGAAGTGCTGGTTGGCGAAATCCAGCATTCCATCCGATGTTGTCGACCAAGCCATTGCCGGGATCATGTCGATGATCTCGTCAGCGTGTGTTTTGTATTCCAAGTTGACCCCCGGCTGCTTGCAATGCTGGCCCGGGACTGAAACTACGCTTTTCCGCCGCGCTGCGTTAGCTAAGATTGATAGACCTTTGTCTATTTTTGCAGTCCCTTCGTCTAGTCGAAAATGACCATGGTCTCAATTGAGAGTTGGCCTCATCAGCCCTACACATACATTCAAGCGAGTGAGGCACGCCTGCGTACTCAGGGCAAAATCACTCATTGACGGCAAACCTACTGCCACCCAAAGGCCCGACGCTGTTGAGCTTTCGGCGAAAGATCTGTCAGATGATGTTACTCAGGAGTTCGCCCAATGGCCCTAGATTCTTCTGCCCCCCTATCCAGAACCGCTTCAGTAGTGCTTGTGCACGGCGCGTTCGTGGATGCCTCCGGTTGGCGAAGGGTTTATGACACCTTGTTGCAGGAAGGCTATGAGGTTCTTGTTGTTCAGAACTCTGCCGTAACCTTCGAGCAGGATGTAGAGCGCACCAAAAGCGTTATCGCCGAGGCGAAACATCCAGTCGTGCTCGTGGGACATTCGTATGGTGGCGCCGTGATTACAGAAGCCGGGAGCGAAGAAAAGGTACTCGGTCTCGTTTATCTGGCAGCCTTCGTTCCCGACGTTGGGGAATCCGTCTTCGACCTTGCTTCGCAAGAGGTTCCTGGTGCAGAGAAAGCCCCACTCCTTCCGCCGAAGGATGGCTTCATCAAACTCGATCCGCAGAAGTTTGCGGCCGCATTCTCGGCCGACATAGACCCCGCAGAAGCGCAGTTCATGGGTGCCGCCCAGAGGCCTTGGGGCCTTGAAGCCGTCCAGAGCAAGATCACCTCTGCGGCATGGAAATCCAAGCCATCCTTCTACCTGCTCGCAACGGAAGATCGAATGATACCCGCTCAAGCGCAGGCAGCGATGGCCGCGCGCGCAGGAGCCACGGTCGTAAAGGTCAGCAGCAGCCATGCAGTAATGCTGTCCCAGCCTGAAGAAGTCGCAGCGCTCATCAGAACCGCAGCTAAGCCAAACCAGCCTAACTGATGCTGAGCGTCAGCGGCTGCGCACATCAATCACCACTGGGGGAATATCATGCGCAACTTTTTTAATCTTACACGCTCACAGACATCGCAAATATCACTGACTGAACTCGAGGAGAATGGCATGCCTCAGCTGTCACGCCGCGCTTTCGCGAGCGCTCTGCCTCTTGGTCTCGTTGGAGGAACCCTTTTCGGCGAAAGTCTGCTAGGCGACTTGACTGCCCAGGCCGCAACACCCAAAGCTATCGGAAAACCGGTCGTAACAACGCCGTTTGCACAGATACATATCGGCCGTTTCACGGTAACTGCGCTGACGGATGGATATGCTGATATGCCCTACACCTACTTCCCGGGACGCTCGGCCCCCGAAGTGGAAAAGGCCGCAAACGCCCAGTTTACGGGCAGATCCGGCGGGGTTCGTTTTCTGTTCAATCAATACCTCGTTGAAGACGGTAAGCAACGCATCCTGATCGATGCCGGTGCTGCAGGTTCTATCGGGGAAACCGGACATCTCCCGCAGGCGCTGGCCACGCTCGGTCTGAAGCCGAGCGATATCGATGCGGTTATCGTGACGCATATGCACCAGGACCATATGGGCGGTCTGGTTCTCGGCGGTAAGAACAATTATCCGAATGCCGAGGTCTATGTAGACCGTCGCGACGTCAAGCACTGGACTGACCGGGCTAAGCGAAATAGCGCGCCTGACTTTCTGCAGCCCAGCTTCAAGATGGCGGAAGAGGTGGTCCGCCTCTATCCGAAGCTACAAGCCATCGACGGAGAGCGTGAAATCGTTCCTGGCGTCTCGATTGTCGACCTAACCGGCCATACGCCTGGCCATATCGGAGTCCGAATCGAGGACGGCGGCAAGAGCCTGATCATGGTATCCGACATGATTTTCCCGGTCGTCCATCCTGCTGCAACGGACGTCTTCTTCCTGTTCGAACAGGATCAGGCTGCTGCGAAAGCGATGCGCGATCGCTTCCTCCCACAAGCTGCCTCGGAAGGCGCCCTGATTGCTGCGACACACATGCCGTTCCCAGGTCTTGGTCGTGTGGTCTCAGATCGTGGTCAGATGCGCTGGGAAGTCGCCGACTGGGCTTTGCAAGACTGATGCTGTAGCCGGGGATTTAGGTAGCTGAGATAGATCAAGGCCCGCATTGTTCGCTGATGCGGGCCTACTCAAGTATGGAGACGAGGTATGCCGTACCACTTTCTGGAAGTCGCCGTCACGCCAAGCGTCCGAGCCGCGCAGGCGGATATGGGGGTGGACCAGATATGGCTGGGCGAGAACGATCGGCCATCGGATACTTTGACGGAGAATGAGATCGCTTTCATCGCCACGCGCGACAGCTTCTATATCGCATCTGTGTCAGAGACGGGTTGGCCATATGTTCAACATCGCGGAGGGAAAGCCGGTTTCCTCAAGGTCGTTGATCCCCAAACAATGGCATTTGCCGACTATCGCGGAAACCGCCAATACATCAGCGCAGGGAATTTCGCAGCCAACGACCGCGCCTGTCTGTTTCTCATGGACTATGTCCGACGGACCCGGCTCAAAGTCTATGCCCACGTCGAGCGGCTGACGCTCGACGCCGATCCATCGCTAACGGACCTCGTATCCGATCCGACGTATAGGGGCCGTGCAGAGCGGATATTCAAGCTTCGGCTCGAAGCATACGACTGGAACTGCCCCCAGCACATCATCCCCCGCTACACCGAACAGCAAGTTGAGCAAGCAGTCGCACCACTACGTCAGAAGCTGCAACAGCTCGAAGCTGAAAATGCAGCGTTGCGGGCAAGATTAGAAGGTAAATCCGAATGACCAACGCTCAAAGACCGCCTCTACCGCCGTTTACATCAGAGACTGCTGCCGACAAGGTGCGGCTTGCCGAAGATGGCTGGAATAGCAGGGACCCGGGCAGGGTTGCGTTGGCGTACACGGCTGATAGTCAGTGGCGTAACCGCGCCGAGTTCGTTAGTGGCAGGGAGGCTATCATCGCTTTCCTTTCAGGAAAGTGGCGTCGGGAGCTCGACTACCGTCTGATCAAGGAGCTGTGGACGTTCGGCGGCGACAGGATTGCCGTCAGGTTTGCATATGAGTGGCATGACGACAGCGGCAATTGGTTCCGATCTTTCGGCAACGAGAACTGGGAGTTCAATGATAGTGGCCTGATGCGCAAGAGATACGCCTGCATCAACGACCTGCCAATCCGCGTTGAAGACCGTCGCTTTCACTGGCCCCTCGGTCGTCGGCCCGACGATCACCCGGGGCTCAGCGAGCTTGGTTTCTGATCGCGTAGTTTCCATTTCCATCAGTCGAAGACAGCCACATGGTCATTTTGAATTCGCATTTTTCACAACGTTCATCTCCGCCAGAAGAAGAGGCTATCGAGGTCAAAGCCTTCCTCGATCTTTACAATGTCTCACCGTCAACGCTCAAATCCGAAGAGCATTTTGAATGCCTTCCCATCAACGGTGGATGCGCAATATCGCTGCCAAGCGCGCCAGCCATCGGTCTGAACCGTGTACTCGGGCTAAACTCCGTGAATGATCTTGAGGAAGCCTATGGGTGGATGAATGGGAGGAGCGGAAACCGGTTTCTTCAGATAAATATGGACCGCGCTCCAGCCGGAACTAAAGACTGGATCCTCGCCAAGGGTCTGCTTGAACATGGTGTCGGTTGGGCGAAACTTGTCTACGACGGCTCATCAGCGAACCTTTCGGAGGCCAACTCGATCCGAACGCGACTCGTTCATGTTGAGGAAGCCGCGCTCTTTGGATCGATGGTGTGCAAAGGCTTTAACTTTCCATCGACCCTGACGAGGTTGTGGTCAGCAATCGTCGGAAAGGTAGGCTGGTCGTGTTTTTTCGCCTTGGATGGTGACAATCCAGTCGGTACTGCCACCATGTACCAGTCTGGAACCTACGCATGGCTAGGCGGCGGCACCACACTTCCGGAATTTCGAAATCGCGGTATTCAAAAGGCGCTCATTAAAAGTCGTATCGAACATGGGCTCGGCAACAACGTGTCGACATTTGCCGTCGAGACATTGGCACCTGCAGTCGGAGAACCCAATATTTCCTTCGATAACCTTAGGAAAGTAGGCTTCCGGCACGCATATCACCGCAAGAGCTTTAAGTTGTGAGATAGCGATCTGCCCCCCGGGCAGCACTGGCGGAAGGACGTACGGTGCCTCCTCGCTGAGTCACTCCTCGAAATTTCTGTACGATCTGAAGAAGGGAAAGTACGAATGAATACGGAAGCCCGCAAAGAAATGGCCGCCCGGCTGACTTCAGCATCGGGAATGATTGCAGCACTAGATCAAAGTGGAGGGTCCACCCGATCGTGTCCCGCAGCGTGGTGTAGCTTATGACATCCACGGCGTATTCCGGGCTTGGCCGGATGATTGTCAGCGTG
>NZ_KQ961031.1:0-260950 GCF_001562555.1 Agrobacterium bohemicum
TCTCAACGCCGACGCCGCAAATGGTCGCCGGACCACTGGCCGCCTCGAAACGACCCTTTGGCATTTTTGATATGAAGCGGTTTATCGGTTCTTCTTTTTCCATGCCGAGCGACGAATCGTAATCGCCACACATACCTGCATCAGACATATAGGCAGTGCCGCCGTTCAGGATTTGCGCATCTGCCGTGGGTACATGCGTATGGGTGCCGACGACGAAGCTGGCACGTCCGTCGACAAAGTGACCGAAACACTGCTTTTCGCTGGTTGCCTCGGCGTGGAAATCAAAAACAATCGCATCGGCCTGTTCCCCCAGCGGGCAGGCGCCAAGAATGGTTTCCGCAGAGCTGAAGGGGTCATCCAGTTCGGGATGCATGAACACGCGACCCATGATGTTGGCCACCAGAATGCGCGCACCGTTACGGGCATAAAACAGGCCTGAGCCCTTGCCCGGCGTTCCCTTCGGGTAATTGGCAGGGCGCAGAAACTGGTCATGACGCTCGCAGAAACTGACCGCCTCTTTCTGGTCCCAGACGTGGTTGCCTGTTGTCACTACATCGGCACCCGCATTGATCGTTTCAAGATAAATGTCTTCGGTGATCCCGAAACCGCCAGCGGCGTTTTCGCCATTGACGACAACGAAATCCAGCTTCAGATCGGAGATAAGTCCCGGAAGACGCTCCCACACCGCCGTGCGGCCCGTCTTGCCAACCATATCCCCGAGAAAAAGCAATCTCATTGCGCCGTCCTGTTATCGAAATATCGTAGACCGCTCTCGGTCAGAACGGCATCCAGCGCCACATCATGCGCTTCTGCCGGCACTGATGGCACTTCCTGGCAGTCGAATGCAATGCCGATGAGCACTGGATTCAGTCCTTTTGCATGGAGTCTGGCAATCGCACGGTCGTAATGTCCCGCTCCGTAACCGATCCGGTGGCCACTTACGTCGAAAGCCGACAGCGGCACCAACAGAACATCGGGGTCCAGAACCGCCGCGTTTTCGCCGGGGCCTGTGGTGCCAAAACCTGATTTGAAGAGTTCGGCACCCTTGACGAATTCGCGAAAGACAATGGTTTCGCGGTCCACCATAACAGGTAAACAAATCCGCCCGCCTTTGGCGCGCAGCGCTTCCATCAAGGGCCGCGCATCGACTTCGGACCTGATAGGCATAAAGCCGGACACAACGCTTCCCGCTGCGAACCTCAAAGCGACCGCTCCATTTTCCGAAATGGCGAGGCTTTTTAATTGGCGCTGCTCAAAGGAAAGAGCGTCCCGCAAAGCGAGACGCTCCACACGTATCTGGGCTTTGGTGAGAAGGCCCGATGTCATCAGGCCGCCCGGCTGACCAGCACCTTGTCTATCCGGTGCCCATCGAGGTCAATCACTTCGAAGCGCCAGCCATCGCGGGTAATATGCTCACCCAGCTCCGGCAAACGCCTGAATTCATCGAGAACCAGACCGGCAACCGTCTCGAACTCGGCATCGTCGGCAATCTGGAAGCCCATGCGGTCGGCAAATTCGTCGGCTGGCATCCAGCCTGCAACGAGGAAGCTGCCATCTTCGCGCTCGACCATCGCGGGCTCTTCGCCGTCATCTTCCTGGAAAGCACCGGTGATGGCTTCCAGAACGTCACCGGAACTGACGATACCTTCGAAGTGGCCGTACTCGTCATAGACGAGAACCATATGCACGGTAGAACGGCGCAGCGACTGGATGACGTCGACCGCACTTGTCAGGTCCGATACGACAGGCACTTCGCGAAGCAGCTCTCGAACATTCAGTTCCTTACCGGAAGCGAGTGCATCGAACGCATCCTTGGCGAAGAGGACACCGAGAATTTCGTCGGAAGCACCATTGCGCACAGGCAGGCGCGAACGCTGCGTTTCGCGCAACTGCACCCGGATTTCTTCAGCCGTATCTTCGATATCGACCACTTCCACATCACGGCGTGGCGTCATCAGGCCGCGCGCATTGCGGTCTGCCAGACGCATGACGCTGGTGATCATGGCCGATTCTTCGCTCTCAATGACACCCGCGCTATGCGCTTCGGCCAAAACCGTACGAATTTCATCATCGGTGACAGAATTGTTGGACTCGCCGCTATGACCAAGAAGCGCAAGGATGAGCTTGCCGGACTTGTCCAGCAGCCACACCACGGGCGCACCGATCCTCGACAGCATCACCATGGCAGGAGATACCTTCACGGCAACCTTTTCAGGATCGCGCAGAGCAATCTGCTTCGGCACCAGCTCGCCGACGATCAGCGAAAGATAGGTAATGGCGACAACAACCACGCCCACGCCGATCGCATCGGCAGCGCGATCCGGCACGCCCTGCTCCAGAAGCCATCCGGTGAAACGCGCACCGAGTGTCGCACCAGAGAAAGCGCCTGAGAGCACGCCGACCAGCGTAATGCCGATCTGCACGGTGGAGAGAAAACGTCCGGGGTTTTCTCCAAGGGTGAGCGCCATGGTGGCACCTCTGCTGCCTTGCGCGGCAAGCACTTTTAGCCTCGCCGGTCTGGAGGAGACGACGGCAAGCTCGGACATGGCAAGCACACCGTTCAATACGGTAAGCAGAACCACGATCATAATTTCAGTAAACAAGTTTAGCTCTTTTTGGGCTGTTGAACGGCATGTCGCGGCTGCAACCACAATCGCTATAGTTGAGAGCGGGAGCGGACATACCAACACCAATAATAAGGAATAGTTCCGCCAATGCAATGACCGGCCGACCAAAAAGCCAAATCATACAGCCTACTGGCGATAATGGGTCGATCAAGCGCGGAATGCCGTTACTGGCAGAGACGCATGCGGTGCCGTTGCCGCATGAGATGATAATACAAATAGAGAAAGGTGCGATCCGCGGCGACCGATGGAGTTTTACGATCCTGGGTGCCTACAAACGTAGGTGGGCGCCATATGTCCAAGCCCACGGGCCTGGCCAGGGACAGCTCCCTTTGGATCGAGTATGGCCCCAGGGATTGAGTTTCCTGTCGAGAAGCGCAGAACGCACTTCATATATACGACGGTTCGGAGAAATGCGGAAGGGGGCGGAGACCACAATATAACAGATTGTTCGGTGAGACCTTGTTACGCAAAGCAAAGCTTACGACGCGATGCTTCAACCTGTTAGTTCACGACCGGCTTCGGGCGCGCCACCAGCTTTTCGGTAATGCCATTCAACCGCGTCGAAAGGTCGGAGATTGCGCTGACCAGCATCTCCTCGGTCTTTGCTCTGCTTTCGGCCATGCCGTCGCGATTGCTTTGCAACGTTGTGACCTGCCCCTCCAGCAAATCGATCTTGCGCCTCAGTTCAGACATTTCGTCGGTGATCATGATGCCCGCCATGACCGTCAGGCGCAGGTCGCCGATTTCGCCGAACTGGCTCTTCAAATGTCCGACATATTGGTCGAACTGGCTGGCAAGGTCTGTCAGGTGATCTTCCTGCCCCGCCTCGCAAGCCATGCGGTATGCCTTGCCGTCGATCATAACTGTCACTTGAGCCATGAATTTCAGTCCTTATCGATCCAGCACGGCGCGGATGGTTTCCATCGCGGTGACGAGGCGGCGTGAGACCTCGCGGTTGACTTCTTCAAGCCGGTTGGCCCGAAACTGCGACTGGTCCAGCTCCTGCGCAAGGCGGGCACGATCCACATGCACGCGCTTGACTTCGCTCTCGACCTCACCGCTCTCGCGCTGACGTTCGATACGCATATCAATTGCGTTTTCGAGACTGTTGATGGCGGAGCCTAGCTCCGACAACGCGACATGTATGGTTTTTTCCGCCGTCATCGTTTCTTCCAAGCCGCAAGCAACAAGCCGAATCGTTATTGCCTGGTCTAAATCAGGGCGCTTCTACGATATGACTTGATTAACCGTCTCGTCAATCAATCCAATACATTCAAGCACTTTGCGCTGTGGATGAATGCAGCACCGGAAGGTCAAGAAGATGGCAGCGGTCTAAATATTGCCAGAATACGAAACGATTTTTGTTGGCTATCGAACCACAAGCGGCCCTGGTTTTATTGACTCGCCCGCCCTACCTGCTATGGATCAACCCGCTTTTTGGATAGTTATAATGACTATCTCCTATCACCCGGAACAGACGGAAAAGCCATGATTTCTCGCGACAAACACGACCGGATGGCCAATGCAATCCGATTTCTTGCCATGGATGCTGTGGAGAAGGCCAACTCTGGCCACCCCGGCCTGCCAATGGGCGCAGCGGACGTCGCCACGGTTCTCTTCACGCGTTACCTGAAATTCGATCCGAAGGCATGGCAGTGGCCAGACCGCGACCGCTTCGTGCTGTCTGCCGGTCACGGCTCCATGCTGCTCTACTCTCTCCTGTATCTCACAGGGTACGAGGATATGACGATCGATGAGATCAAGCGCTTCCGCCAACTCGGTTCCAAAACCGCCGGTCACCCGGAATACCACCACGCCACCGGCATCGAAACCACGACAGGCCCACTGGGTCAGGGCATTGCCAATGCCGTCGGCATGGCGATTGCCGAGCGCAAGCTGGAAGAAGAATTCGGCTCCGATCTTCAGAGCCACTTTACCTACGCACTGTGCGGCGACGGCTGCCTGATGGAAGGCATAAGCCACGAGGCGATTGCGCTGGCTGGTCATCTGAAGCTCAACAAGCTCGTGCTGTTCTGGGATAACAACAACATCACCATCGACGGTGAAGTTGGCCTCTCCGACTCGACCGACCAGATCGAGCGCTTCAAGGCCGTTCACTGGAACACGATTGCTATCGACGGCCATGATCCGGAAGCGATTGCCAACGCCATCGAAGCCGCTCATGCATCTGACCGCCCAACCTTCATCGCCTGCAAGACCGTCATCGGTTTCGGCGCGCCGAACAAGCAGGGCACGCATAAGGTTCACGGCAACCCGCTGGGTGCCGAGGAAATCGCTGCTGCCCGCAAGAGCCTGAACTGGGAAGCCGAGCCTTTCGTCATTCCAGAAGACGTGTTGGACGCATGGCGTCTTTCCGGTCTGCGCTCCACCAAGACCCGTCAGGAATGGGAAGCCCGCCTGGAAGCGACCGATGGCGACAAGAAGGCAGAATTCAAGCGCCGCTTTGCCGGTGATCTGACCGGCAACTTCGATAGCTCCATCGACGCCTTCAAGAAGAAGGTCGCCGCGAATAACCCGACGGTTGCGACCCGCAAGGCATCCGAAGACACGCTCGAAGTCATCAATGGCATCCTGGCTGAAACGATTGGCGGCTCTGCCGACCTGACGCCGTCCAACAACACCAAGACCAGCCAGATGAAGTCGATCACACCGACAGATTTCTCTGGTCGTTACCTGCATTACGGCATTCGCGAACACGGAATGGCAGCGGCCATGAACGGCATCGCCCTGCATGGCGGTCTCATTCCATACGCTGGTGGCTTCCTGATCTTCTCGGATTATTGCCGTCCATCGATCCGCCTTGCCGCACTCATGGGCATTCGCGTCGTTCACGTGCTGACGCATGACTCGATCGGCGTTGGCGAAGACGGCCCGACGCACCAGCCGGTGGAGCAGATCGCAGCCCTGCGCGCCATTCCAAACCTTCTGGTCTTCCGCCCTGCGGATGAAACGGAAACAGCGGAAGCTTGGCAGTTTGCCCTGCATCAGAAAAACCGTCCGTCTGCACTGGCCCTCACACGCCAGAACCTTGCACCTGCCCGCAAGGATTACGAGGAGAAGAACCTCGTATCTTACGGCGCATACGAACTGGTTTCGGCAAGCGACGCAAAGGTTTCGATCTTCGCATCCGGTTCGGAAGTCGAGATTGCGCTAAAGGCTGCCGCTGACCTGAAGGTCAAGGGTATCTCCACCCGCGTCGTTTCCGTTCCTTGCTTCGAACTCTTCAAGGAACAGCCGGAAACCTATCGCAAGGCCATCATCGGCAATTCGCCGGTCAAGGTCGGCGTAGAAGCTGCCATTCGTCAGGGCTGGGATTATTTCATCGGCAATGACGGCGCGTTCATCGGCATGAATTCCTTCGGTGCATCCGCGCCTGCGAAGGACCTGTACAAGCATTTCGGCATCACCGCAGAAGCCGTGGTCGCTGCCGCAGAAGCGAAGCTGGGCTGACGGCTAGCGCCGTCACCGTTCCATACAAAAACGAAAATATTGATCGGGAGTATGTATATGACTGTAAAAGTTGCCATCAATGGTTTTGGCCGCATCGGCCGCAACGTCCTTCGCGCTATCGTGGAATCCGGCCGCACGGACATCGAAGTCGTTGCCATCAACGACCTCGGTCCCGTTGAAACCAGTGCGCACCTGCTGCGCTATGACAGCATCCACGGCCGGTTCCCGGCAGACGTAAAGGTCGAAGGCGACACCATCATCGTCGGTGGCGGCAAGCCGATCAAGGTTACGGCCGTTCGCGACCCTGCACAGTTGCCACATGGCGAACTCGGCGTCGATATCGCGCTGGAATGCACCGGCATCTTCGTCGCCCGTGACAAGGCCGCCGCTCACCTCACAGCAGGTGCCAAGCGCGTCATCATTTCGGCCCCTGCCGAAGGTGCGGATTTGACGGTCGTCTTTGGTGTCAACCACGACCAGCTGACGAAGGACCACCTCGTCATCTCCAACGCGTCTTGCACCACCAACTGCCTGGTTCCTGTCGTCAAGGTTCTTGATGATGCCGTCGGCATCGACCACGGCTTCATGACCACGATCCACTCCTACACCGGCGACCAGCCGACGTTGGACACCATGCACAAGGATCTGTACCGCGCCCGCGCCGCAGCCCTGTCCATGATCCCGACGTCGACCGGCGCTGCAAAGGCCGTCGGCCTGGTGCTGCCGCACCTCAAAGGCAAGCTGGACGGCACATCGATCCGCGTTCCAACGCCAAACGTCTCGGTCGTCGACTTCAAGTTCGTCGCCAAGAAGGCAACGACCGTCGAAGAAATCAACGAAGCCATCAAGTCTGCCTCCAACGGCAAGCTGAAAGGCATCCTCGGCTACACCGACGAGCCGCTGGTATCCCGTGACTTCAACCACGACAGCCACTCCTCCATCTTCGCAACGGACCAGACCAAGGTCATGGAAGGCAACTTCGTGCGTATCCTCACTTGGTACGACAACGAATGGGGCTTCTCCAACCGCATGTCCGACACGGCAGTGGCACTCTTCAAGACGTTCTGATTTTTGTCAGGTAGTGAATAAGCAAAACCCGGCTGGAGTGATCCCGCCGGGTTTTGTGTTTATGGGCGTCAGTCATTGTCAGGTCAGGTCAGGCCGTTTGCAGATCGACTGGCTTGCCGTTGAACGGTGCGACATGAATCTCCCCTTCCCGCTTGCGCGTCTGGGCAATGTCAAAGCTGTTCTGCATCCTCATCAGCGTGTCCATCGACACACCGAAGGCTTTTTCGATCCTCAAAGCCATTTCCGGCGAGAGATGCGAACGTTCATTCAACAGAGCCGATAATGCCGCTCGTGTAATGCCCAGAACGTGAGCTGCGCCCGTTACAGACAGCCCAAGAGGTTTAATAATCTCACTTTTAATGAAGCCGCCGGGATGAGCGGGGGTCTTCAGACGAATGCCTTGCATCGCTTTCATAGCCACCTCCTAGTGGTAGTCTTCATAATCGAGATCAATGATCTCGATTTCGGTTTGATCGATCCGGAGTGTGATCCGCCAGTTCTTGGTTACGAACAGGCTCCAGGTGCCTTTACGATCTCCGGTGAGCTGATGAGCCTTCCAGCTCGGAACCGTGCGCAACTCATCTTCCCGCTCCATATCCTGAAGGAAGGAAACGATGCGAAGGAGTTTCGGCACAACGGCAGCCTGCAAGACGGTCGCGTCATCATCCTCGATCAAACGGCGCAAACCTTTGTGGATCACGTTTCGAATTTTCATAGGGCATGGCTATCAATCAATTCGACAAGCGTCAAGCTACGCTTTACACACCTATTCCTTACCCCTTCCGTCGCTTCAAGTGTAACACAGTCAATTTTCCCCACATCCGCCTTGCTCTGGTCCATTTTCGCCCGGAAAAATCATCTTTAGGGATTCGGTCGCGTAGCTCTGCGTATCCTGCCCTGCCGTATCATTCGATACACCTCGCCTTGCCCTGCCCGCTGCGCGAAACAAAAAGCGCCGTGGCCGTCCAAAACGTGGCGCATTGACTGCTGACGTGCGGGAGCTTGCATGCCACGCGGCCTTTCAGGAAAAGGACGTGGCGTGGAATCATTTTACATCTTGCTGCTGGTCGGCACCGTTCTCGTCCTCGTTGCAGCCTTTTCGAGCCTGATCGCTTATCGCTTCGGCGCACCGCTGCTGCTGCTGTTTCTCGTCATTGGCCTGGCCGCAGGCACGGATGGGCTGGGCATTCATTTCAGCAACAACCCGCTCGCCTATATGCTGGGGTCGCTGGTGCTGGCTGTCATCCTGTTCGATTCGGGCTTCGGCACGTCCATCCAGTCCTTCAGACTGTCTGCAGGACCGTCCATATCGCTTGCTACCGTCGGCGTAGTCCTGACATCCGTCTTTTTTGCAGGTGCCGCAGCCCTTCTGCTCGGTTTTTCCTGGTTGGAAGGCTTGCTGCTCGGTTCTATCGTCGCCTCGACAGATGCGGCCGCCGTCTTCTTCCTGCTGCGCATTGGCGGCATTCATATTCGCGATCAGGTGCGATCCACGCTGGAAGTCGAATCCGGCACCAATGATCCAATGGCGATCTTCCTCACGATTGCATTGGTGGAGGTGGTGGCAAAGGGGCAAGGTTTTGCAGGCTTCGACACCAGCTTCATCCTGCTGTTCCTCCAGGAAATGGTGCTCGGCATTGTGTTCGGTGTCTTGGGCGGGTTGATGATCGTCAATGTCGTCAACCGCTTCCAGGTGGATCGAGGTCTTGTGCCGATCCTCGTACTCGCCCTTGCTTTGCTGGTCTTCTCCTTTACCGGCGCGTTGCACGGCAGCGGATTCCTCGCTGTTTATGTCGCGGGCATCGTTGCCGGCAATCGCAAAATTCTGGCCAAGGGCGCCATTCGACGTTTTCATGAAGGCATGACGTGGCTGGCGCAGATCATCATGTTTTTGATGCTTGGCCTGCTTGCCACACCGTCGCAATTCCCCGCCATCATCGTGCCAGCCGTGTTGCTGGCACTGTTCCTCATTTTCATCGCCAGACCGCTCGCGGTGTGGCTCAGCCTCATGCCGTTCAACTATACGCAACAGGAAACCACCTTCGTGGCCTGGGTGGGCCTGCGTGGCGCTGTATCGATCCTTCTTGCTATTCTGCCATCATTGGGTGGCCTGGAAGGAGCGGAAACCTATTTCAATGCCGCCTTCATCATCGTGCTGGTCTCGCTTTTGATACAGGGTTGGACGATCAAGCCCGTCGCAACCCGCCTCGGCCTCATCGTACCGCCACGCATGGGCGATGTTGACAAGCTGGAAGTAGACCTGCCCGGCACCGCCAACCATGAGCTGATTTCCTACCGGGTCGCCAAGGGCAGCGCCATTTTGCAGGGCGAACGCATTCCGCGCTGGGCGATGCCATCGCTGGTGGTGCGTGATGGCAAGTCCATTCGCTATCAATATGCGGGCCGGCTGCGAGAAAAGGATTTGGTCTACCTGTTCGTCATGCCCAGCTACACCCGCCTACTGGACCGGTTGTTTGCCAGCGCCAAACCCGTGACGAAGGATGACGAGGACATTTTCGGAACCTTTTCCATTTCTCCGCAACGTCCTGCGAAAGAGCTCGATGCATCCTATGGTCCCGGCCTGCTGAATGCGCAGGAACTAACCATGACGATTGCTGAGCTGATCGAAAGCCGCCTGGGCGGCAAACCCGAATATGCCGATCGCGTCAGGCTGGGATGGCTCATCCTCATCGTGCGTGATCTCGATGAAAATCATGCGGTTTCCAGCGTCGGCATTTCGCTGGAACCGGTGGCACCTGCTACGGCCTTGCCGGTTTTCATCAGTCTCAAGGAAATCGTTCAGCGGACCCGGACCTATTTTGCCGAAAAACGGGCGACACGCAAAGCGCAGGCCGCCGGTAACGATATACCTGCTGAACCGGATCGCGTGGACGTGGCCGAAAATGATCGGTAACCGTCTTGCACCATCAGTCAGGCATAGTATGTTCGCGCGCAAACCCGTTCCATTCAACGACATCAGGATCGACACATGCCCGCCTTCAAGACCCTCGATCACCTCACCGACATCGCCGGAAAGCGCGTTCTCGTTCGCGTCGATCTCAACGTGCCGGTTGCTGACGGCAAGGTAACGGACAAGACCCGCATCGAGCGTGTTGCGCCGACGATCCTCGAATTGTCGAAAAAGGGCGCGAAGGTCATCCTGCTGGCCCATTTCGGCCGCCCTAAAGGTGCACCAGTCGCGGATATGTCGCTGTCCCTCATCACCTCCTCGGTGGAAGAGGTTCTGGGCCACACTGTTCATTTTGCTTCCGAAGCTATCGGCACTCCGGCTGCAGATGCAGTTGCTGCCATGAAGAATGGCGATATCCTGCTTCTGGAGAATACCCGTTTTCATAAGGGCGAAGAGACGAACGACGCGGCCTTCGTCACGGAGTTAGCAAAGAACGGTGACATCTATGTCAATGATGCGTTTTCCGCAGCCCACCGCGCCCACGCCTCCACCGAAGGCCTAGCTCGCCACCTGCCCGCTTACGCTGGCCGCACCATGCAGGCAGAGCTTGAAGCCCTGGAAAAAGGCCTCGGCGCCCCTGCCCGTCCGGTCGTTGCCATCGTCGGCGGTGCAAAGGTATCGAGCAAGATCGATCTCTTGATGAACCTCGTCAAAAAGGTGGATGCACTGGTCATCGGTGGTGGAATGGCCAACACCTTCCTTGCCGCACGCGGCACCAATGTCGGCAAGTCGCTGTGCGAGCATGATCTGGCCGAAACCGCAAAGCAGATCATGATCGAAGCCGCGACCGCAGGCTGCGCCATCGTACTGCCGGAGGACGGCGTGATCGCCCGCGAGTTCAAGGCCAACGCCGAAAACGAAGTCGTTGACATAAACGCGATCCCTGAAGATGCCATGGTTCTTGACGTCGGCCCAAAATCCGTCGAAGCCATCAAGGGCTGGATTTCCCGCGCTGAAACGCTGGTCTGGAACGGCCCCCTCGGCGCCTTCGAAATCGCGCCTTTCGACAAGGCAACCGTTGCAGCGGCCCAGCACGCCGCCGAATGCACCAAATCCGGCAAGCTCGTTTCCGTCGCCGGTGGTGGCGATACGGTGGCCGCGTTGAACCACGCAGGCGTGGCAGATGACTTCACCTACATCTCGACCGCAGGCGGCGCGTTCCTGGAATGGATGGAAGGCAAGGTCCTTCCCGGCGTCGCTATTCTGCACGAGCACAAGTAAGGGTAAGAGATCAGGCAAGGACAGATAACGCCGCCCACCTCGCCAGCCTCCCCCACACAGGACGTTATCCTCGGGCTTGACCCGAGGATTGATGACGGCTGGTCTGTGGGTCGTTAGATCCTTGGGTCAAGCCCAAGGATGGCGGCCGATAGGAGGTATTTCCATCTCGCCCCAAAACTCACCATCGAACTTTTAAAATTTTTAAAGATTTCCTAAAGTTTCAAACGATTGAAATGATTTCAATCGTTTCAATGATTTAGCGTGCCATTTTCCTGCCTTGGAACTTCTGATAACCCAAATTCATTGTGCTAAGGGAGATTGAAAATGACTGAGCGTCTTGAAGATATTGCAGCAAAAATGGTCGCCAATGGCAAGGGTTTGCTGGCTGCGGATGAGTCCACCGGAACCATCAAAAAGCGTTTCGACACCATCAATCTGGAATCGACGGAAACGAGCCGACGCGATTATCGCGAAATGCTGTTCCGCACAGACGAAGCGATGACGAAGTGCATCTCTGGCGTGATTCTCTACGAAGAAACGCTGTTCCAGAAAGCTGCCGATGGCACGCCGTTTGTCGATATCATCAAGGCTGCAGGCAGCATTCCAGGCATCAAGGTCGATACTGGCGCCAAGCCTCAGGCGTTCTTTCCCGGCGAAACCGTGACCGAAGGTCTCGATGGCCTCGCTGAACGCCTGAAGAAATATTACGACACTGGTGCGCGTTTCGCCAAATGGCGCGGCGTCATCAACATCGGCGACGGCTTGCCCACATGGGGCTCGATCAAGGCGGATTCGCAGGCGCTTGCCCGTTACGCTGCACTCTGCCAGCAGGCGGGCATCGTGCCGATCGTAGAGCCGGAAGTGTTGATGGACGGCGAACCCGGCACCCATAGCATCGACCGTTGCGCCGAAGTCACCGAGTGGGTTCTGCGTACAGTCTTCACTGATCTCTATGACGCGCGCGTCAATCTCGAAGGCATGGTCCTGAAGCCGAACATGATCATCGATGGCAAGAACGCGCGCAAGGCATCGGTTGCCGAAGTGGCGGAAACGACCGTGAAGGTTCTCAAAGCCACCGTGCCACCGTCAGTTCCAGGTATCGCCTTCCTCTCCGGTGGCCAGTCGTCCGAAGAGGCAACTGCACACCTCTCCGCCATGAACAGCGGTTATGACCTGCCTTGGTCCCTGACCTACTCTTATGGCCGCGCTCTTCAGGACTCCGCTATAAAGGCATGGGGCGGCAAGCCGGAGAATGTCGCCGCAGGCCAACGCGCCTTCCGCCACCGCGCCGAGATGAACACGCTGGCAGCCCTCGGCAACTGGAAGCAGGAACTCGAAAAGGCCGCTTGAGCTCAGCTATTTCAAGCCATTGGAAAGCCGCTCGTGACCATGTCGCGGGCGGTTTTGTTTTTAACGCCGCTTTCCCCTTCAAAATCACCCCGAGCCGACGCAATATCCGTCGTGCATGCAAAAACCGTCCAGAAGCACCCGACACCGACACGACAGTCGGCCTGGTGTCGTGGTGGCGAGAACTGATCCCATGCAGATGTTCGGCATCGAAATTGGAGAGACGGCAATGTTGATACAGAAACTGAGACTTCAACGGGGCTGGTCGCAGGAGCAACTGGCGACCATCAGCGGCCTCAGCACACGCACCATTCAACGGATCGAGCGTGGGCAGGCACCAAGTCTTGAGACCCTGAAAACATTGGCCGCCATCTTCGAGATCGATGTATCGCAACTAACCGAACAGGATCAAAAAGAAATGCCGACAACACCAACCAACACTGCGGAAGCCGAAGAAGCTATCGCCTTTACCCGCGTGCGTAGTATCAAGGCGTTTTACTTGCATGTCGTCAGATATTTTATAATCATCGCTTTTCTGGCGGTCGTCAATCTTCTCACCAGCCCACACTATTTCTGGGCCGTATGGCCAGCACTTGGCCTGGGCATCGCCCTTGTGGGGCATGGGTTGAGAACCTTCGATATGGTGCCGTTCCTCAACGCGAATTGGGAAAGGCGGCAGGTCGAACAGTATCTGAAGAGAAAGCTATGATGTTCCCATGAGGTTGTGGAGTTTCGCTGCCTCCCCGGCAGGAAACTCCCTCCCACATCCATCACGGCCGCAGCAATAGCACCAGTGTCCAGATGACAAATGCCGCAGCCGCAATCTTCCAGCAATCGCCGCGCCGCCGCAGTCCCGGCAGGTCGAGCGGGCGGATGAGCTGGATACACATCGCCAGAAGCAAAAAAAGGCCGATCGCCTTCGTCATCATGAAACCTTTTGGCTTTATTGAAACAGCGTCACAGGCTGGACATTTTTAATGTTCACCAAGGACAGGCAATCTATTGGCGCGTCGCCGACCCAGATCTACACCATGAATCGCTAGCATGAGAGTGGCTTTATGAGCAGAAACCTTCTACCCGTATTCGCTCTTTTATCCAGCACCTTGTTTCTGTTTCTGGGCAATGGTCTGCAGGGCCTGCTGCTCCCCATGCGGGGATCAGCGGAAGGATATTCCAACGAAGTCCTCGGTTTCCTCGGTACGTCATGGGCGGCAGGTTTCGTTATCGGCTGCTTTGTAGCACCGGCCATCGTCCGGCGTGCAGGCCACATCCGCGCGTTCGGCAGCTTCGTGGCGCTCATCTGCCTGACGGTGCTTTTAACCGGCTTGTTCATTGACGATGTCGCATGGGTCGCCCTGCGCGCACTCACCGGCTTTTGTACCGCTGGCACTTCGATGATCATCGAAAGCTGGCTGAACGAACGCGCCACCAATGAAAGCCGCGGGGCGATATTCTCGCTCTACATCGCCATCACGCTGTTTGGTGTTGTGGCCGGTCAGATGGTCGTGCCATTCGGCACAGTCAGCACAACGTCCCTGTTCATGGTCTGCGCCATCATCTATTGCGTCGCCATCATGCCCGCCATGCTGTCAAAGGCGGAAAGTCCACAACCGCTGAAAAAGGTAAAACTCGATCTACCGGCGCTTTACCGAACCTCACCGGTCTCCTTCGTCGGCATTTTGCTCATCGGCATCGCCAACGGGGCCTATGGTACGCTGGGCGCAGTGTTCGGTGCCCGCGCCGGTCTTGATCCCAGCACGATTGCCATCATGGTCAGCGTGACCATCTTCATCGGCGCATTGGCGCAGTTTCCGGCAGGTAAGCTTTCCGACAGAATAGATCGTCGTTTTGTCCTGGCGGGACTATCAGGCGTGGCCGCAATTGCGGGCCTTGCCGTAACACTCATTCAGCCCAGCCAGATCTATGTATTGATCGGCATGATCGCGCTGTACGGCGCCTCTGCGAATGCGCTCTACCCCATCGCCGTTGCCCATGCCAACGACTATGCTTCTTCCGAGGACTTCGTGAAGGTTTCCGGCGGGCTGTTGCTGCTCTACGGCATTGGCACCATTATCGGACCGACACTGGGTGGCCCGATCATGACCTCCTACGGCCCCTACGCGCTGTTTGCCGTGACGGCAGTGGCGCATCTCCTTATCACCGCCTATGCTATGTTCCGGTCCAGGCAGCGGGCGACGTTGCCAACAGCGGAGAAGGAGAATTTCTCCACCGCAGCGGCAGCGCCAATGGCCACGCCTGAAAGTGTGTCGCTCGATCCGCGCGCGCCTCAATATCCGCCAGAAGAGGCCGAACTGGAAAAGGGAGCTGGAATATGAGTGGTATCGACGACGACCTTCCCAAGCAGCCAGCAACGACTCACGTTGTCGGTGGAGACATAAGCCTGCTGTCCGTTGATGAATTGACTGCGCGCATCGCAGTTCTGCATACGGAAATCGAAAGGCTGGAATCAGAACGTGAAAAGAAGTCCGAAGGTCGCAAGGCCGCGGAGAACCTTTTTCGCGGTTAAAACCACAAGGAACGTTTCGTTAACGTTACGACATGGGTCAGCTTTTCGTTTACCATTAACGAAAAATTAAGCTTTATAAGCGATAACTATACATGTTCAGTTCTTCTGGACTTCAGGCAGTTTCTCCCATCGGCGAATTGGTCTGATTTTTCTCCCTGTTTTACCTTGAGAGCCGCTTTTGCGGCTCTTTTTTTGTGCCGTGGAAATAGTGCCAAAACTGTGGGTATTAACCTTTCTTTAATAATCAGCTTGCGCATTTGCGTTATTGATATCATCCTGAAACTACAAAGAGGCCGGAACTATTAAGCCTCTATCCCGTTGCCAGTATGGTGCGTAAGCAGGATTTGGAAAAATGTCAGAACAGGTTTTGAATACCATTAGCTTTGCTGGCCGGGCCGCAGCATCCAACCAGTTCAAAACTCTCTATACAGAGGGTATGACTTTGGTGGAAGAGACGGCTACTTATCTGGATGGTTCGGGTCGTGCCGCATCAAAGGTTTTGCCGCGTATGGCATCTGTCCTTTACGCTGCCGAATCGATGCGCCTGACGACGCGCCTCATGCAAATGGCCTCTTGGCTGCTGCTTCAGCGCGCGGTCAACAACGGCGAGATGAGCCGCGATCAGGTGCTGAGCGAAAAGAACAAGGTCCGTCTCGATAACTTCAACGTCGATCGCAACGCACCCGGCTGGAACGACCTGCCTGAATCCTTCCGGGATTTGGTAGACCGCTCCTTGCGCCTTCAAAACCGCGTCGCTTTGCTGGACCGCGAGATCTACCGTCCTTCCGAAGCCACCAAGGTCCCAGACAACGAAAACAGCGTTCAGGCCCAGCTCAACTTGCTTCGTACGGCCTTTGCAGGAAACTGAGTTTCCATCACACAACAAATTATGAAAAGCAGGCTTCGGCCTGCTTTTTTGTGCGCCTAACACCGTCGCGCATCAGCCCAGCCTTAGCGTAAACAACAAAAAACCCCGGATCGCTCCGGGGTTTTTGCATGCAAGAAATCCAAGACGATTAGAGGCCGAGGCCGCCAAAACGCTTGTTGAACTTCGAAAGACGACCGCCACGGTCCATGAGCTGCTGGTTGCCGCCAGTCCATGCTGGGTGCGAAGTCGGGTCGATTTCGAGGTTCATAGTCTGACCCTCGGTACCCCATGTGGAGAATGTTTCGTATTCTGTGCCATCGGTCATGACCACTTTGATCATGTGATAGTCGGGATGAATTTCAGCCTTCATGACAATCTTCCTGCTTTGGTGACGTGCGGACCATTTGCCGCAATTGCGTCAACTGAGCCAATTCAATATTGAAGCTCCAGACCATTTGGCCATGGCTTCCCAATTCGATGCGGAGCCTATACATGAAGGTCACCGAGATAACAAGTGCCTGCCTACGCTTGGCCGCACTCTTGGCAAGACGCATTTGAGCAAAGCAGAACGTTGCCGCAAGCTGGGGAAAACCCAGCCGACGCTGGCACATGCAGGAGTATAAGGTGGCAGACATGCAGGAACGGAAGTCGGCAAGACGCAAGACGCCGAAACCACTGGCCAGCCTCTTTCCCTATTTGAAGCGGTATCGGGGACTGGTGGCGGCAGCCCTTTTTGCACTCGTTCTGTCTTCTGCCACCACGCTCGCCCTACCACTTGCCGTACGCCGCATCATCGATCATGGGTTCGAAGGTGCCGACGGAGCGATGATCAACAATTATTTCGCTGTCCTCTTGGCCATCGCCGTCGTTCTCGCCATCGCCAGCGCCATGCGTTATTATTACGTCATGACCATCGGTGAACGGGTCGTCACGGATTTGCGCCGCGACGTTTTCGCACATCTGACCTCGTTGTCGCAGGGCTTCTTCGACACCAATCATTCCGGCGAACTGACATCGAGACTGACCGCCGACACGGTGCAGATCCGTTCCGCTTTCGGTTCATCCGCTTCGGTGGCGTTGCGCAACATTCTGCTCTGTCTCGGTGGCGTGGTGATGATGGTCTATACCAGCCCGCGCCTTGCAGGCATGGCGTTGCTGGCCATTCCCTTGATCGTCTTCCCCCTGATCGCCTTTGGCCGCTCCGTTCGCTCACGCTCCAGAACGACGCAGGACACGCTTGCGGCGTCGGCAGCTTTTGCGGCTGAAACCATGTCTGCGAGCCGGACGATCCAGTCCTTCAGCGCCGAGACGCTGGCCAACGGCCGTTACAACGATGCGGTCGAAAAAGCCTATGAGGGCGCACGCGCCGCCATCAGTGCCCGCGCTGTATTGACGGCTGTCGCCATCAGCTTCGTCTTCGGTAGCGTCGTTGCCATCCTGTGGTACGGCGCGCACGGGGTTCTGGTCGGTACGATCTCGGCGGGAACACTCAGCCAGTTCGTCCTTTACGCCGTCATCGCCGCAAGCTCGCTCGGCCAGCTTTCCGAAGTCTGGGGTGAACTTTCGCAGGCAGGAGGTGCGGCAGAACGGCTGTCCGAACTGTTAAACGAGATATCGCCCGTCGAAGACCCCCTGGCTCCGCTTGCCCTGCCCGCACCGGCACGCGGCGAGGCAAGCTTCGAAAACGTTGCTTTTCATTATCCAAATGGCGCTGGCAGGCCCATTTTTACCGAACTGTCCTTCACGGTCACGGCGGGCGAAACCGTCGCCATCGTCGGCCCATCGGGTGCGGGCAAAAGCACCGTCTTTTCTCTGCTGATGCGTTTTTATGATCCGCAAGCCGGGCGCATCACCGTCGATGGCACGGATATCCGTTCGGTCACGCTGGAAGATTTACGCTCGCGTCTTGCGATCGTGCCGCAGGATGTGGCGATTTTCGCGTCATCGATCCACGACAACATCGCTTTCGGCAAACCCAACGCCACGCGCGAAGAAGTCCGCGCTGCCGCAATCGCGGCCCAGGCCGATGGTTTCATCACCAAGCTGCATGATGGCTACGACACCGTCGCAGGCGAACGCGGAGTGACGCTATCAGGCGGCCAGCGCCAACGCATCGCCATTGCCCGTGCCATCCTTCGCAACGCGCCCATTCTGCTGCTAGACGAAGCAACCTCGGCGCTGGATGCCGAAAGCGAGACGCTGGTGCAAAAAGCGCTGGATCAGTTGATCGCCAAACGCACCACCATCGTCGTTGCCCACCGTCTGGCCACCGTGCTGAAGGCAGATCGCATTCTGGTCATGGACGAAGGCCGGATCATCGAGGAAGGCAACCACCAGAGCCTGATCCGCCAAGGCGGCCTCTACGCAAAACTCGCGCGCCTACAGTTCGAAACCGGCGGTGACGATGACGTCGTGACACTGGCGAAGTCTATTTAAGGAATACGCCTTCCTTGAAGGGCGTCGCTCTCCACGCGGAGGTCGCGCATAGCACCCACGAAGCATTGAGCCGCACGCTCTACGCTTAACCTCGTGCTTCGACACGCTCATGATGAGGGCGGTGAAGTCGATGCCCTACCGCTCCGTCAGCTTCAACTCGATGCGTCGGTTCTGAGAACGCGCTTCCGGCGTATCGCCTTCCGCAAGCGGTTGGTATTCCCCGAAACCGGCAGCGACCAGCCGGTTGGCGGGGACGCCCTTGGAGACAAGGTATTTGACCACCGAAGTTGCGCGGGCCGAGGAGAGTTCCCAGTTGTCGCGAAAACGGCCATTGCCCGACAGCTGAACATTATCGGTATGCCCGTCCACGCGCAGCACCCAGTTGATTTCTGCCGGGATTTCCTTGGCGAGATCAATGATGGCGGTGGCAAGTTTGGCCATCTCCACTTGTCCCTCGGGGTTCAGGTCGTTGCCGCCGGACGGAAACAGGACTTCGGACTGGAAGACGAAACGGTCGCCGACAATGCGGATGTTCTCACGGTCGGACAGAATTTCGCGCAAACGCCCGAAGAAGTCTGAGCGGTAGCGGTTCAGCTCCTGCACACGCTGCGCCAGCGCCACATTCAGGCGACGGCCGAGATCGGCGATCTTGACCTGTGACGACGTGTCTTTTGCTTCGGACGCCTGCAGGGCGGATTCGACCGAAGCGATCTGCGCGCGAAGTGCTGCGATCTGCTGGTTCAGAAGATCGATCTGCGACGATGCCCGTGCGCCCGCCTGTCGTGCATCCTCAAGCTCTCCGGAAAGCTGGCCGACCCGTGCATTGGCAGCAGAACTATTGCCCGCGCCCGAATCCAGCAAAGACTGCAAACGGGAACGTTCGCTTTCCGAAACCGCGAGCGTGGATTGCAGATTGGCGAGCGTATCTTCGATGTCCTGCTTGCTGCCCTTCTCGAGCGCCAGCAACTCAGTGAGTTCGGAAATCTGGTTGTTCAACCGATTGAGAACTTCATCCTTGCCGGAAATTTCCCGCGAGAGTATGAACTGCGCCAGCACGAAAACGGTGAGCAGGAACATGATGGCCATGAGCAGCGTGGACAAGGCATCCACAAAACCCGGCCAGTAATCGACACTCCGGTCGCGACGGCGATTGCGCCCAAGCGCCATGATCACTCGCTCCCGTTATCGTGACGGGCAGGACGACCGGTGGTTTTCTGTTCGGCATCGATGCGTGCAGACAGCCTGTCCAGCGTCCGGCGCAACGCCCGCGACTCTTCCTGCTGCGCCTCAATCCAGTCACGCAGCATCTGCTGCTCGCCGCGCATGTTTTTTACCAAGCCCTGAATGCCTTCAGCAAGGCTTGTCATGGCAGCTAGCGACCGCTCCGTGCCGACAGCGCCATAGCCACTGACCTTCGCCTCACCCGCGACATCGGTTCCCGGATCGGTGACAGACGACAGCCAGTTTTCGAGCTCCGTGTAAAACCGGTTCTGCGCGCGGCCAGCCTGAAGGTCGAGAAAACCGAGAATGAGCGAGCCGGACAGACCGAGAAGCGAAGACGAAAACGCCGTACCCATTCCAGACAGCGGCGCGGTGAGACCGGATTTCAACGAAGACAAAATGTCGTTGGTATCGCCCGATGTGGGGTCCAGCCCCTGAATGACGTCGCTGATGGCGGCGATGGTGCCAATCAGGCCCCAGAACGTGCCGAGCAGGCCGAGGAACACGAGCAGGCCAATAAGATAACGCGACGTGTCGCGAGATTCGTCCAGCCGTGTTGCAATGGAATCGAGAATGGACCGCTGCGTGACGATCGAAAGCCGCACTTCGCCGCGCTTGCCGATGACCGAGTGCATGGGTGCAAGCAGCTTGGGCGTGCGACCAGCCTTGTCGACATTTCCAGCGGCCTGAAAACCGTTGAACCAGCGCACTTCCGGGCGAAGCGAGAGGATTTGCGTAAAAACCAGAATGATGCCGATGACGAGAACGCCGAGAATGAAGCCGTTCAGACCCGGATTGGTCATGAAGGCCGTCTGTGCCTGACGAAAGAGGATGGCAGCGAGGAAGGCGACGATGATGAGGAAGAGGATCATCGTCCACAAAAAGGGCGTGGGGCTCGACAGCTTGTGATGATATTGCTTCGTCACCGATCTCTCGACGCCGACGTCGAGCCGTTCCGTATCCGCCATAGTGCTCATTCCCTCTGGTATGGCCGCAACGCCCGCGCGAAATCCACGAGGATTCGGCAGGCATTCACGGTACGCCCGGAAGCTAGTGGAAAATTACGACGAATTGAAGTGAAAAGCCGGTTACGCCACAAGGCTTTTTGCGTGGCGTGGCAAGAGAGGCGTCTCAAGACGCCTCTTCGAAAGATAGGTCAGCGAAAAAAGGGGTTTAACGGCCCGGAATCGGACGGTTGATGACTTCGCTGAGCGCCTTGTGGATATATTCGTTTCCGGCAACGACGCTGCCTGTGCCGAAAATGTCCTGTCCGCCCTTCATGTCGCTGACGAAACCACCCGCTTCACGGATAAGAACGAGGCCAGCGGCCATGTCCCAAGGTGCGAGTTCGGCTTCCCAGAAACCGTCCAGACGGCCAGCTGCGACGTAGGCGAGATCGAGCGAGGCCGCGCCGAAGCGGCGGATGCCTGCCACTTCGCCCATAGTGTGACGAAGCTCGACCAGGAACTTGCCGTGATTGCCGCGGCCCAGATGCGGAACGCCGCAGCTGACGACGCAATCGGTGATCTGCTTACGGGCGGCCACACGAATGCGGCGATCGTTGAGGAACGCGCCGCTGCCACGCTCAGCGGTGTAAAGCTCGTCCGTCGCAGGATTGAAGATGACACCGGCGACGACTTCACCGTTGCGCTCCAGCGCGATGGAAACGGCGAACTGCGGAATGCCGTGCAGGAAGTTGGTGGTGCCATCCAGGGGATCGACGATCCAGCGATGCGCGCCATCGGACCCTTTTTCCTCGCCGCCTTCTTCACCCAGGAAATCGTAGGTTGGGCGGGCCTTCATCAGTTCGTCGTGAACGATCTTTTCGGCCTTGAGGTCTGCCTGCGACACGAAATCGCCGGGTCCCTTGACCGAAACCTGCAGGTTCTGCACTTCACCGAAGTCACGCGACAAAGATTTTCCGGCCTTGAGCGCGGCCTGAACCATGACATTGAGAAGGGCTGAACGGGCCATGAAGATGTTCCTGAAAGGTGGCTGAACCTGCTAGCCGAAATTTCCAGCAGGCACGCAAATGCGGTTTCTGATTGAAAGTGTGCGGTTCAAGACCACAAAACGCGCTGGAATTCAAGGTAAAAAGCCGAAAGCTGGCGCCAGGCTCACGCTGGGCGAAAGCGGTTGGCAGCCTCGATAGCCTTCTTTTGCTGATCTTCTTCGATGCCGAGATAGAAATCCTCCAGTCCGGGGTCTTTCAGTCCCGCACGGCGCGACAGCACATACCATTTGGCTGCCTCCACCGGGTCTGGCTTGGTGCCGAGCGCCTGAATGTAGAGATGCGCCACCTTGTTCTGGGCCACGACATTGCCCCGTTGTGCTGCGCCGTAGAGCCAGCGGAAGCCTTCTTCGAGATTGCGCGCGCCGCCCACGCCGTTGACCAGCCAGACACCAAGATCGACCTGCGCCGTATCGAAACCGGCCTTTGCAGCGCGCGTCAACCATTCTCGGGCTTTCGCCTTTTTATCGGCAGGAATGTCCTTGAGGTTCCAGTAGATTTGCGACACGGCATACTGCGCATCGGCAATGCCTTTTTCGGCGGATTTTTCGTAAAATGGCAAGGCGGCATGCAGGCCGTTGGGTCCGGGCGTCTGCGACACGAGGATTTGCGCCCAGTTGAACTCGGCTTCGCCATTGCCCGCCTGTGCGGCGCGGTGCATGTAATCGTCGGCCAGCTTCTTGTCGTGCTTGACGATTTTGCCTTCCATCAGAAGCAGGGCATATTTGAACATGGCGACGGGATCGCCACCCTTGGCAGCCTGCTCGTACCAGAAGGCCGCAGTCTTGTCGTCGCGGGCAATGCCGAAGCCACGCGACATCATTTCAGCGACCAGTGTCTGTGCGGCAGCGTCACCCGTCTGGGCGCGGGTCAGCGCCTTGGAGAGCGCTTGGACATATTCGCCGCGCTGATAGTGACCGAAGGCCTCATCGACCTTGCCGAGGAATTTCTTTTCCGGCGGAAGGGCTGGCAGATCCGCTCCCATGCGCTGGTAGACATTGACGCCTTCGGACGGCTGCAAATCCTTCTGATCGCTGGTACCCACACGGCCCTTGCGGATCGGTTCGGCATTCGCATCGGACGGGCGCGACAGGACCTCGGGGCCATCGGGCTTGGCGGGGCCGAAATCGGTATCCTCATCCGCAGGCGTAACATCCGGCTGCGGCGCGTTCGTTCCCACACCCGGCAAAAGGTCGGACTGTGGCTGTGCCGGGGTCGCATCTTGCGCAAAAACGACGTGCGGAAACAAGGCGCAAGCCAGGGCAAGAGCCGAAAGGGACAGACGGAAAGGAAGCAAACGAGCGATCATCGCCTGTATCAACCGCCAAACCGTGGCGCTTTTTCGTCAAGCAGCGCATTCGCTTCGGCAACCGCCTGCGCAGGACCGCCCGCATGGCTGAACACACCCAGACGCAAGGCCACGAATTCAACGCCCGTTTCAGCAACGGGGATGACGGAAGCGACATCCGACCCGCCCATGATGATAACAGGGATTTCGATCATGGACGCCCACCATTCGCCAAGCGCCATATTCTTGGGGTGCGCTTCCGGCTTGATATCACCTTCCAGCTTGCCGAAGAACATGTAGTCGGGGTTGCTCTCACCCTGCTCCAGCGCCTTGTGACGGTCATCGGCATTGCCGCCACCGACGATGAGCTTCGGCGAAAAACTCTCGACGGCTTCGGAAAGCGCATCTGCCCCGCCCATCACGTGCAGGCCATCTGCCTTGACGCGGCTGGCCGTGCGGCTGTCGCCTGCGACGAGTGCCGCGGCACCGGCTTCCTGAACGATCGGCACCAGCGTTTCCGCCAGTTTCTGGAAAGCCGCATCGTCAAGACCATATTGCGGAATGATGACAGACGCGACATCGCCGCCACGCAGCGCATCTTCCAATGTCTTGGCCTGATGGTCGGTATCGTCGTGAGCAGGAACGATCAGAACGAGTCGGCAGCGGTCTTTGGGTGCAGTCATCGGTTTTTCCATTTTCCGCAGACAGGACGCTTCCCGCGTAATCTGCACTCGTTTTCATGTCATACTTCCGATAAACCGGACAGGCGAAAGGATCAACCGTCCATCCATGCTAGCTGATTTCCATTTTTTCCTCGTTGCCATCCCCGCGGTCATCCTCGTTGGCCTTTCCAAAGGCGGGCTGGGCGGCGCATTGGCGCTGATGGGTGTGCCTTTGATGGCGCTCGCCGTGCCGCCGGTACAGGCGGCTGCGATCTTTCTGCCCATTCTCGTGGTGATGGATATCGTCGCGCTGATTGCCTGGCGCAAATACAATCACCGTCAGACCCTGTTGATCATGCTGCCGGGGGCGATTGTCGGCATAACGCTGGGTTGGGCGATGTCGAGCATGATTTCGCCCGATGCCATGCGTCTGGTGGTGGCGAGCGTCACCATTATCTTCGTGTTGCGCTATTTCTATGAGGCGTACAGAACCTCTCACGGTGGGTTGGAAACGCCGGCGAAAGGCCAGCGCCCGGTAAGGGCGACGATCTGGTCCAGCCTTTCGGGTTATGCCAGCTTCGTGGCACATGCGGGCGGGCCACCATTCCAGATTTACGTGCTGCCGCTGAAACTGGACCCTAAAGTCTATACCGGCATGAGCGTTCGCTTCTTTGCGATTATGAACGCGATAAAGCTCATACCCTATTTCGCGCTCGGCGCGCTGGATGCCACCAACCTCACCACGTCAGCCATGCTGTTGCCGGTTGCCATGGTTGCGACCTTTGCCGGGGCGAAAGTGGTGAAATACATGAAACCAGCGGTCTTTTATCCACTGATGTATGGCATGGCCTTTCTGGCCGCGCTGAAACTTCTCTGGGACGGACTGCCGCTCTAAACGCCGGGACATACGCGTAAAAAAGGCCCTGATCGCAAAAGCAATCAGAGCCGGGCTTTCAGGCTGCGACGTAAACTATACTGACGTCAGGCAACAAAGATATGGTTTGATCAATGCGTGGTGGAGGCTTGCAGCCTCTGCATTTCGTCCTTCAGGCGCAGTTTTTTGCGTTTAAGATCCACAATCTGCTTATCATCCGAAGAGGGGGAAGCGAGAACGGTTTCGAGCTCCTCCTCAAGAGCACCGTGTTTCTTTTCCAGCGATGCAATATGAGCCTGAATGGTCATGCGGCACGTCCTTCCTTGTTGAACCTACCTCCAGCGCTCCATCGCTGGAGTTTCAGGTTTACGACACCAATGTGACATGGAACGCCCGGCTTGTCGAAGGCAGAATCAAGGCAATATCTAGGCAAAATGCACATGAGGGAAACTTCCCGTTACCGTCATTTGGTGGTACAGGCACCAAGAGCGACAACAAAATGGCCGGATGGCGGTCCGGTTGTATCATATGGGGATAAACAGATGCCCGATCAGGACCACGCTGATGTCAGGCTTGCACTTGCAAGACTGCGGCAGGAGCACGAAGACTACGATGCCGCGATCAATGCGATGATCCAGACCAACTGCGAAGCATTGCGCATTCAGCGGATGAAGAAGAAAAAGCTGGTCATCAAGGACAAGATGACCCAGATCGAAGACCAGATTATTCCTGATATCATTGCCTGATACGGAGAGACCGTTGAGCACAGAGACACCGCCCGTCGCCATCATCATGGGAAGCCAGTCCGACTGGGAGACCATGAAAAACGCAGCCGACACGCTGGATGCGCTGGATGTGGAATATGAAGCGCGCATCATTTCCGCCCACCGCACACCGGAGAGGATGTTCAGTTTCGCCAGCGGCGCGCGTGACGAAGGTTTCAAGGTCATCATCGCCGGTGCTGGCGGTGCCGCCCATCTGCCGGGCATGACGGCTTCACTGACACCGCTTCCGGTATTTGGTGTCCCCGTGCAGTCCAAGACCATGTCGGGGCAGGATAGTCTCTATTCCATCGTCCAGATGCCGGCAGGCATTCCCGTTGGCACACTCGCCATCGGTCGTGCCGGTGCCATCAATGCCGCTCTGCTCGCCGCCGCCGTGCTTGCGCTATCCGACGAAGATCTGGCCGACCGGCTGGACGAGTACCGCGCCCGCCAGACGGCAGCCATTGCCGAATACCCCATGGACACCCCGCAATGACCTTGGAAGTGACCGGGAAATCAGGAACCATCGGCATTATCGGTGGCGGTCAGCTTGCCCGCATGCTGGCCATGGCTGCAGCGCGCCTCAACTTCCGCACCATCGTGCTGGAGCCACAGGCCGACTGTCCGGCAGCGCAGGTCTGCAATCGCCAGATCGTCGCCGCCTATGACGACGAAAAGGCGCTGGCCGAACTGGCAAATGTCTGTGATGTCGTAACCTACGAATTTGAAAACGTGCCGGTGGTTGCAGCCCAGACGCTAGCCGCTTCCGTTCCCGTCTTCCCGCCACCACAGGCGCTCAGCGCCTCGCAGGACCGCTTGACCGAAAAGCGCTTCCTCAACGATTGCGGCATCCCCACAGCCGATTTCCGCCAGGTCGATGATCAGGCGAACCTCGAAGCCGCACTGTCGGATTTCGGCGGCAAAGGTGTGCTGAAGACCCGCCGCATGGGTTATGATGGCAAGGGCCAGCGCGTGTTCAAGGGTGGCGAAGACCTGACCGGCGCATTCGATGCGTTGGGCAGCGTTCCCCTCATCCTCGAAAGCTTCATTGCCTTCGAGCGCGAAATCTCCATCATTGCCGCTCGTTTTCAGGACGGCTCTGTCACCTGCTACGACCCGGCAGAGAACGTGCATCTCGCCGGCATACTGCACACCTCCACCGTTCCAGCGAAGCTTTCAGACGCCGCCAGAACGGTTGCCGTGGAATCGGCAGAGAAGTTGCTCGCGGCGCTCGATTATGTCGGCGTCGTCGGCATCGAGTTCTTTGTTTTGCCCGATGGCTCGCTGGTGGCCAACGAAATGGCACCGCGTGTACACAATACCGGCCACTGGACGGAAGCGGCCTGCGTCATCTCACAATTCGAACAGCATATCCGCGCGGTAGTGGGGCTCTCCCCCGGCTCCACACAGCGCCATTCCGACTGCGTGATGACCAATCTCATCGGCGATGACATCCATGACGTGCCGCAATGGCTGGCCAAAACAGACTGCCTCGTGCATCTCTACGGCAAGACGGAAGCGCGCGCGGGCCGCAAGATGGGCCATGTAACGGCGCTCATGAACCCCGGAAAACCAAGTCTTTCCCGGCAAAATATGCCTTAGCGTGTTGACAGGCAAAGACTGACAAGGTATTTGCCTGCCAACCGAAAGAAGCGCGCCCTCGTAGCGCGTTTTTGATTGTTTATATATGCGTGGCAAGAAGCGTCACGCCAAACTGCGGACCAGAAAAATGAAAATCAAGAACTCGCTCAAAGCGCTTAAGGCCCGTCACCGCGATAACCGTCTGGTTCGCCGCAAGGGCCGCGTCTACATCATCAACAAGATGAACCCGCGTTTCAAAGCTCGTCAGGGCTGATTACCGGCTGCATGCGTGTCCGCCCGGTCGAGGGGGATCACATTGTTGATAGACTACAGAATTTGATTTCATAATTGGCGCAGGCGGATTATCGTATTCGTATGCGCCAATTTTGTTTTCATACGTTTCTCATTGCCTGCCTCGGAACCGCCGCCCTTAGCGCGCTTCCCGCTTTTTATGTTTCAGCTGCCCATGCTGCCGATTCGGCAAACCCAGCGCAAACAGCTACTCCGCCAGACAACCTCTCCAGCGATTCAGTCGGTGGCCTGTTCACCAGCCTGAAAAAAGAACGTGATGCCCAGAAGGCTCGCGTGATCGCCAACGAGATCGTCGGCGAGTGGACCGACTCCGGCAGCGCCACCATCAATCTTCTGATGAAATGGGCGGAAGAAGCCGCCGACGAAAAGCGCAAGGCCGCAGCCTACGACTTTCTGGACCAGACCATTCTGCTTGAGCCGGATTATGCGGAAGCATGGTATCGCCGTGCACTCGTGCATTTCGCTGATGGCGATACCCGCAAGGCTATGTCGGACCTGAACCAGACGCTGGAAAAGGAGCCGCGCTATTTCCCGGCGCTTGCCAGCCTCGCCAATATTCTCGAAAGCACAGATCGCAACGAGCTGGCACTGAAAGTGTGGGAACGCTATCTGGCGCTCTACCCCGCCGACAAGGAAGCACAGAAGGAAGTGGGCGATCTCTCCGAGAAGCTGGCGGGTACGCGCAGCTAATCAGGTCCGGCTTACGCCACGCCGATACGCAGCAGGTCGTGGAAGTGCACGAGGCCGATGGGGCGGTTGTCTTCATCCACCACGATCAGCGCACCGATATGATGTTTCTCCAGCGTTGCCAGCGCAGCCGTTGCCAGCACGCTCTTGGTCACGGTCTTCGGCTTCACCGTCATGATCTCATCGACAGAGAGTTCCGACAGATTGCGCGCCAGATTGCGCGCCATGTCGCCCTCGGTGACGATGCCGCAAAGGCGGCCATCCTCATCCAGCACCGCCACGCAACCGAAATGCTTGCGCGCCAGAACGCTGACGGCTTCCTGCATTGGCGTACCCTTTGACACCAGCGGCAGGCGCTCACCCGTATGCATGATATCGCCAACCAGCGCGAGGCTGGCGCCGAGTTTTCCACCGGGGTGAAACACGCGGAAGTCACCCGCGGTGAAACTGCGTGCTTCCAGAAGAGCGACGGCCAGTGCGTCGCCCAACGCCAATTGCATCATGGTAGAGGTCGTCGGAGCAAGCCCATGCGGGCAGGCTTCCTGCTCATTGGGTATCAGCAGAACGATGTCGGAGGATTTCGCAAGCGAGCCCTGCTCGGTGCATGTCATCGCGATCAGTGGAATGGAAAAGCGTCTGGTGTAATTGATGATGCTGCGAAGCTCGACGCTTTCTCCACCCTTGGAAATGGCAAGCACCACATCATTACCGCCGATCATGCCAAGATCGCCATGGTTGGCTTCTGCCGCATGCACGAAGAAGGCTGGTGTTCCCGTTGATGCAAAGGTAGCAGCGAGCTTGGAGCCGATATGACCACTTTTGCCGACACCGGTGATGATGAGACGACCATCCGATTTACCAATGGCGTCGATGGCCTTGCAGAAACCATCCCCAAGGTCGCCCAGCAGCGCCTGCTCCAATGCGGCAAGGCCGTTTTTTTCGATGGAAACAGTCCGCAACGCGGACTCGACGGCGTGGTTTTCAACCAGTGTGACAGCTCTCGTAATCATGCTGGGACTGATACTCTTTTCAATAAAACATGTCTATTGGCCACGCTTAGAGACTTTGCCAATAATTGAAAACGCGTTTCAGTGCGCCATTTTCTTCCTGCCGACAGGCAAATCAGCGGGACACTCGCCCGCGTAACGTCCATCCACCGTAAAGGTCTGCCCCTCTTCTTGTCCCGTCTTGCCAGTGAACACGGTCGTGGACTGAAACTTGTATTCACTCTGGAAATCGCCTGAAAACTCCAGGAGAAGCTTTACCTTGCCACTTAAAGCGGACTCGCAATAGGCAAAGACCGTCTCGCCGTCCGCGGTCTTTTCCGTATGGGCAACTTGGCACTCGTTGGCAAAATTATCCCAAACATCACTGTCGATGAAATTGTCCTTTTTGTCTCCAACGCAGGCCGACCAGTTCGCGAACGGGTTGTCCCTCGACGTCACCACCCATAGTCCGGCCTTGCGGGGTGGCGGTTCCGACGCAGCGGTCGCAACTGGCGGCAACATTACCCAACCCATGAAACAAGCGGCGTATCGCAAAAACCTGTTCAATTTTTCCATTCCTCAATGTCATACAGCGCGTCCTATAAACGAGCCTGCTCACCCATTGAAGAGCGCAGGCGTTTCCAACGTTTTTTACAGAACGTTAACCATAAAATAACCCGGCACGGGCAAACTGCCCTCTCAATACGGCACTGCCGACACGTAAAATCTCCGAAGAAAAACATGTGCTTATGCCTGATAACGGTTCGCATATGCTGACGATGGCAGACTTACTTTCGGCAATGATTTGGTCAGAACCGGATAGAAACGAGCATGGTTTTTCACAGCACCGCAAGACGTCTGCCGACGTGGCGGAAAGCAGCCGTAGCGCTGCTGGCTTGCACCATGCTGTGCCCGGCAGCGCAAGGGTTTGCCCAATCCACCACCCAAAGACCTGTCGCAACGACCGCCAGCAGAACGCTGACCAGCGCTGATCCTTTCATTGGACAGAACGACCTGTCCGTCATCGATCCGACTAGTTCCAGCCGCCAACCGACAGCGCCAGTCGCGCCGAACACCGTCACGACCGGCAGCATCCGCCCGGCGACCAACCCCGGCGAGGCAATTCCTGAAGAGGGCGATGAGGCTGTCGAACCCGTCGATACGCGCGAAAACACCTTCGAACCGACCGTCGACGGCGGGGAGAATGCGACGATAGATGACGGCACCGCTCCTGGCATTCGCATCGGGACGCTCACCCTGCGCCCTTCGATCAGCCAGACTCTGAACCACGAAAACAAGACATTTCCCGGCAGCTCGACCAGCCGCAATTATCTGACGACGGGCATTCGCGGCACACTGACCAGCGACTGGTCCCGCCACGCACTAACGGTAACGGGCGATGGTGCCTACCAGCGTAATATCGGCGGTAGCAGCGCGGGCGAAGAACCAAGCGCCAATATCGGCGCTGACCTTCGCCTCGACCTCGGCGACAGTACGCAAGCCAATCTGACCGCTGGTTACGCCTTCAGCCGCGAAGATACCAATGATCCCAACGCCGTATCCGGTGCGTCCGTTCAAGGTGGCGAACATGTGTTTACCGGTGGCGCATCAATCGAGCGAAATGTCGGGATATTGAAGGCTTTGGCCGCGCTCGACCTTTCGCGCACGATCTATACGGATGCCAAGGGCGTCAACGGCCAGGCCATCAGCCTCAGTGACCGTGACCGCTATGGTGCGGGACTTCGAGGGCGTCTGGGATACGAGCTTTCCCCTGCCCTCATCCCGTTTCTCGAGATTACGGCGGGTCTGACCAATTACGACCAGAGCCGCGACAACACCGGCTATGAACGCTCGTCGCAATCCTACGGCGCAAAGGTCGGCGCGCAGATCGATCTGGGTGAAAAACTGAAGGGTGAAGCCGCCGTCGGTTACCTGCGCAAGGGTTATGATGACAGCAGGCTCTCCGCCATCGATGCTCTGGCCATCGACGGTAACATCGTCTGGTCGCCGCAGCGCGGCACGGATGTCAGCTTCGGACTTCGCACGACAATCGAGGATTTTGCGGGCGGACCACGCGGTGGCTGGATTTCCCGGCAGTTCACCACCGGCCTGACCCAGCAATTGCGCAGCGATCTGGTGGCACGATTGACCGCAGGCATAGAACGTCGCTCCTATCTTACCTCCAGCCTCGACGACGAAACGGAATATGTCGCTGGCGCCGGACTGACTTGGAGCATCAACCGCTATCTCGATCTGACCACCGACATCAGCTACGAAACAACACCCGTTACCGACAACAGACAATGGCGGATCGGTGCCGGTCTGACACTGAAGCGGTAAAATAAAAATCCCGGCACGAGGCCGGGATTTCATCATTTCAAATCGGAAGACTCACTTCAGCCGGCTGACCAGCTTCCTCAACGGCTCTTCGATGGATGGGCGAATATCAGCACGCTCCAGCGCGAAGGCGAGGTTGGCGAGGATGAAGCCATCCTTGGCACCGCAATCGAAAGTTTCGCCGTCGAAGCGATAACCGGCAAACTCCTGTTGCTTGGCAAGCGCCAACATACCATCGGTTAGCTGTATCTCGTTGCCAGCACCACGTTCCTGATTTTCAAGAATCTTGAAAATCTCGGGCTGAAGGATGTAGCGACCGTTGATGTAGTAGTTCGACGGAGCAGTTCCCTTGGCTGGCTTTTCCACCATCTCGGTAATCTTGAAGCCTTCGCCCACGGTCTCGCCAACGCCGACGATGCCATATTTGTGCGTCTGGTCCGGCTCGCATTCCTGAACAGCGATGACGTTGCCACCGGTCTGGTCGTAGAGATCGACCATGCCCTTGAGGCAACTTTTCTTGGAGTGCATGATCATGTCGGGCAGCAGCACCGCGAAAGGCTCGTCGCCAACGATGTCGCGTGCGCACCAGACCGCATGGCCAAGACCGAGCGGAACCTGCTGGCGCGTGAAGCTTGCCGTACCTGCTTTTGGCAGAATGTTCGACAGAAGCGTCAGCTCGGCATTCTTGTTACGCTCGCGCAGCATCTGCTCGAGCTCGAACTGAATATCGAAATAATCTTCGATAACGCCTTTACCGCGTCCCGTAACGAACACGAAATGCTCGATACCGGCTTCAGCGGCCTCATCCACCACGTACTGGATGACAGGCTTGTCCACAACGGTCAGCATTTCCTTCGGAACCGCTTTGGTTGCAGGCAGGAAACGTGTTCCAAGACCCGCGACTGGGAAAACCGCTTTCCGAATTTTTTTATGTTCTACCACACATCCCTCCTCAGAGATTCACTGGAGCATTAATTGCACACGACTTTGTTATTTAAAAAGTGGCAAACTTTTGTAAAGAGTGACGATACCTTTGGTTAATGGTAAAGAATTTGTTGACTTTGAGTTGGTATTACATCGTTAAGCCCGATGCGTATCTCGCTATCGAAATGACATTCGAGAGAAACGAAAGACTGCCGATGAAAAAGCTGATCCTTTCCACCGTCCGTAAATATGGCTGCATGGCATTTGCGGGCATTACAATTGCCCTTGCGCCTGCAACAGCGAATGCCGACGCAGGCTTCAGACAATGGATCAACCAGTTCTATACCACTGCCGCCAAGGAAGGCATCACCAAATCGACCTATCAGAAGGCATTTGCGGGTGTAACCGAGCCTGACCCGGACGCCCTGCGCAAGGCGACGTTCCAGCCCGAATTCACCACCAAGATCTGGGATTACGTCGATAGCCGCGTAAACCCCTATACGGTCCGCATCGGCCGCGAAATGAAGATGAAGCATGCCACCACGCTCAACTGGATCGAGCGTAACTTCAAGGTGGACAAGCACATCATTCTCGCCATCTGGTCGATGGAATCCAATTACGGTGCAGTTCTGGAAAAGCCGGAACGCCTGCACAATATCACCCAGGCGCTGGCAACCCTCGCCTATTCCGACCCCAAGCGCGGCAAGTTTGCCCGCACCCAATTGATTGCGGCTCTGAAAATTCTTCAGAACGGTGACGTGACGCCGAAGCAACTGACCGGATCATGGGCCGGTGCCATGGGCCACACGCAGTTCATTCCCACCAGCTACCTGCTCTACGCAGTTGACGCCGACGGCAATGGCAAGCGCGATATCTGGCACTCCATTCCCGACGCGCTGGCCACAGCTGCCAATCTTCTGGCCAAGAACGGCTGGGAGCCTGGCAAGACCTGGGGTTATGAAACAGCCGTACCAACCGGTGGCGCACGCTATCAAGGCCAGACGAAGAGCATGGCCGAGTGGCAGAAGCTTGGATTTGCCCGCCCCAACGGCAAGGGTTTTCCACGTGGTTCTGACCGTGCGATGCTGAAGATGCAAGGCGGTGGCAACGGCCCCGGCTTCCTGATGACGAAGAACTTTTTCACCATCAAGAGATACAACGCATCCGACAGCTACGCACTGGCCGTGGGTCTTCTGGCTGATGAAATCGCCGGAACCGGTGGTATGCAGCAACGCTGGCCGCGCCCGGACAACACGCTGGACGTAAAGGAAAAGTTCGAATTGCAGACCCGCATGAAAGAACTCGGCTATTATGATGGCGAGGTCGATGGCAATTTCGGCTCCGGTTCCAAGGCTGCTATCAGCGCAATCCAGAAGCGTATGGGCATGGAAAACGATGGTGAACCATCGCGCCTGTTACTGCGCGCCCTGCGCAATTGACAGAACCTGCCGACGGCACCAGAATTAGAAAAATATAATAAAGAGCCGTCCGGGAGGTTCATGCCGTGGTGACGCAAAACACAGGCACTAAATGGAGCAAGACACGGCGCAGCGGTGCCGTGTTTTTTGCGCTGGTCATCTGCCTGCCGGTCGTCTCCGATTTCGCCCAGGCACAGGAAATGCGCGAGCGTCGCACGCTGTTTGAAATGATGTTCGGTAGCCCCATCAGGCGCGATGACCGCATGTATGCGCCGGAACGCAACCAGCAACAGAGAATGCGCAGGCCGCCACCGCGTGACAACCGTGCTGTCACCCGCCCGCCAGCACCACGCAAGACACCCTCGGTGGTGCAGATGCGAACGGAAAAACCTGGCCCCGTTGCCAAACTTGAAACCGCCCGCCGCGTTCTGGTCATCGGTGATTTTCTGGCGGGCGCCATGGGTGAAGCGCTGGTTTCGACCTTTGGAAGCTCCCCCGCCATCTCGGTAGACGTGCGCTCCAACGGTTCGTCCGGTCTGGTACGCTCGGATTATTACGATTGGTTTTCCAACCTGCCGCAATTCATCAAGGAAACCAGCCCTGCGACCATCGTCATCATGATGGGCTCCAACGACCGCCAGCAGATGGTGATCGGCGACGTAAAAGAAAAATACGGCACCGAGGCATGGCTCAAGGAATATGAGCGGCGCATCGACGCGCTGATCACGCTTGCCAAACGCCAGCAGGTTCCAGTGCTGTGGGTGGGCCTGCCTGCCTTCCAGTCACCATCCCTGACCGCGGATTTCGTCAGTTTCAACCGTCTTTACCGCAGCCATATCGAAAAGGCAGGCGGCGAGTTCGTGGATGTCTGGGATGGCTTCGTGGACGAGGGTGGCAAGTTCGTGACCACAGGCTATGACGTCAACGGCCAGCAGGCGCGCCTTCGTGAAGCCGATGGCATCGGCATGACGCAGGCCGGCAAGCGGAAACTCGCCTTTTACGTCGAAAAATTCGTGCGCCGCCATCTGGATGGCGCAACCCCGGACCTGACGACGCTCGACGGCAGCAACCTTCCAGCCCTTACCTCCCTGCCAGCCCTCGGGATCGACGCCCAACAGGTCCGCACCCAGCCCATAAGCCTGACCGACCCCGACCTCGATGGCGGCGACGTGCTTCTAGGCGACAAACCAGTCGCCAAATTCTCAGTCGTGCCTTCACCCAGAGAACGGCTGACGAAACAAGGCCTGATGGACGCGGCGCCTCTGGGTCGCGTGGATGATTACCGCATGCCCGCGCCAGCGGAGACGGCGGCCAAGTAACGGGCCATAGTTCGGTCGATGCCGAATCACCCATAGATGCCGAGCGGCTCTTCGTCTCCTTCGATGAGCGAAATCACATTTCGTACTTAAGGCTTCCTCAGCAGCTTGAAATAAACAAGCCTCCAACGGCCTAAGACCATCGGAGGCTTTTATTTCTGTAATAGCGGTTTCTCAACGCGGAAGAAGCGTCTCGCCCATCAGCGCTTCATCAATCGCACGTGCGGCCTGTCGACCTTCGCGGATGGCCCAGACGACGAGGGACTGGCCACGACGCACGTCACCCGCCACCCAGAGCTTATCGACCGAAGTCTTGTAGTCCTTGTCGTTGGCAACGACGTTGGTGGAGCCGCGGCGGTCGGTGTTCAGCGTCAGCTTGCCGTCCAGTTCCTTCAGAACGCTGTCGGTGAACGGGCCGGAGAAGCCGATGGCGATGAAGGCGAGATCGGCCTTGATGATGAATTCCGAGCCTGCAATCGGCTTGCGGGCATCATCCACCTGGCAGCACTTCACACCGGTCAGCACGCCATCTTCATCACCAACGAATTCAAGCGTTGCCACCTGGAACTCACGGGCTGCACCTTCGGCCTGGCTGGAGGATGTGCGCATCTTGGTTGCCCAATAGGGCCAGACGGCCAGCTTGTCTTCCTTTTCAGGAGGCATCGGGCGAATGTCGAGCTGGGTGACCTTCACCGCACCCTGGCGGAACGCCGTGCCGACGCAATCCGATGCCGTATCGCCACCGCCGACGACGACCACATGCTTGCCACCTGCAAGGATTGGATCGGAAGGCCAACCGATGCTGTCGATGTTTTCACGACCAACGCGCCGGTTCTGCTGCACGAGGTACGGCATCGCATCGTGAACGCCGTGATATTCGGTGCCACCGATACCGGCTGGACGTGGGGTTTCCGAGCCGCCGCAATACAGAACGGCATCGTGATCCGTCGTCAGCGTTTCGACGGTGACATCGACGCCAACATTGACGCCGTAATGGAACGTCACGCCCTCGCCCTTGATCTGCTCGACGCGGCGATCGATGAAGTTCTTCTCCATCTTGAAATCGGGAATACCATAACGGAGCAGACCGCCAGCCTTGGATTCACGCTCATAGACATGCACATCGTGACCGGCACGCCCCAGTTGCTGCGCTGCCGCCAGACCTGACGGGCCGGAACCGATGATGGCAACCTTCTTGCCGGTGTGAACCGTGGCAGGCTTCGGCACGATGAAACCAAGCTCGTAAGCCTTGTCGGCAATGGCCTGCTCGACCGTCTTGATCGCGACCGGCGCATCTTCAAGGTTCAGCGTGCAGGCTTCCTCGCAAGGTGCAGGACAGACACGGCCTGTGAATTCCGGGAAGTTGTTGGTGGAGTGGAGGTTGCGGATCGCCTCTTCCCAATTGTTGTTATAGACCAGATCGTTCCAGTCGGGGATCTGGTTATGAACCGGGCAGCCGGTCGGGCCGTGGCAATAGGGAATGCCACAGTCCATGCAGCGCGCCGCCTGCTTCTGCACCTCGGGGTCCGACATGGGAATAGTAAATTCCCGGAAATGGCGAATACGGTCCGACGCTGGCTGATACTTGCCAACCTGACGGTCTATTTCCAGAAAACCTGTAACCTTGCCCATGTTATATCCTCACATCAAAGCAGGGCACCCGTCGGGCCCCAGTACCAATAAGCGCCGCCCACGGCTGCTCCCAGTACGATGAACTCAAGTCTGATCTCGCCGCTCGTCCAGTAGATCGCCGTGGGAACGGCGACCGCGATCAACAGCGAGATCAGTCGGTGTAGCGACTTCACGCGTCGGATTACTCCGCCGCCACGCCCAGCTTCATCCGCTCCATATCCTCAAGCGCACGGCGGTATTCCACCGGCATGACCTTGCGGAATTTAGGACGGAACTCGCTCCAGCGGTCCAGAATGTCCTTGGCGCGGTTGGAGTTGGTGTAGTGGAAGTGGTTGGAGATCATCTGGTAGAGGCGCTCCTCGTCGTGGCGCGTCATGTCTTCGGAAACGTCCACACGTCCCTTGTGCATCAGGTCGCCACCGTGATGGTGCAGTTTTTCCAGCATGTCGTCTTCTTCCGGCACCGGCTCCAGCTCGACCATGGCCATGTTGCAGCGCTTGGCGAAATCGCCCTGCTCATCCAGAACATAGGCCACGCCGCCGGACATGCCGGCTGCGAAGTTGCGCCCGGTTTCACCCAGAACAACGACAATGCCGCCCGTCATATATTCGCAGCCATGGTCACCCACGCCTTCGACAACGGCGATGGCACCGGAGTTGCGAACGGCAAAGCGTTCACCCGCCACACCACGGAAGTAGCATTCGCCGGTGATCGCACCATAGAGAACCGTGTTGCCGACGATGATCGAGTTTTCCGCAACAATACGAGCATTTTCCGGCGGACGCACGATGATGCGGCCACCTGACAGGCCCTTGCCGACATAGTCGTTACCATCACCCACCAGATCGAACGTGATGCCGCGCGCAAGGAACGCGCCGAAGGATTGACCCGCCGTGCCGCGCAGCAACACGTGAATGGTGTCGTCCTTCAGGCCCTTATGGCCCCAACGCTTGGCAAGCGCGCCCGAGAGCATGGCACCGGTAGAGCGGTCAACGTTCTTGATCGGCACTTCGAAAACCACAGGCTCGCGGTTTTCAAGCGATGGCATGGACTTCTCGATCAGCTTGCGGTCGAGAATGTCGTCGATCGGGTGCTTCTGGCGTTCGGTCCAGTAGGTTGCTTCCTTCGGTGCATCGACCTTGTGGAAGATGCGGCTAAAATCAAGCCCCTTGGCCTTCCAGTGCGCCAGCATGTCATCCTTCTTGAGCAGTTCGGAAGCGCCGATGATCTCATCCAGCCTGGACACACCCAGCGAGGCAAGAATTTCGCGCACTTCTTCGGCGACGAAGAAGAAGTAGTTGATGACGTGTTCCGGTGCGCCCTTGAAACGCTTGCGCAGAACCGGGTCCTGTGTCGCAACGCCCACGGGGCAAGTGTTCAAGTGGCACTTACGCATCATGATGCAGCCAGCCGCGATCAGCGGAGCCGTCGCAAAGCCGAATTCGTCGGCTCCCAGCAACGCGCCGATGATGACATCACGACCGGTTTTCAATCCGCCATCCACCTGCAAGGCGATGCGCGAACGAAGGCCGTTCATAACAAGCGTCTGCTGTGTCTCGGCAAGACCGATTTCCCATGGGGAACCGGCATGCTTCAGCGACGTCAGCGGAGAAGCGCCTGTGCCGCCATCGAAACCGGAGACGGTGATATGGTCTGCACGTGCCTTGGCAACACCGGCGGCAACCGTGCCGACACCCACTTCGGAGACGAGCTTGACGGAAACATCGGCTTCCGGGTTGACGTTCTTCAGGTCGTAGATCAGCTGCGCCAGATCTTCGATCGAATAGATATCATGGTGCGGCGGTGGCGAGATGAGGCCGACGCCCGGTGTGGAATGACGGGTCTTGGCAACCGTTGCATCCACCTTGTGGCCGGGCAACTGGCCGCCTTCGCCAGGCTTGGCACCCTGTGCAACCTTGATCTGCAACATATCGGCATTGACGAGATATTCCGTCGTCACACCGAAGCGGCCAGAGGCGATCTGCTTGATGGCAGAGCGTTCCGGGTTTGGGTTGCCGTTGAGCAACGGCAGATAACGGTCGGATTCTTCACCGCCCTCACCTGTGTTGGACTTGCCACCAATGCGGTTCATGGCAATGGCGAGCGTTGTGTGCGCCTCACGGCTGATGGAGCCGAAGGACATGGCACCGGTGGAGAAACGTTTGACGATATCGACGGCAGGCTCGACCTCATCGATGGCGATAGGCTTGCGGCCCAAAGCTTCCGCGCCCTTGACCTTGAACAGACCGCGAATGGTGTTCATGCGCAGGTTGGTGTCGTTTACCATTTCGGCGAATTCGCGGTAACGCTCCTGGCTGTTGCCGCGCACGGCATGCTGCAAGGTGGCAACCGCATCCGGGCTCCAGGCATGGTTTTCGCCGCGCATGCGATAGGCATATTCGCCACCAATATCCAGCGTGCTGGCGAGGATAGGGTCCTTGCCGAATGCGTCTGTGTGACGCGACACGGTTTCCTCGGCAATTTCCTTCAGGCCAACGCCTTCAATTTGTGTGGCGGTGCCGAAGAAATATTGCTCGATAAACTCCGAGGATAGGCCGATGGCGTCGAAAATCTGCGCGCCGCAATAGGACTGGTAGGTGGAAATGCCCATCTTGGACATGACCTTGAGAATGCCCTTACCGACAGCCTTGATGTAGCGATAGACGACTTCATCATCAGACACTTCCTTCGGGAATGCATTGTGCTTGTGCATATCCAGAAGCGTATCGAAGGCGAGATAGGGGTTGATGGCTTCCGCACCGTAACCGGCCAGAAGGCAGAAATGGTGCACTTCGCGCGGCTCGCCGGTTTCGACAACGAGACCGACCGATGTGCGCAAACCCTTGCGGATGAGATGATGATGCACGGCAGCGGTTGCCAGCAACGCTGGAATAGCGATGCGGTCCGGCCCCAACTGACGGTCCGAGAGAACGATGATGTTGTAGCCGCCGCGAACAGCGGATTCCGCACGCTCACACAAACGGTCCAGCATCTCGGGCATGCCTTCGGCACCGCGCTCCACGGCGTAGGTGAAGTCCAGCGTCTTGGTATCGAAACGGTCCTCGGTGTGACCGATGGAGCGGATCTTCTCCAGATCGCCATTGGTCAGGATCGGCTGGCGAACTTCCAGACGTTTGGCACGAGCCGCGCCCTCATGGTCGAGAATGTTCGGACGCGGACCAATGAAGGAGACGAGGCTCATCACCAGCTCTTCGCGGATCGGGTCGATCGGTGGATTGGTGACCTGCGCAAAGTTCTGCTTGAAATATGTGTAAAGCGACTTCGACTTGGACGACATCGCCGAAATCGGCGTATCCGTCCCCATCGAGCCGATGGCTTCCTGACCGGTCGTGGCCATGGGCGACATCAGCAACTTGGTGTCTTCGCTGGTGTAACCAAAGGCCTGCTGACGGTCGAGGAGAGAAACGTCGCGACGCAAAGCACGGGGCTCGACGGGCTTCAGGTCTTCGAGGATCAACTGGGTGCGGTCCAGCCATGTGCGGTAAGGATGCTTGGTCGCCAGTTCGCGCTTCACATCCTCATCGGAAATGATGGCACCCTTTTCCATGTCGATCAGCAGCATCTTACCGGGCTGCAAGCGCCACTTCTTGATGATGCGCTCTTCCGGCACAGGTAATGTGCCAGCTTCGGACGCCATGATGATGCGGTCGTCATCGGTGACGAGATAACGGGCCGGACGCAGACCGTTGCGGTCGAGTGTCGCGCCGATCTGCTTGCCATCGGTAAAGGCCACGGCGGCCGGGCCATCCCATGGCTCCATAAGAGCGGCGTGATATTCGTAAAATGCCTTGCGTTCCGGCGACATGGACTGGTTGCCCGCCCACGCCTCGGGGATCAGCATCATCACGGCATGCGCCATTGAGTAACCGCCGCGCACGAGGAATTCCAGCGCGTTGTCGAAGCAGGCGGTGTCCGACTGTCCCTCGTAGGAAATCGGCCAGAGCTTGGAGATGTCTTCGCCAAACAGCGGCGATGCAACAGAAGCCTGACGCGCCGCCATCCAGTTGACGTTGCCGCGCAGCGTGTTGATTTCGCCGTTATGAGCGACCATGCGGTAAGGGTGCGCGAGCTTCCACGATGGGAAGGTGTTGGTGGAGAAACGCTGGTGAACAAGGGCCACAGCACTCTCGAAACGAGGATCAGCCAGATCCTTGTAATAGGCACCAACCTGATAGGCCAGGAACATACCCTTATAGACAATGGTCGAGGATGACAGCGAAACCGGATAGAAATCCTGCGCTTCCTTGCCACCGCCTGCATCATAGATGGTGTTGGAAATGACCTTGCGGATCAAGAACAGCTGACGCTCGAAATCGGCATTGGTCGCGGCATCCCGACCGGCACCGATGAAGACCTGCACATGGTGCGGTTCGGTGGCGGCAATATCAGGCGCTTCCGACAGAGAAGAGTTGTCGACGGGAACATCGCGGAAGCCGAGGAACTGCTGTCCCGCGTCGGCGACGACATCGATGATGACCTTCTTGTAGTGCTCGATCTGAGCCGCATCACGGGACATGAAGATGTGGCCGACTGCATATTCGCCAGCCTTCGGCAGCGTTACACCCTGAAGCGCCATTTCTTCGCGGAAGAACTTGTCGGGGATCTGTACCAGAATGCCCGCACCATCACCCATCAAGGGATCGGCACCGACAGCGCCGCGATGGGTCAGGTTCTCGAGAATGAACAGACCGTCCTTGACGATCTGGTGCGACTTCTGACCCTTCATATGTGCCACAAAGCCGACGCCGCAGGCATCGTGCTCGTTGCGCGGATCGTAAAGACCCTGCTTTGGAGGCAGGCCGCCAATCGTCGCGCGCACGCCAGCCTTCGGCTGGGCACTCGTCGGACAGTCGTTGGTCAAGATAGCAGTGGCGTTTTCGCCTTCCAGCTTGATCGTCATTTTTCGTCCCTCCTGCAACAGGTTGCATGGCTTCACGCAGAGAGGCGGACGCTCAACCACCTCACCCTTTCCGGATAGTGGGTTTGCATCCGCTTGTCAATTTAGGACAGCAATACTGTCTTAATTCTGGTTGGATTTTGACAGAAACGGTCGCACTCTGCAAGTCCACCCCGACATTTTATAAACGTACTAAATGACGCTAAATGTCTCTCACGCGAATCTTTGCGCAATTTTCTTCCGGAAAAATCCCGAAATCCTTGCTTTCATTGCCGGATTTGCGTTCCCGAAGATAAGGCCATAAAACGACAATCGTTTGGCAGATCCGCCACTCCCTTCCATCGTCAACTCATCGAAAGTGCAGACCCATGTTTTTTGCTTCCGACAATTGGGCAGGCGCCCACCCCGCCATCAATGAGCGGCTGATGAAGGAATCCACCCGTTTTGCCGCCGCCTACGGCACAAGCGAGCTGGACCGCGCCATCGAGAAGCGCTTCAACGAAATTTTCGAGCGCGAAGTCGCCGTCTTCTTCGTCGGGACCGGCACGGCTGCCAATTCACTGGCCATGGCCAGCGTTGCCCGCCCCGGCGGTATCGCCTTTTGTCACTCCGAGGCCCATGTCATCGAAGACGAATGCGGCGCGCCGGTCTACTTCTCGAACGCCTCGCGCCTGATGCCGGTTGCCGGACCGAACGGGAAGATGCTGCCGAAGAACCTCGAAGCCGCCATCGGCCGTTTCCCGCCGGGCTCCATCCATCAGGGCCAGCCAATGCTGGTGACTGTAACACAGGCAACGGAACAAGGCACGGTCTACGACCTCGATGAAATCGATGCCATTTCAAAAATCGCCAAAAATGCCGGTGTGCCACTGCACATGGACGGCGCGCGATTCGGCAACGCGCTGATCGCGCTGGACACGACGCCTGCGGAAATGACATGGAAACGGGGCGTTGACATTTTGTCCTTCGGCGCGACCAAGAACGGTTGCTGGTGTGCGGAAGCCATCGTCTATATGGACCCGAAAACGGCAGAAGACCTGCCCTTCATTCGCAAGCGCTCCGCCCAGCTTTTCTCCAAGACCCGCTTCATGGCCGCGCAATTCGATGCCTATTTCGCCAATGACCTCTGGCTGGAACTGGCCGCCCACGCCAATGCCATGGCAACCCGCCTGCGCGAAGGCCTCTCGGCCTCCAACAGCGCAAGATTGGCTTGGCAAACGCAGTCCAACGAATTGTTCGTAGTGCTGAACAAGGATAAGGCCAAGGCCGCGAAAGACGCCGGCGCCAGCTTCTACGATTGGCCAGTTCCGCACGACATGCCGGAACCAGTCGGCGACAACGAACAACTCATCCGCCTCGTTACCAGCTTTGCGACGTTGGAAAACGACGTGGATGATTTCTTGCGGATTTGTGGGACGTCCTAAAACCGCGTCTCCTCCGTCATCCCGGACTTGATCCGGGATCCAGCAGACGCGCGTCTGCGCGGCGAAAAAAGCCTTTTCAGCCCAAGGACTTGGGCTGACTGGATTCCAGCTCAGGGCCGGAATGACGGAGAGGAAAAGCTCACACAGAACTCCCCGGCACCATCCCCTTCGCCATCACCAGCTTCGACAGCGCCTCCACCAGTTCCGGATCCGCCCCCTTTCGCGGCTGAAGCACGAATTCCACGTCTTCCAGTGCAGGCAGCGCGCCCTTCGGTAGTTCGCGCAGGCCGGATGGGGCCATGCTGCGGGGCTGGACGAGAACGCCCATCCCTGCACGCGCGGCAGCCGTCAGTCCGCTGAGGCTGGCGCAGGTGCAGACGATACGCCATGCGACACCAGCGCGGTCGAGCGCTTCCTGCGCGGCCTTTCGGGTGATGCTCGGCGGCGGGAAGGCGATAAGCGGCAAGGCATTTTCCCGAGATAAAATGGCATTGGGGTCTTTTGCCAGCCAGACGAGAGGTTCCCGATAAAGAAAATGGCCAAGCTGATCGCCCAGCCGCCTCTTCGCCAGCACCACATCCAGTTCGCCGTTATCCTGCATCTCATAAAGCACGCCGCTCAGCGCCACCGTCAGCTCCAGATCGACCAGCGGATAAAGCCGGGTGAACTCCTCCAGAATAACCGTCAGGCGGCTTGCAACGAAATCCTCGGAAACGCCGAGGCGCAGACGTCCGCGCAGCTTGCTTTCTCCGAAAAGAGCAGCGACCTTGTTGTTGATATCCAGCATGTTACGGGCATAACCCAGCAGAGCCTCACCTTCTGGCGTCAGGCGGACCCGATGGGTATCGCGCGCGATCAGGCGCTGCCCGAGAAATGCTTCCAACCGTTGAATATGCTGGCTGAGCGTGGATTGACCAATACCCAGCCGCTCGGCGGCATGGGTGAAACTCATGGTTTGTTCCAGCGTTACAAAGCTGGCAAGGTGCTGAAGATTAAGCATCATTATCTCATATCATGATAACTGTTAGTTTTTGCATCTGCTTTCATGATGATCAATAATGCCCGTCAATTCAATGCGAAACCGGAAAAACGAAAGCACGCCATCATGAGCCGCTTCCTGCCTGACCGCTTCACCATGATGCTGGTCGCCACCGTCATCATCGCTTCCTTCCTGCCCGTCAGCGGGCAAGCCGCAGAATACTTTGGTATCGCCACGAAATGCGCGATCGCTTTGCTCTTCTTTCTTCACGGCGCGCGTTTGTCCCGCGATGTGGTGATCGCGGGCGTTCTGCACTGGCGTCTTCATCTGGTCATTCTGTTCGTCACCTTCGGCCTGTTTCCGCTGATCGGCGTCGGGCTGGGTTATATTCCCCAGAGCATTCTGCCTGCGCCGCTCTACATGGGTGTTCTGTTTCTCTGCGTCCTGCCATCCACAGTGCAATCCTCCATCGCCTTTACCTCGATGGCTGGCGGAAACGTTCCCGCCGCAATCTGCTCGGCTTCGGCATCGAATATTTTCGGCATGTTCCTGACGCCGCTGCTGGTTGGCCTTTTGTTTACCGTGGGCGGCCATGGCGGTGGATTTTCGCTTGAGGCCTTCGGACAGATTTTCCTGCAATTGCTGGCACCCTTCATCGTAGGTCAAGTCCTGCAGCCATGGATCGGTGACTGGATTCGCGCCCGCAAAAAGCTGCTGGCTCCCGTGGATCGCGGCTCTATTCTGATGGTCGTCTATCTCGCGTTCAGTGAAGCTGTCATCGAAGGCATCTGGCACCAGTTTACCCTGCGCGACATCGGCGTCGTCATTGGCATAGACATGGCTCTGCTCGCCGTCGTCCTCTGCATCACCATGTTCGGCAGCCGCCTACTTGGCTTCAACAAAGAAGACGAAATCACCATCACCTTCTGCGGATCGAAGAAGAGCCTGGCGAGTGGCGTACCGATGGCAGGGGCCATCTTTGCGGGCCAGAGCATCGGCGCGATCGTCCTGCCTCTCATGCTGTTTCACCAGATCCAGTTGATGGCCTGCGCCGTGATTGCGCAACGATATGCCAGCAAGGCGAAGAAGATCGAACTGCAAAAAAACGCAGAGATTGCGCTTTCGCCAGAACAAACAAAAACGGCCCTGCAATGAGGGCCGTTTCATCAGACTTTACGATACAGGCTTAGTTGACCTGAGAAGGCGTGACCTGCGCTTCGATTTGCTTTGGCTCATCCATCACGTCTGAAACAATCGCGATGCGGCGCGGTTTCATGGCTTCTGGAATGTTGCGCAGAAGGTCGATATGCAGCAGACCGTTCTTCAGCGAAGCGTTCTGCACTTCGACATGATCGGCAAGCTGGAAGCGGCGCTCGAAGGCGCGCTTGGCAATGCCGCGATAGAGGAACTCGCCTTCGCTCTCCTTGCTCTCTTCTGCCTTCTCAGCCTTGACGGTCAGAACATTCGAGCGGGATTCGATGCTCAGTTCGCTTTCGTCAAAACCGGCTACTGCCATGGTGATGCGATAGGAACTCTCACCGGTGCGCTCTATGTTATAGGGCGGATAGGCTTGCGCCTGTTCCGGCTGGCCAATGCCGTCGAGCATGGAAAAAAGGCGGTCGAAACCAACTGTGGAGCGGTAAAGGGGTGAAAAATCAACGTGACGCATGGTGTCCTCCTGTGAGCGACTGTTTGCGGTTAAAGTCTTCACCCCGAATGGGCGGTGAAGACCCGGATACGGCCCCGTTCTGGCGACCGTAACCAAGAGATGGGAAGGCTTTTGAACAAGTTCAAGAGATAAATCGACGCTGAATATGCCTGAACCCCATCTGAACAACCGGTTCCGAAATCGTTCACTTTCAAGGCGCTATTCATCGGGACATCGGAGACAACCTCCGGCGACAGAAGATATTGTCCCTTTCTTCTGTCACATTCGCCGGAACCGCGACTGCTAAGCCCGACGGTTCCGGCAATTTTTCCTTTGACGTGCAAAGACGCGCAACTTATCCCGTTGTGAAACACCTTTTCAGTGCCAAGTCGGAACCACCATCCATGACCGAAGCCATCCTGCATGCGACCAAGGGCAACCCTGTGCCTGAAAACCATTTCGCAGGCTATTTCAACGGTCATAAAAACAAGAAGCTGCGCTATGCGGTCTTTCGCTCCAGTCAGTCCGTGGCACGCGGCACGATCGTTCTGCTGCATGGCCGCAATGAATGTATCGAGAAATATTTCGAGACGATCAATGATCTCACCGCCAAGGGTTTCTGGATCGCAACCTTCGATACCCGCGGCCAGGGCGGATCGGAGCGGCTGCTGAAGAAAGCCCATGCCGGGTATGTGCGACGATTTTCCGATTACCAGAAGGATATTTCGCTGTTTCTGGAGCAGGTCGTTCTGCCGGATACGCGCCTGCCATTCTTCATGATTGCCCATTCCACCGGTGGGCTTGCGGCACTGTCCATGGCACCCACGCTCTCCAACCGCATAGAACGCATGGTGCTGACGGCGCCCTTCATCACGCTTGGCGGGCAATCCGTGCCGAAACCCTGGATCAGAGCCGTCGCCACGTGCCTCAGCATGGTCGGCCTCGGCGGTGTTCAACTCGGAAAAGACCAGCGCGAACGGCATTTCGAGGACAACCCATTGACCTCGGACCCGGTTCGCTTTGCCCGCAATGCCTCCATCGGGCTCGAACATCCTGAACTCTTCATTGGCGCACCCACGGCGCGCTGGCTTTTTGAAGTGCTGAAAACGATGCCCTGGGTCATCCGGCAGGATCACCTCACCAAAATCACCGTACCCACGCTGCTTCTGGCTCCGGTGCTGGATGCCATCACGCCCTATGCGGCGCAGGAAGAGCTGTCACGCAACTTCCGGGCAGCGCAACTTATTCCTGTCACGGGTGCGCGCCACGAACTGCTGCTGGAGCGAGACGTCTATCGCAATCAGGCGCTAGCCGCCATCGACGCATTTTTCGCGCCGGATGCCTGATCTGAAAGTCCGACGCCTGCAAGGCTTGGCAAGATAAAAACAATGCTGCAAGACTTGAACGCGCGCTCGCGCCGCGTGGCAGATATTGCGCGCCCAAAAGCCTGATATCCTGGGGAGGAGACAGATGACAGACAACACGCCTCTATGGACGCCATCAGACGCGTTTCAACGGTCGACGCCAATCTATGCCTTCATGCGGCATTGTAACGCCACCTTCGCGCAAAACATGGCCAGCTACTCGGATTTGCACGCATGGTCGGTCGATCACAGTGCCGATTTCTGGACGGCGGTTTGGAATTTCTGCGAAATCAAGGGACATCGTGGAGAGCGGGCACTGATCAACGGCGAGCAGATGCTGGACGCAGCATTTTTCCCCGATGCCACGTTGAATTTTGCCCAAAATCTGCTGTCCACCAAGGGCAGCACCGATGCCATCATATTCCGTGCGGAAGACAGGGCGTCGGACCGCTGGTCCTGGGACCAACTGCATGAACAGGTCTCAAAGCTACAGCAGGCATTCATGGCGCTTGGCATCGAACCGGGCGATCGTATCGCCGCGATGATGCCGAACCTGCCTGAAACGGTGGCCTGTATGCTGGCGGCAACATCCATCGGCGCCATCTGGTCATCGTGCTCCCCCGACTTTGGCGAACAGGGCGTGATGGATCGCTTCGGGCAGATCGAGCCCAAGCTGTTCATCGCCTGCAGCGGCTATTGGTACAATGGCAAGCTCCAGAACGTCGCTGATAAGGTAGGAGCCATTGCCCGACGTCTCGGCTGCCCAACCTTGATCGTACCCTATGCCGGTGGCGTGACGTCCGCACTTGAAACAACCGACGGTGCGCGTCTCTTGGAAGACTTCATCGAACCGTTCGCAGCAAAACCCGTAGAGTTCACGCAGCTACCCTTTTCCCACCCGCTCTTCATTTTGTTTTCTTCGGGAACGACGGGCATTCCCAAGTGCATCGTCCATTCCGCCGGCGGCTCGCTGCTGCAACTGATGAAGGAACACCGGCTGCATTGCGGTGTCGTTCCGGGCGAGCGCGTCTTCTATTTCACGACCTGTGGCTGGATGATGTGGAACTGGCTGGTGGCAGGACTGGCGGCCGGGGCAACCATCTGCCTCTATGATGGGTCCCCCTTTGCACCTGACGGCAACGTCCTGTTCGATTATGCGCGTGATGAACAATTTGCGGTCTTCGGCACCTCAGCCAAATATATCGATGCCGTCCGCAAGAGCGGCCTCACACCCATTACCACCCACGACCTGACGTCACTCCGTCTGATGACCTCCACCGGCTCACCCTTGTCGCCGGAGGGTTTTTCATTCGTCTATGAGGGCATCAAGGCCGACATTCAGCTTGCGTCGATCTCCGGTGGCACCGACATCGTGTCCTGCTTTGTGCTTGGCAACCCCTTGTCCCCGGTGTGGCGCGGCGAAATACAGGGGCCGGGGCTGGGCCTCGCCATTGACGTCTGGGACGAAGAGGGGCACCCGCTCCGTGAGGTCAAAGGCGAACTCGTCTGCACCAAAGCTTTCCCGTCTATGCCCGTGATGTTCTGGAGCGACCCGGATAAGGCGAAATACAAGGCGGCCTATTTCGAGCGTTTCGACAATGTCTGGTGTCACGGGGATTTCGCGGAATGGACGTCGCATGACGGGCTGATCATCCATGGCCGCTCTGATGCCACGCTCAATCCGGGCGGCGTCAGGATCGGCACGGCTGAAATCTACAATCAGGTCGAACAGCTTCCGGAGGTGGAAGAGGCAATTTGCATTGGCCAGGATTGGGAAGGCGATGTTCGGGTCGTTCTATTCGTGCGACTGGCAGCTGGTATCGCTCTCGATGAGCGTTTGTCTAAGACGATCCGCGATAAGATTCGCGCAGGCGCGTCTCCTCGCCACGTTCCGGCAAAGATCATCGCCGTCCCGGATATTCCGCGCACCAAGTCAGGAAAGATCGTCGAGCTTGCCGTTCGCGAGGTCGTCCACGGGCGGACGGTAAAAAACATGGAGGCTTTGGCAAATCCCGACGCGCTGTCGCATTTTGCAAATCGCATTGAGTTGCAGACGTAGTCCACCCTCGCCCCCGAAAGAAAATGGCGGCGCAAATAACGCCGCCATGATAAGATTTCGACTGAGCGCCTGCCCAGCCTTGTCCCGAATTATTCCATTCCGAGTGCAGCCATGTAGGTCTGCAAAATCGTTTCTTCTTCGATGCGCTCGTTGGCGTCCTTCTTGCGCAGGCGGATGATCGTGCGGATGGCCTTGGTGTCGTAACCACGGCCCTTGGCTTCGCCCATCACGTCCTTGATATCGCCCGAGATTGCAGCCTTTTCCTCTTCCAGGCGCTCGATACGCTCGATGAACTGACGCAGTTCGGCGGCGGCTACGGTCTCGGTTGTCGCTGTTTCGTCCATCATTCTATCCTTTATGGTGGCGGCTCACGGCCTTGTTCGTCACTTGGCGACATCTTCGCCCGCTGCCGTTGAGGCAGCAAAATTCCCGGCTGGTGAACTGCCCGCCTGCGAGCCTCACGTCAAGCCGTTTCGGGTGATGACACCCTATTCCTTCGGTCTGTTTTGCTCGAATGCGGCTTTCTGTGCCTCACTCGTCTCGCCCTGATGCAGGCTTTTCCACTGGTCATAAGGCATGCCGTAGACCATCTCGCGTGCCACATCCTTGCTCACGTCGTGGCCTGCATCCTTTGCCGCTTTCGCGTACCAGTTGGACAGACAGTTGCGGCAAAAACCGGCCAGATTCATGAGATCGATGTTCTGCACATCGCTGCGTTCGCGCAAATGCTGGAGAAGCCTGCGAAAAGCAGCCGCTTCCAGTTCTGTTTTCTGGATGTCGTCAAGTTCGCTCATCATGCTCTCCGCTCAATATGGTCCTGTCCGCGAGGCGAACTGCTGGTAGTCGTGCAAGGCGGGATCATCGTTCATTGCGGCGAAAATAGGGGCAAGACGCTCGCTCCAGGCCGTAATGCCCGCCTCATCGGCGATCAAATCCTGCCGCACTTCCAGAAGTGCATGTGGAATGCCTTTGACCATGCAATGGCGATACATGGTGTCACCCTTCAACGCGCCATCATAGGGCTCGTTGTCACCAACGAGAATATCGCCCGCTGCGCGCAAACCATCGATCAGTGGCAGGACGGCGCGATGGTCCGTATCCCACAGAACGGCGGCATGCCATGGACGAGCGGTTTCTTTCCAGAACGGTGTGTAGGAATGCAGCGAAAGCACCAGCGGTGCCTTGCCTGACTGCCCGGCAACTCTATCCAGAACCGATCCGACCGCCTGATGATAGGGACGATGATAGGTGTTCAGGCGCAGATCCCATTCTTCTTTCGTCATGGGATGATTGCCCGCAATGATCGCGCCATCGGAAATTTTCATGACCAGCGTCGGATCGTCCTCGCCGCGATTGGGATCGATCAGCAAACGCGAAAAACGGCTCATCACTGCAGGCACACCAAGCTTGGCAGCGAGCTGTCGCGTCAGGCCTTCGATGCCGATATCGAAGGCGATATGGCGTTGAAAAGCGGCTTGCGGAAGGCCGAGATTACCGTAAATTGGCGGAAGAAGGTTCATGGCATGATCTGCGAGCAGAACCATGCCTTTGTCATAATCGCCTTCTATAATTTCGTATGGCTGGAAGTCTGACATTGTTGATTTCTAGAGCCGATAAGGGAGAGACGCTTGATGCCATGGCTTGATGCCACGCGCAAGTTGGGTTGGCCCAGATGCCGCCACTACTACCGTTCACGATATTCCATACAGATACAATCGATTGAACTTGCGTTGACTTTCTTGGACGTCCGCGCCAAGAAGTGTTCTCATTTTATAACCATGGAATCCGGATGGAAGCCGTGACACAGACATTCTCCGCTAAGCTTCAAAAACACCGACGCGCTATCCGCCTGTTTTGCGCAGCCACCCTCTTCACCTCACCGCTTCTTCTTGCAGAACCGGCATTGGCGGATTTTCGTGTCTGCAACAGCACACAGAACCTTGTGGGCGTCGCCATCGGCTACCGTGCTCAGGGTGGTTGGATCAGCGAAGGCTGGTGGCAGGTTCCGGCCTCCACATGCGCCACCCTGATAGAGGGTGAGTTACAGTCACGCTATTATTATCTCTATGCCGAAGATGCAGCGCGCGGCGGCAGATGGACAGGCGACGTCAACATGTGCGTTGCCGAAAACGAGTTCAAGATCAACGGTGTCGACGATTGTTACGCCCGTAGTTTCCAGCGAATGGGCTTCAAGGAATACGATACGGGCAGACAGGGAAGCTGGATGGTCCAGCTTTCGGACACGCCAGGTACACAGGAAAGTCAGAACTGATGAAGCGTAACCGCAAAGTCAAAATCCTTGCAACTCTCGGTCCTGCGTCGTCCGATGAGGCAATGATCGAGAAGCTCCATCTGGCGGGCGCCGATCTCTTCCGCATCAATATGAGCCATGCCAGCCATGATGTGATGCGCAGCCTCATCCAGCGTATTCGCGCCGTCGAAAGCCGCGTTGGCCGCCCCATCGGCATTCTGGCCGACCTTCAGGGCCCGAAACTGCGTGTCGGCAAATTTGCGGACACCAAGGTCGATCTCGTGGCAGGCCAGACATTCACGCTCGACAACAACGAAGCCCCCGGCGACAACAACCGCGTATTCCTGCCGCATCCCGAAATCCTGGAAGCCGTAAAGCCCGGCGACCGCCTGCTGATCGACGATGGCAAGCTGCATCTGCGCGCTGAAAAATGCGACGGCAAGAGCATCGTCACCACAGTCGTTTCGGGCACCAAGATTTCCGACCGCAAGGGCATCAGCCTGCCCGACACGCTGCTCGGCGTCGGCGTTCTGACCGACAAGGACCGCGTCGATCTCGATGCCGTTCTGGCAACCAACGAAGTCGATTGGGTCGCGCTCTCCTTCGTGCAGCGCCCGGAAGATCTGGTCGAAGTGCGCAAGATCGCCGGTAACCGCGTCGGTTTGATGTCCAAAATCGAAAAGCCGCAGGCTGTCGAGCGCATCGAAGAAATCATTGCGCTGTCCGACGCGCTGATGGTTGCCCGCGGCGACCTCGGCGTAGAAATGCCGCTGGAAGCCGTTCCCGGCATTCAGAAGCAGCTGACACGCGCATGTCGCAAGGCTGGTAAGCCCGTTGTTGTGGCGACACAGATGCTGGAATCGATGATTTCCGCTGCCGTTCCGACGCGCGCCGAAGTATCTGACGTGGCGACCGCCGTGTTCGAAGGTGCCGATGCGATCATGCTGTCTGCCGAATCCGCCTCTGGCGACTATCCGGTCGAAGCCGTTTCCACCATGGCGTCGATTGCCAGCACCGTCGAGCAGGATCCTTACTACTCCAACATCATCTACGCGCAGCGCCCGCAGCCGGAAGCAACCGGTGCCGACGCGATTTCGCTCGCCGCGCGCCAGATTGCTGAAACGCTGGGCCTTACCGCCATCGTCACCTACACATCATCAGGCACGACGGGTCTTCGTGCTGCGCGCGAGCGTCCGCAGGTGCCGATCATCGCCCTGTCGCCGATCGTTCAGACCGCTCGACGCCTCTCCGTCGTATGGGGACTGCACTGCGTCGTCACCGGCGATGCCAGTGACCAGGATGACATGGTCAACCGCGCATGCCGCATCGTTGTGGACGAAGGCTTTGGCCAGCCCGGTAACCGCATCATCATCTCGGCTGGCGTTCCCCTGGGCACCCCCGGCGCAACCAACATGGTCCGCATCGCCTATATCGGCTCTGACGGCCAGAGTGGCGTATAATCAGGAATTTTGAAGCAACGAAAAAGGCGCGGCATAGGCCGCGCCTTTTTTCATTCGTGCGAGAAAGACATCAGTTTTCCTGATATGCAGCGATGATGATGTGGACCTGCGCCTGGCTCATGGCCTGAACCTGCTTGGTGGTGAAAGCGGTGAGGTTGTCGCTGCTGAGGCCTTCAAGCGCGGATGTCGACAATCCGGCAATCGCTGTTTTGTTGATCAGTGCTATTTCGGATGTGCTGAACGTGTTGAGTTCGTCAGCATCCAATGTCGCAACCTGCTTGGAGTTCAGCGCTGCAACCTGCGCCGTGCCCAATGCCTCGATGCCGTCTGCGCTCAATGCCGCAAACTGCTCAGCCGTCAGAGCACTGATCTGCTTTGTGGTCAAAGCGCTGACCTTGATACTATCCAGGCTGGCGATGGTCGCGGTGGAAAGACCGGCGATCTGCTTGGAACTGAGCGCCGAAAACTGCTGCGTTGTCAGCGCATCAAATTGCGTTGGCGTGATTGCCTTCATCTGGTCGGATGACAGGCCTGAAATCTGCGTTGTCGTCAAAGATGCGAACAGCTCATCCGAAAGACCGGCAATCGTTGATGTCGTCAAACCCGTCAGCGTCGCCTTTTTGAGTGACGCTATTTCTTCGGCACTGAAGCTGTTCAGTTCCGCAGCAGACAATGTTGCGGCCTGCTTGGCATTCAACCCGGCAACCTGGCCCTTGGTCAGGGCTTCGATGCTTGCGAGGCTGAGGGCATCGAACTGATTGGTGGACAATGCCATGATCTGTTTGGTTGTGAAGGCCGCCAGGTCGTCGGCATCCAGATTGGCCATCACGCTTGTTGAAAGGCCTACGATCTGTTTTGACGACATGGCTGAAAATTGCGTCGGCGTCAGCGCGTCGAGTTGCGTGGAACTGAGAGCCTGCATTTGCTGCGACGACAGGCTGGCAATCTGTACCGTCGTCAATGCGGCGAGCCGGTCTGTCGAAAGGCCTGCAAGCGCTGTCGTCGTCAGGCCTTTCAGCGCAGTTTTGCTCAACGACGCAATCTCTTCGAGCGTGAAGCTATTGAGTTCGTCCTCGGAAAGTGTCGAAACCTGCTGTGACTTCAGCCCTATGATTTGTTTCGTCGTCAGGCCTTCGATGCTGCTGGAAGTCAAAGCCTCGAACTGCACGCTCGTTAGCGCCGCCACCTGCTTTGTCGACATGGCCGCAACCTGAGACCCCTCGAGATTGGCAATCGCGGCGGTCGAAAGTCCGGCAATCTGCTTTGCCGTCATGGCAGCAAACTGGCTTGGTTCCAGAGCCGCGAGTTGGGCGGAGCTCAGAGCGCCCATCTGGCTGGAAGACAAAGCCGCGACCTGTGTCGCGGTCAAAGCAGCGATTTTATCGGTTGTGAGGCCTGCAATGGCTGCCGTTGTCAGTCCGACAACCGCCGCCTTCTTCAACGATGCGATCTCTTCTGCGGTAAAGCTGTTGAGTTCGTCGGCCGTCAATGTGGCGGCCTGCATGGATTTCAGCCCGGCAACCTGTGTCGTCGTCAAGCCTTCAAGGCTGGTAGAGGTCAAGGCATTGAATTGCTCGGCCGTGAGCGAAGCGATCTGTTTCGTCGTCATGGCGCCGAGCTTTGAGCCGCTAAGAGAAGCGATCACATCGGTGGAGAACCCGGCGATCTGCTTCGTCGTCAGGGCCGAAAACTGGCTTGGTGTCAGTGCCGAAAGCTGCGTCGAGCTCAGTGCCCTCATCTGGTCCGTCGACAACGCTGCTATTTGGACCGTGGTCAGTGACGCGATCTTGTCGGTTGCCAGCCCTGCCATTGCGGCGGTCGACAGCCCTGCGATGGAGGTTTTCTTGATCGATGCAATTTCTTCGTCGGTGAAACTGTTAAGTTCTGCTGCCGATAGCGTTGCGACCTGCTGACTGCTAAAGGCGGAAACCTGTGCGGTGTTCAGGGCCTCGATCAGCGCGCTGGAAAATCCTTCGAGCTGACTTGCGTAGAGATACTTCACCTGCCCCGTGGTCATGCCTGAAACCTGCGTCGTGCCAAGCGCCGTCAGCTGGTTCAACGTCAATCCCGTAATGGATTTCGGTGCGAGAGCACTGACGACCTTCGTGGTCAGCGACGACACGACCGACGTGGTCAACGCACCCACCTGGGCGGAGGTGAACGCCTTTATTTGCGCGGAGCTGAGCTCGCCCAGATCGCTCGCCGTCAGCGAAGCGACGGTAGCCGTCGAAAGCAGAGCGATCTGCCGAGTGGGGAGAGAAGCAATTTCAGAGGCCATGAGCGCGCGATACCATCAATTACTGGTCAAGAACGATCTTTACGCCACGAATCTTGCCCCGACATTGCGACAAAGCATTACCTTCCGGCAAATGCAGCATCGGTCGACACAACAGATGGCGATGGCCGAACCGGCAAGCACCAAAACACGTGACGCAAATAGCGAATTTTCAGGAACATGGTTCGCGAGAACCGGCGCAATGAAGATGCTTCATGCAAGCAGAGATTTAAGAACCTCCACCCCTGCGCCACGAGTAAACTATTGCCTCGTAAAGCTGTAGTATTGCAGGCGGAAATTTTAAGTCACCAACGAATATTACAGAATGAATCGCAGGTTAACAGCGCTGATACTTCACGTCAAGCTCGCCTTAAAGCATTATAGAACAGTTGGCGCAACCAGTGGACGTTTTAACGAAAACCGCCCCGCTATCGTCAAGATAGCGGGGCGGTTTTGAAGTCGTTACGACCAACAGGTGCCTAGCTTAAGGCATCTTGATTGGTGTGCTGAAGCGGCTGGACTCGATGGCCGCAGCACCTGGACGGAAACTTGCGGTCGCCGCAGATGCAGACATGTCGTGGCTGAGCATCCGGTTGTTGACGACGCGTGGCGCCTTGACCGCGCGACCCGTGACACCCTTGTCCTGGCTCAACGCCCAGTCGGAAATTGCTTCCTGCGTCAGTCGACCACCGCTGACCATGGCTTTTTCAGAAACAGCAGCATCCTGCTTGCTGGGGCGTGCACCCTTGGTCGGCAGGCCAGCAGTCAGACCGCTGTTGTTGCCACGCGGCTTCACATCGAATTCATCGCCATACACCTGCTCGTCACGAGCTGCAGTCACTGGATCGGCCTTTGCCATGTGAACAGGCTTGGCGGCAGGCTGAGCAGAAGCGGTGCGGCTGATGGCGGCAGGGAATTGAGCAGCACTCGGCATGGCCGTCGCGGTTATGGCCGAACGAGCGTCCTGACCGCTTTGCTCAAGCGCAGCGACGACAACCGGCGAGAGGCTAGCCTGCTGCGTGTCGGCTTCGTCTTCCTGACCGTCCACATTGGCATTGGCGGAAGCGAGAAGCGCTTCTGCGACAGCTGGGCGATTTGCGGGAACCGGCACATGCGCGGCGAGTAGGTCACCAGGCATATCTTCGGAGCCAAGTGCTGCCGTCATGACAGAGTCGTCGGCATCACCCTTCATGCGGCGCGGTCCAAGCAGCGTCGGCACAGGAATGGAGTATTGCGCCAAATCGGCAAACTGCTGCTCTGCGGGGGCGGCGGCTGGAGTTGGCATGGTTGCGGCTTGAAGCGCGTCCTGAGCAGGGTTGCGGTTTGGCGAATAAAGCGCGGTTGCAAGCCCCGTCTGACCAGCATCATTGCGGAATGCCGGACGCGCAGTTGGCAAAGGTGCATCGGCAACCGCTGGAGCCGGCGTTGCGGATGCAACGGCAACGGCTGCGGCAGGTGCTTCCTCGTCAGCTTCCTGAGCCACCGGTGCTGGAGCCGCAGAGCGGGATGCGGGCTGTGGCGTCACGATGCTTTCGGCATCCTCGTCCTCATCCCCGCCACCAAAGAGTGCGGCCAGCAGCGTCTTGCGCTTGCCACCGGATGACGAACCCGCAGGGCCAGAACCAGCGGTGCTGGCAACCTGAACGGAAGAAGAGCTCACGCGCCTCTTGTAATCGACCATCGCCTGCTCATAACCCGGCAAAGGCTTGCCATCGGCTGGAAGGTGGATGGTATTGCCCTTCGGGAAGATACGAACAAGTTCCTGACGGCTCATGCGCGGCCAGGCACGAACGCTGCCGACATCGAGGTGCACGAAAGGGGAACCGGACGTCGGATAGAAACCAACGCCACCGATCTGCATCTGCATGGCAATTTCACGCAAGCGAGCGAGTTTGACACCAGGGATGTAGAAGTCCATGGCCTTGCCGAGCGTGTGCTGACTGCTCTTGGCAACACCCTTGGTGCGCGAACGCAGCATGCCGTTTGTTTCAGGCGAACGGAACGCAGAAACGACATTGATATAGTCTGTGCCACCGGAGCGACGATAGACTTCCCACACGAGGTCGAAAAGACGCGGGTCCATCTTGGTCGGCTGGTTACGACGCCAGTCACGCAGAAAGCGGTTCAGCTCCTGCAGACCCTTCTGGTCGTACTTGCCGTTTCTCTTGAATGTGATGACGGCTTTTTCTTTGGTGTGGATATAATAGAGCTTGAGACTGCGTGTTTCGGCGGCGGCTTCCGTCGCCGAAATGCCTAAAGCGGGAAGCGCAGCCACCATCAGGCAGACGCATGTCACAACGCGTGCCGACAGCTTCGTGCCGATCTCTTTGATCAAGCCGCGCGCTATCTTGCCCGAGAGCGCGATATTCCGATGCAGATAAGGCAATTTGATCCCCGCCTGGCAGACAATTCGTCACATTGCCCCACATGAACCTCAAATACGGTCACACGATGGCAATTTTGCCACACATGGACATTCATCCTCTATATAGTGAACGCGATACTAACAAGAGGTTTATAGACCGTAAGTGAATATCATTGCCCAGGAGTTAACAAATATCGTATTTGCTAATTTAAGAAGGATACGCCGCGGTTAAGCGGCGTCACGAAGCGGATTATCCGGATCAATGCCATAATCCTTCAACTTGCGGTATAGTGTGGAGCGTCCGATGCCGAGTTTACGGGCAACCTGGCTCATCTGACCGCGATAGAATCGCAGCGCAAATCGGATCAGTTCCTCCTCGATGTCAGATATCTTGCGGACATCTCCAGTGTTATCGGTGCTGGCAATCAGGCTACCGCCCGGAAAGACCGAAGCCGATGAGCGCTCTTCTTCGGTTGTCATCGCTTCCATGACCGACATGATGTCGGCGGCGTTGCTTCTGATATCCGTCGGTGGCGGAGCGACGAGCAGCGAACGCTCCGTCGGGCGATGCGGAGCGTCGTAGTCACCGACGTCACCGGCAAATTCTGGTACCTGAAACGCGATCTGCGGAAAATCCGCTTCTGTCAGCTCGTCGCCTTGCGCAAGAACGACGGAGCGGAACACGGCATTTTCCAGCTGGCGGATATTGCCCGGCCAGTCATAGGCTGTTAGCAGCGCCAAGGCTCCGGCGCTGACGCTCAGCGCATGCGGCAATTTCTGCTCGACGGAAAAGCGTTCGGCGAACACACGCGCAAGATAAGGAATGTCCTCCTTGCGGCGGCGCAATGCCGGAATGGTAATGGGGAAGACGTTGAGGCGATAATAGAGGTCTTCGCGGAAGCGGCCTTCCTTAACCTCTTCGATGAGGTCCTTGTTGGTGGCCGAAATCAGCCGCACATTGACCTTCTGAACCCGGGCCGAACCAACGGTTTCGATTTCACCCTGCTGCACGGCGCGCAAAAGTTTTACCTGCACTTCGAGAGGCAGGTCGCCAATCTCGTCGAGGAACAGCGTGCCGCCATCGGCTTCCATGAATTTGCCGATGTGCTTTTCCGTAGCACCCGTAAAGGCACCCTTTTCATGGCCGAAAAGAATGCTTTCCACCAGATTGTGCGGAATCGCACCGCAATTAACGGTGATGAAAGGCTTGCCCGAACGGTCGCTGCCGGACTGGATGGCGCGCGCAATCATTTCCTTGCCAACGCCGGATTCACCTTCCAGCACGACAGGAATATTGGACTGGGCCGCACGTTGCGCAAGCTCGATGACGCGCAGCATAGCCGGGCTGGCCGAGACGATATCGTTGAAATTGACGGCGTGATTGCGCGAACGTTTGCCCGTGCGGGCTTTCGCCTCGCGCTGGTCCAGCTTCAGAGCATTGGCGATGGCGGAGCCGATGCGTTCCGGCGAAACCGGCTTGACCACGAAATCAAATGCACCCGCGCGCATGGCCTGCACCACGGTATCGATACCGCCCTGCCCCGTCTGCACGATGACAGGCACATCGGTTCCAAGCTCTCCGACAGCCTTGAGGAAGGACAGCCCGTCCATCTCCGGCATCATCAGGTCAAGAACGATAACGCTGATATCGCCACTGTGTTGCTTCAACAGCTCCAGCCCCACCCGGCCGTTTTCAGCAAGGATTGGCTGGTGTCCATAACGCTCCACCGCTTGTTTAAGCAGGCGGCGCTGAACTGGATCATCATCGATAACGAGTACTTGCGCTGTCATGTCAGGCTCCGGTTTCCGGTTTATGGACCCGCTTCATGCAGACCCTTTGAACCGAATGTGACATGGAAGGCTTGAACATCGAGTTTTGAGATTAGCTTGCATTTTATGCATTGCCACGGGAAACAGTGGCTCCCATATGCTTTGCTGCAGAGATAAAGAGGAAACCAAGAATGACCTTCAAGACTTCGATCCCCCTGCCCGCTTTTTCCCCCGCAGAAGCAGCAAGTGCAGCCCTGGGCGATCTCCCGACGTGGAAGCTTTCCGATCTCTATGCATCCGCCGATTCAGCGGAGTATAAGGGCGCACTGGAAAAGGCTGCGATCGATGCAAAGGCATTCGAAGCTAAGTGGAAGGGCAAGCTTGAAGCTGCGGCAAAGCTTTCCGGTAACGAAGGTCTTGGTGCTGCCTTGAAGGAATATGAGGCACTGGACGATCTTCTTGGCCGCATTGGCTCCTTTGCAGGCCTGACATATTTTTCCGACACGTCCAATCCCGCCAACGGCAAGCTTTATGGCGATGCGCAGTCGAAACTGACGGATATGTCGGCGCATCTGCTGTTCTTTGCGCTGGAACTCAACCGCATCGATGATGCGACCATCGACGCCGCCATGGCGAACGATCCGCAGGCCGGTCACTACAAACCGTGGCTCGTAGACCTGCGCAAGGACAAGCCGCACCAGTTGGACGACAAGCTGGAGCAACTGTTTCTCGAAAAATCGATGACCAGTGCCGCCGCTTTCAACCGCTTGTTTGATGAAACCATGACGGATCTGCGCTTCATCGTGGATGGTGAAAGCCTTGCTCTGGAACGCACCCTCAACCTGCTTCAGGAGCCAGACCCGGAAATCCGCAAAAAGGCGGCGGAAGCACTCAGCGCAACCTTCAAGGATAATCTGCGTGTCTTCACGCTGATCACCAACACGCTTGCCAAGGACAAGGAAATTGCCGACCGTTGGCGCAAGTTCGAGGACATTGCCGATAGCCGACATCTGGCCAACCGGGTCGAGCGCGAAGTGGTCGACGCTTTGGCACAGGCCGTGACCGAAGCCTATCCGCGCCTGTCGCATCGTTATTACAAGATGAAGGCCAAATGGCTTGGCATGGAGCAGATGAATTATTGGGACCGCAATGCGCCCCTGCCCGATAGCTCCAACGCCATCATTCCATGGGAAGACGCCAAGGAGACGGTATTATCAGCTTATGGCGATTTCGCGCCTGAGATGGCCGATATCGCCCGCCGCTTTTTCGACGAAGAATGGATCGATGCCCCTGCTCGTCCCGGCAAGGCACCAGGCGCTTTCGCCCACCCAACGGTGCCGTCTGCGCACCCCTACGTGCTGGTCAACTATCTCGGCAAACCACGAGACGTGATGACGCTGGCGCATGAGCTTGGCCACGGCGTGCACCAGGTGCTAGCAGGTGGACAGGGTGCCTTGATGTGCGCAACGCCGCTGACCTTGGCTGAAACAGCATCGGTCTTCGGCGAGATGCTGACCTTCCGCAAGCTGCTGGATGGTACCAATAACAAAGGTGAGCGCAAGGACATGCTGGCCCGCAAGGTGGAGGACATGATCAACACGGTCGTCCGCCAGATTGCATTTTACGAGTTCGAACGCAAAGTGCATACCGCCCGCAAGGAAGGCGAATTGACCGCCGAGCAGATCGGTGCACTGTGGCTTTCCGTTCAACAGGAAAGCCTTGGACCGGCCATCAAGATTTCCGAAGGTTATGAGAACTGGTGGACCTACGTTCCCCACTTCATCCATTCCCCTTTCTACGTCTACGCCTATGCCTTTGGCGATTGCCTCGTCAACTCGCTCTATGCCGTCTATCAGAATGCGGACACAGGCTTTCAGGACAAATATTTCGAGCTCCTGAAGGCTGGCGGTACCAAACACCATTCCGAATTACTGAAGCCCTTCGGTCTCGATGCCACCGACCCGTCCTTCTGGAACAAGGGCCTGTCGATGATCGAAGGCTTGATAGACGAGCTGGAAGGGCTGGACAAAGAGTAGCAAGAAACCGACGAAGCTCCCATTTCGGGCAAGCTTGGTCGGTTTTTATGCCTTACCTAACGTAAACCGCATGACGGACGCAGATCATGAAACGCAAACCGGCCGACCTGACCTTGAGGGAAACCCTGCGATGGGAACCGGATACCGGTTTCCGGCGGCTGGAACAGCATCTGCGCCGTCTGCTGCGCTCTGCCGATGCGCTGGGTTTTCGTGCACCTGCAGACACGGTCAAAGCGCTTAACGCAGCCGTCAGCGGCACCGCACCGCTGACGGTGCGCGTCGTCATGAACTACAAGGGCGAACTCGACATTGCTGCCGAACCCTTTGTTCCCCTGAAAGCCGACGCCATCTGGCGCGTCCGGATCGCGCAAAAGACACGGCTCGATTCTGCCGACACCTTCTACCGCCACAAGTCCTCTCGCCGCGAGCCTTACGATGCAGCACGCGCCGAATTTTCCAGCAAAGAGGCGGATGAGGTTCTGCTTTTGAACGAGCGCGGCGAAATCTGCGAAGGCTCTACCACCAGCATTTTCGTGGAGGGCGCGGAAGGGCAATTGCTGACACCGCCACTCGATAGCGGCATTCTGCCAGGCGTTTTGCGCGCCGATCTCATTCGGGAACGCAAGGCGCGTGGACAGGCACTAAGGCCGGAAGATCTGAAGGGCCGTAAACTGTTTGTGGGCAACTCGCTCCATGGGTTGGTGGCAGCGGAACTGGTTTGAGGTCGATCAAACTGACCATGGCGGGCGTGGCTTACCCCCCTCTGCCCTGCCGGGCATCTCCCCCACAGGTGGGGAGATTGGCAAGACGCACACGTCCAAAACTATCCGCGGCCTTCAATATGGTCGAGAGCTAACCACGAGTCGATCTCCCCCCTTGAGGGGGAGATGTCCGGCAGGACAGAGGGGGGTAAGCCCCACCCACTGAGTCCACCATCTCTCACTCCAACAACCACTCCACCCGCGCGCGGCCCTTTTGCTTGGCCGCGTAAAGCGCGCGATCGGCGCGGTGATAGAGATCACTGCCGCTCTCCCCTGGCTTATACAGCGCAAGACCCGCAGAACAGCTATAGGAAAAATCGTCCACCCCCGGGAAGGGAGCGGAGGCGCTGACCGTCTTTAAAAGGCGCTCCACGATACCCACGCATTCCGCCAGATTGGTGCGCGGCATGATGAGCATGAACTCTTCGCCGCCGACGCGCCCGAAGCAATCGGAACGACGGATCGTGGAATGGGCGATCTTGACGAAATCACGCAAGACCACATCGCCACCCTGATGCCCGAAACGGTCGTTGATGCCCTTGAAGAAATCGATGTCCATCACGCACAGCCCGAACGGGCTTTCGATGCCTTTCTGGACGTTTTCGATCTGGACAGCCAGCTTGGCGAAAACGAAGCGTCGATTGGCCGTTCCCGTCAATTCGTCGGTCTGGGCGGCGCGCAGGGCAATGTCGCGGTCCTGACGCAGGCTGCGCTGGTTTTGCTTGAGCTCGGTGATGTCGCTACCGACGCACAGCATCCAGCCATCTTCCTGCACCGTCTCGGTCATCCATATCCAGCGGCCATCGTGCAAATCCAGTTCCAGCCCACGAAACGGCAGTTTGCCCCGGCGCGATTGTGCCGACAAAAGCCAGGGGTCAAAATCATCGGTCGTGATGATCAGGCCTTTTTTATCGTGATAATTCGCCCGCAACAGTTCGCCCCAGGTCGGAAAGACGTCGCTCTTTACGTTGAAGGCTTCACGAAAGGCACGGTTCGCGTGGCGTAGTCTGTCGTCCGTATCATAAAGAGCAATAAAAACAGGCGTCATATCCTGGAGCGCGATGACGCGCTCGATCAGACTATCCAAATTGGCAGTCTCCTGACGCACAATGATTGCCCCCTCTGGGAAACTGAAAATACCTATGCCCATCCCCATTATAGTGGCTGGGCGGGAAATGCGTAGTACCAAGCTATATCGATGATTTCATAAAAACCGGGGTTGATCGGTTTACCTTTCTCACAGTCTTCATACGCCCGTCATCCGGCTACCCTTTATTGTTACAGACTAATCATCTAGCTTAGACGTTGCATTTAAAGAGGAAATTCAGAATGACGGATGTTGAGCACCCGATTTACGGCGAAATTACCGGTCCCATCATCATGATCGGTTTCGGCTCGATCGGGCGCGGCACGCTTCCGTTGATCGAGCGACATTTCAAATTCGATATGTCCCGACTTGTTGTCATCGACCCACGAGAAGATATCGCGGACTATCTGCAAAGCCGCAACATCCAGCATATACGCGCACATCTAACCAAGGAAAATTACAAGGATGTGATGAAGCCTCTGGTTAAAGGCGTCGAAGGCCAAGGCTTCTGCGTCAACCTTTCGGTCGACGCCTCCTCCGTCGAACTGATGAAGCTCTGCCGTAAATACGGCATGCTCTACATCGACACGGTGGTGGAGCCCTGGCCCGGTTTTTACTTCGATACCGACGCCGACAACTCCGCACGAACGAACTATACGCTGCGCGAAACGATGCTGAAGGAAAAGGCCAAGCGCCCCGGCGGCACGACGGCGGTTTCCACCTGCGGCGCCAATCCCGGCATGGTTTCATGGTTCGTCAAACAGGCGCTGGTCAATCTGGCACACGACACAGGCCTTGAATTTGAAGAACCCGCAGCCGATGACCGCGAGGGCTGGGCGCGGCTGATGCAGACACTCGGCGTCAAGGGCGTCCACATTGCCGAGCGCGATACGCAACGCGCCAAGGAGCCGAAGCCCTTCAACACCTTCTGGAACACATGGTCCGTCGAAGGCTTCATCGCCGAAGGCATGCAGCCAGCCGAACTCGGCTGGGGCAGCCACGAGAAGTGGATGCCGAAAAACGCAAAGAAACAGAAAAAAGGCCGCAAGGCCGCCATTTTTCTCGACCAGCCCGGTGCCACCACCCGCGTGCGCACGTGGTGCCCCACGCTTGGAGCCCAATACGGCCTGCTGGTGACGCATAATGAAGCGATTTCGATTTCCGACTATTTCACCGTGCGCGACAAGCGCGGCAATATCGATTTCCGCCCGACCTGCCACTATGCCTATCACCCGTGCAACGACGCCGTGCTGTCGCTATATGAAATGTTCGGAAATGGCGGCAACGCCCAACCCGTGCAGCACGTGCTGACGGAAGACGAGTTGATCGACGGTTCGGATGAACTCGGTGTTCTCCTCTACGGCCATGAAAAGAATGCCTATTGGTATGGTTCGCGCCTGACCTTGGAAGAAGCGCGCAAGCTTGCCCCCAACCAGAATGCAACTGGCCTCCAGGTCTCTTCGGCTGTGCTTTCAGGCATGGTCTGGGCGCTGGAAAACCCGCAGGCCGGCATTGTCGAGGCTGATGAGGTGGATTATCGCCGCTGCCTCAACATCCAGCGACGCTACCTCGGCGCAGTGGAAGGTCACTACACGGACTGGACACCGCTGGATGGCCGGCCGGGCCTTTTCCCCGATGATATCGACAAGGACGATGCATGGCAGTTTCGCAACATTCTCGTGCGCGGCTGAATGGACCGAGAGGTTGGAAGTGACGCAGCGCGGCATTTGAAGGATTGCGACGCTGCCTAGTGCAGTTTTGCAACGCTGCCGATTTTGTCGAGACTGCCGGGAACCGGTGCATAGCGGGCTTCGTTCGCTTGCAATAAAGTCAACTTCCATCCATGATCTTTTCAACGGGATCGACAAGCATCGCAGGAGACGAAAGAGATGAATTTCAAGACAGGCGCAGCCTTGGTTCTGGCCGCAATTGCCGCCTCTTCATGCGCTCCTAACGCGCCATCCCCGCGCCCCATGGCATCCGCCATGCCACAGGGACCAGCCGTTGACGGTCGCTGGGTTGATAAGAACGGCATCGTCTCTACGTTCCAGGCTGGTGCCTTCTCCACCCGTTCTACCGACAGCAATACCCTGCTCGCATCCGGCACCTACGTCACGCTCTCACCAACACTTTATGAGATCAACATGACCTCGCTGGTGCGCAACACCCAGTCGCGTGTCAATTGCGCGCTCATTTCACGTGCGCAGCTGAACTGCACGACCGACACGAACGGTCAGTTCACACTGACGCGTCAGGGCTGATCGCTCTCAGTCCTCTCCATGTTTAATTTCAACGCGCGCGTGTAGCGCGCGTTTTTATTTGTGCGACCCTGTCATATTTCTACTTGCAGCAGATGACTTGAGGTGAAAACATCACCTTTGAACGGCTGACACATATTCAGACTAGCTATGATGGCAGGGACGAGCCCTTCAGCTTTTTGCTTAACAGGAGAGACAGAACGATGAACAGGATTTTGAGATTTGGCCTGATGACCGCATCGGTCGTTGCACTTTCCGCCGGCGCGGCCTTTGCCGATTACCAACTCAATATTCTCCACATCAACGATCTGCATTCGCGCATCGAGGCGATCAACAAATCCGACTCCACCTGCTCCGCAGCAGAAGCCGACAAAAAGGAATGCTTTGGGGGTATCGCGCGTGTGAAAAGCGCCATCGACGCTCGCCGCACCGAGCTTGGCGCCAATGCCAACATTCTCGTGCTGGATGCCGGTGACCAGTTCCAGGGTTCCCTGTTTTACACACAGTACAAGAGCGGCCCCGTTGCCGAATTCATGAACGGCATCGGCTTTGATGCCATGGCCATTGGCAACCACGAGTTCGATGATGGTCCGGCAGAACTGCTGAAACTCATCAATGCCGTGAAATTCCCCATTATCTCCGGCAACACCAAGATTGCCGATGGTTCAGAGCTGAAGGACAAGTTCAAGGGCTACATCGTCAAGGACATGGGCGGCCAGAAGGTTGCTGTCGTTTCCGTGCTGGCCACAGACACAAACGAAACCTCCTCCCCCGGCGACAAGGTGACGTTTGAAAACGAGATCGAGTACCTCAAGGGTGCCGTCAAGGAAATCCAGGATCAGGGCGTCAACAAGATCGTGCTTCTTTCGCATGTTGGCTACGTCAAGGATCAGGACATCGCACGCTCGGTGGATGGTATCGACGTCATCGTCGGCGGCCACAGCCACACGCTGCTCTCCAGCACCGATCCCAAAGCAGCAGGTCCCTACCCTACGCTTGTCAAAGACCCCTCCGGCGTCGAAGTGCCGATCGTGACGGCCTATGCCTACTCCAAATATCTCGGCGACCTGACGGTCACCTTTGACGATAACGGCGTCGTCAAATCCACCAGCGGCGCACCAAAGCTGCTGGACGCATCTGTCACGCCTGACGAAGCCTTCACCAAGCGCGTGACCGAACTGGCCGCTCCGCTCGAAGAGATGAAGCAGAAAGAAATCGGCACCAGCGAAGCCGCCATCGACGGCTCTCGTGAAGTTTGCCGCGCTAAGGAATGCACTATGGGCAACCTGGTGTCCGACGCGCTGCTCGACCGCGTGAAGGATCAGGGCATCACCATCGCCATCCAGAATGGCGGCGGCTTGCGCGCTTCCATCGATGCCGGTCCTGTGACCATGGGCGAAGTGCTGACTGTTCTGCCATTCCAGAACTCCGTTGCCACCTTCCAGATCAAGGGCGTAGATCTGCTTGCCGCTCTTGAAAATGGCGCGGGCCAGATCGAGGAAGGCGCGGGCCGCTTCGTGCAGACCGCAGGTCTGAAATACAGTTTCGACCGTTCCAAGCCAGCCGGCAGCCGCATCGTCTCCGTCGAGGTCAAGGAAGGCGATGCCTTCGTCAAGCTCGACCCTGAAAAGACCTATGGCGTGGTGACGAACAACTACACCCGCACCGGCGGTGATGGCTTCAAGACCTTCGCCACCAAGGCCATCAACCCATATGACTTCGGACCAAGCCTTGAAGACGCGGTTGCCGCCTATATCGGTGCTCACAGCCCTTACAAGCCCTACACCGATGGCCGCGTAATGGACGTAACACCAGCCGACTACGTAGCGCCGCCGAAGGAAGCCGCAAAGCCCACCACCCCTGCTCCAGCAACAACCGCACAGGCACCCGCTGCAACCACTCCGGCCCCGGCAGCGCCTGCTCCAATGGCCACTGCTCCGGCAGCACCGGCACCTGCCGCCAGCACCACAACGGCTTCATCAGCTGTGAAATACGTCGTTGCACGTGGTGACTCGCTGTGGAAAATCGCCGCTGAAAAATACGGTAATGGCGCAGAGTGGAAGAAGATCGCCGAAGCCAACGCGCTGAAGCGTCCAAACCATATCGAGATCGGTGAAGAGCTGAACGTACCTGCAAACTGATCGTAGGGCGCCTGATAAAACGAGCCGGCTCGCACATGCGGGCCGGCTTTTTCTTTGCGGATTTGGGCCATGCGTCCTTTGGACACGGCAAAAGGGCCCCAAGCCGTTGAAATGTCAGGCCGTGACCAACAGAAATCAATTCAGATTGCGGGCTGGATGCTTTACAAGATGATCCAAGGCCAAGACCAAGCCGTATGGCTTGTTACGCAATGCAGGTTCAGGACGTTTTTATGCTCGCAGATACCTCTACACTTCCCGCAAATCACCTCCCGGCAGACCACCCGAAGGTTGCCTTCGGCAAGGTCGGCGTCCTCCTGGTCAATCTCGGCACGCCAGATGGAACCGACTATAAATCCATGCGCCGCTACCTCGCCGAGTTTTTGAGCGACAAGCGCGTCATCGAGTGGTCACGCCTGTTCTGGTATCCGATCCTCTACGGCATCGTGCTGAACAAGCGTCCGCAGAAAGTCGGCAAAGCCTACCAGTCGATCTGGAACAACGAGCTCAACGAAAGCTACTTGCGCACCTACACGCGCAATCAGGGTGATCTTCTCGGACAAGCCTTGAAGGATTTGCCCAATGTCGTGGTCGATTGGGGCATGCGCTATGGCACACCCAGCATCGCCCAGCGTATCGATGCACTGAAAGATCAGGGCTGCGAGAAAATCCTCTTGTTTCCGCTCTACCCGCAATATGCGGCAGCCACGACTGCTACCGTCAACGACAAGGCGTTCGAGCACCTGATGAAACAGCGGTGGCAGCCAGCGCTGCGTACCGTGCCGCCTTACCACGATGACGAAACCTATATCGATGCACTCGCCAACTCCGTCACATCGCATCTGGCGACGCTGGACTGGGAGCCTGAAAAGATCATCGCTTCCTTCCACGGCATCCCACAATCCTATTTCAAAAAGGGCGATCCCTATCATTGCCAATGCATGAAGACGGGACGCCTGCTGCGCGAAAGACTGGGCCTCGGCAAGGACCGCTTCCTCATCACCTTCCAGTCCCGCTTTGGCCCGGAAGAATGGTTGCAGCCCTACACCGACAAGACCGTCGAGCGGCTGGCAACCGAAGGCGTCAAGCGCATTGCGGTGATGAATCCCGGCTTTGTGTCCGACTGTCTGGAAACGCTGGAAGAAATCGCCGAAGAAGCGGCCGAAAGCTTTCACCACAACGGCGGCGAGAAATTTTCACATATTCCTTGCCTGAACGACAGCGCCGAGGGTATGAGAGTTCTCGAAAAAGTTGTACGTCGGGAGTTGCAGGGCTGGGTATGAACCAGCCTTTAAACCCGCGTTTTAGTATTGGGAGAATGCCGTGATGGATCTGAGTGGTTTCGATATCGTCGTGATTGTGGCGGTCGGCCTGGTTATTCTGACGCTCTTTGCGGGCATCAAGACAGTACCACAGGGCTATCGCTACACGGTGGAGCGCTTCGGTCGCTATACCCGCACGATGGAACCCGGTCTTAACATCCTCACGCCCTATATCGAGCGCGTCGGCGCGCGCCTGAACGTGATGGAACAGGTGCTGGATATCCCGACGCAGGAAGTCATCACCAAGGATAATGCCAGCGTCTCGGCAGATGCCGTTGCCTTCTATCAGGTGCTGAACGCCGCGCAGGCAGCTTACCAGATCACCAATCTGCAATTTGCCATCCAGAACCTGACCATGACCAACATCCGCTCGGTCATGGGCTCTATGGATCTGGACGAGCTTCTGTCCAACCGTGATGCCATCAACGACCGCCTGTTGCGCGTGGTCGATGAAGCCGTCGGCCCATGGGGCATCAAGGTAACCCGCATCGAGATCAAGGACATCGCACCGCCGAAAGACCTTGTGGATTCCATGGCCCGCCAGATGAAGGCAGAGCGCGAAAAGCGCGCACAGGTCCTGGAGGCAGAAGGTTCGCGAAACGCACAGATCCTGCGTGCCGAAGGTGCCAAGCAGTCCGCCATTCTCGAGGCAGAAGGCCAGCGCGAAGCAGCTTTCCGTGATGCCGAAGCGCGCGAACGTCTGGCCGAGGCCGAAGCCAACGCCACGCGCATGGTTTCTGAAGCCATTGCAGCCGGTGACATTCACGCCATCAACTACTTCATCGCGCAGAAATACACCGAAGCCATGGCCGCAATCGGCACCGCTAAGAACTCCAAGATCGTGCTGATGCCGATGGAAGCCTCGGCGCTGATCGGTTCGCTCGGCGGCATCGGTGCCATTGCCAAGGAAGTGTTCGGCAAGAACAGCGATGGTGCGGCAGCACCTGATACACCTGCGCCAGCAAGACAGCGCAGCTCCATTCCACCCTCTTCCAGTCGTCCAACAGGCCAGACCATCAACGTGACCATCCCCAACAATCCGTTCGGCCCGTCCTCGGAGAGATGAGATGATCGCGAGCCTCGTCACCGATCTAGGCCCATGGAGTTGGTGGATACTCGCCGCCGTTCTGCTCGCTGCGGAGCTTCTGGCCCCCGGTGTGTTCCTGATCTGGATCGGTGCCGCAGCCCTCGTGGTGGGTGCCATATCGCTGGCTCTGTGGGGCACCGCCGTGTGGAGCTGGCACGTCCAGCTTCTGCTGTTTGCGGTGCTATCCGTCGCATTCGCCCTGCTGGGCCGCCGTTACTACCACAATAATCGCAACTCCACCGACGAGCCTTTCCTCAACCAGCGCGAAGCCAGCCTCATCGGCAGGACAGCGACCCTTGAGGAGCCGATCACCGAAGGCCGCGGCCGGATCAGACTGGATGACACATGGTGGTCGGTCCAGGGCGAAGACATGCCCGCTGGTACACGCGTGCGCATAGCGTCGGCACACGGTCGTACCCTGACTGTCGAGAATATAGGCAGCTAACGTCTGTCATAGGTATCGAACGCGCGAAACCCCACCGTTTTCTCATTCCTGCTGGTGGCAACATGCGGCTGACGCATCACTTGTCTTCCTGAAAATCAATGCTGGTTTCCCTGTCAATGCTGTACGCATCCTTGCGTATCGTCAGGTAATTCAGAGAAAAGGTTTTCAAAAATGGAATTGCAACCACCCGCAGATATGGAACTCACACTCCGCACTCTCGCTATGCCAGCCGACGCGAACCCCGCAGGTGATATTTTCGGCGGATGGGTCATGTCACAGATGGACTTGGCCGCTTTCGTACGCGCCAATGACGTCGCCGGCGGCCGCACCGTGACAGTCGCCGTCCACGAAATCGTCTTCAAGAAACCCGTAAAAATCGGTGACACGCTCTGCGTCTACACACGCATCGAAAAAGTCGGCCGCACGTCCATCACTCTCAAAATCGAAGCGTGGACGCGTAGATACTCCGAACAGTCCCGCGACAAGGTCACGGAAGCGGTGTTCATCATGGTGGCGGTGGATGCGGAGGGTAATCCTAGGGCGGTGGCCCGTGATGCGCCGATGAATGTTTAGAGTGTCCGCCATAGGCCGGTCAGCGCAAATTCTGACTGTCAGAGACGACCCAATTCATCTGACAAAAAATCCATGATGTTTTTCCGAACTCGCCAGACTCACATTTTGCGAAAGATGTTACCCAATGTCAGGAATCTCACCGTGCTGGTAGATGATGGTCGGAGGACCGTATTCTCCGATGTCTGGGTCTGCATCACGCGCCCAGGCTAAGACGCCATCGTACTGGCTGGATAATGCTTTCCCCTCGCGTATCGCTCGGTCCTCTGTCGGCATCTGCCTTGGCTCAAATGCCTCAACCATATTCCCCTCGTCGTCAGCTTTATAAGCGGCAATAACAATCAGTCGGATTTTGGCCATCGCTCAATTCCTTGTGTGGTTGTCCAGCGTATATCACAGGTGCGAGGCAATGGTGATGATTGTGGCGGGCTGGCGCTGATTCGGATGATACCGCCCCGACGTATAAACAGTCCGCCGATCCAAACAGCTAGATTTCATGAACATGTCACCCACAACGCAAAAAGGCCTCGCAATTTCTTGCAAGACCTTCAAACGAAACTGGATGGTGGGCGTAACAGGGATTGAACCTGTGACCCCTACGATGTCAACGTAGTGCTCTCCCGCTGAGCTATACGCCCATCCGTTGCGGCGCATAAATCACGAAACTGGATGAAGCGTCAACTGCTTTTTTTCAGTTTTGTGAAAGGTTTATGCGAGGCCTTATGCCACAAGGAGTTTGTTCACTTCGTCGACGAGATCACGGAGGTGGAAAGGCTTGGAAAGCACCTTCGCATCCTTCGGCGCCTTCGAATCAGCATTGAGAGCAACCGCCGCAAAACCGGTGATGAACATGACCTTGAGGTCGGGGTCGAGTTCGGTGGCGCGGCGGGCGAGCTCGATGCCGTCCATCTCAGGCATCACGATGTCGGTTAGCAAAAGCGAGAAAGGCTCCTCACGAAGCCGGTCATAGGCGCTTGCCCCGTTGTCGAAAGAGGAAACCTTGTAACCGGCTTTCTCCAGCGCCTTCACGAGAAAGCGGCGCATATCATTGTCATCTTCCGCGAGAAGAATTTTCTGTACCATTTAAGTGACCGTAACTTCTGATTTGCTGGGAATACCTTATCGCGATCATACCGTGTTTTCAGTAAATATCATGTGAACGGTAGAATCATGACTCGGACGACTGTTGCACAGTATGGACTTGCTCTGCCTTAACTGGCAACATGAAGCTTCTGGCAGAATTATGACATGGTAAACGGGGCGGGATGGACTGGGTCACTGGCGAGTATGAACTCTTCGAAGTGCACGAGCCGACCGTTCACAGCATTCCGTTTGTGTATAACTCCCCCCATAGCGGCCGCTGCTACCCGGTTTCCTTCCTCGAATCATCCCGTCTGAACGCTTACGAAATCCGCCGGTCCGAAGATCACTTCGTCGACGAGCTGTTTTCCAGCGCAACCGAGATCGGCGCGCCCCTCCTCAAAGCCAACTTTCCGCGCGCCTATCTCGACGTCAACCGCGAGCCCTACGAGCTCGACCAGCGCATGTTCGACGGCGCTTTGCCGTCCTATGCAAATATCGGCTCAATGCGCGTGGCGGGCGGCCTTGGCACCGTGCCGCGCATCGTGGCCGAGAATATGGATATCTACGCCCACAGACTTCCCGTGGACGAGGGCATTCACCGCATCGAGAGCATCTACAAACCCTATCACGCTTGCCTGCGAAAACTCGTGTCGCGCACCCACGCCAGTTTCGGCATGGCGGTGCTAATCGACTGCCACTCCATGCCCGGCAATATTCGCCTCACAGGTTCCAATATCCGCCCCGACATCATCATCGGAGACCGCTACGGAACCAGCGCCTCTGCAGAAATTTCCCGCGCCGCCCTGTATCTGCTCGAGGAGCTTGGCTTTACCGCCGTCTGTAACAAGCCCTATGCGGGCGGCTTCATCACAGAACATTACGGTCGCCCGGTACGCTCTCTCCACGCGTTGCAGATCGAGGTCAACCGGGCGCTTTACGTGGACGAGAAGACACTTGTGAAGACGGCAGAATTTTACGCGGTGCAGTCTGCGCTGGATACGTTCATGCGCCAGCTTGCGATGTTCGTGTCCGAATACGCAAACGACATGGCATTCGCAGCCGAATAGCAATTCCAATTCCACTGAATGAAAGCTGAGCGCGGACACTGTCCGGGCAAAAAAAACCGCGCCTTGGCGCGGTCAAGTCTAGGGAGGAAACACCCAAGGAGGGTATTTACAGTCAAAGACTGTGATTAAAATCTACGAATGATTTGCTTATTTGTCAATCATATTTATTTTTGCCTATAATTTATGCGTTATTTTATTGTCTGCTTTTTATTTGGTCTTCGTTCGGCAAAAATTGCTTGCGAAGCGTGCAGCGAGTTCGAGTGGACGAAGGCCCCTGAAGCAGGCTATGTCCTCATTGAGTTCTCAGATGACGGAGTTTTCCATGCTGCCAGATCGCGATTTTTTCTTTCGTCTAGCCGATGCTGCCAAGGCCGAGACCTTACCTCGGTTTCGCACTGGCATCGCCGTCGCCAACAAGCAGGATGGTGGCTACGACCCGGTGACGGAGGGCGATCGGGCTGCGGAAACGGCTATTCGGGCCTTGATTACAGAATACTTTCCCGACCACGGCATTCTGGGCGAAGAGCACGGTAGCGTTGGTATCGATCGCGAGCATGTCTGGGTCATCGACCCCATCGATGGCACACGGGCCTTCATTTCCGGCCTGCCCGTATGGGGAACGCTCATTGGCTTTCAGTCGTCAGGCCGCGCCGTCATGGGCGTCATGGATCAACCCTTTACAGGCGAGCGCTATTTCGCCGATGGCGAAAATGCCTGGTATTTCGGCCCCGGTGGCGACAGGCAGATCAGCACCCGCAAATGCGAAACACTGTCGGACGCGATCCTCTTCACCACATCGCCCCACATCTTCACCAATGAGGAAGCCGAACGTTACGGCGCCGTCGAGGAGAAGGTGCGCCTGTTCCGCTATGGTGTGGATTGCTACGCCTATGCACTGCTGGCCGGTGGCCATGTCGATCTCGTCATCGAATCCGGCCTCAAACCCTACGATGTCGGCGCGCTCATTCCCATCATCGAGCAGGCGGGTGGCGTTATCACCAATTGGGATGGCGGCAGACCGGAAGCTGCGGGCCGTATCGTCGCCGCTGGAAGCAAGACGCTTCATGAACAGGCGCTGACCCTGCTCTCGGGCCTGTAACACACGGCAAACACCATATCGGTGCCAGTCCCCAGGGCGCGCCGCATGGCGGCCCAAGATATATGCGCGCCTTGGTTGTTCTTTGTTGCGACAAAGACAGCGCCTCCGGATTTGAAGTCGCACATCCCCCTACACTGCAAGGAATGACATCACGTAGTAACGGTTGGTTAACCATACTACGGCACTCTGGCGTTGAATTCTTTCATATTCATATACTGATATACGTGAGGACCGCTATGGCATATGACTGGAGTGGGAATACCGTTAAGGAAAAACACGACGACTGGACCATCGTCGTCATGGTTGCAGTCGTCGCTCTGGTCCTGCTGGTTACCGTAGCACCGCTTCGACTGATAAAGGCACCAGCGCCGCAACATGTGGTCGAAACGACAGGCGCCGAGATCAGGCCCGCATAGGCGTTACGCCTTTACCAGGTCCAGATGCAGCAGCCTTGGTGACAGGACCTGAAGGATGGTTTCGGAGCGGCCGATGTAAATGATCGCCGTATCTTTCATTCCCGCCAGAACTGCCGCCAGCCTGTCGATTGTCTCTGTCTCCAAACCTTCGAGAAGATCATCGATGAACAGCCAGCGCGGCTTCAACAGCACGGCGTTGGCGACACGCACACAGGCCTGCTCATCGGAATCGAGTTTCTTGTCCCAGCGAATATTCTCGTCCATGCGCGAAATGATGTGGCCAAGTCCACATTTCTCCATCGCCTCGAGGAAGTCGTTCTCCTGGAATTTTTGCGGGCTGCGCGGATAACAGAGAATTTCGCGCAAGGGTGCTGCGGGTAGATATCCGTGTTGGGCAATGAACAGAGTTTCCTCGCGAGGCGGCATCGTCATGGTGCCGCGTCCCCATGGCCAAAGCCCGGCAATCGCTGCAAAAAACAGGCGTCGGTTGACGCCCTGATCGCCATTGACCATCCACCGGTCGCCAACCTCGATCTCGACCGGTGCTTCGCGCAAGCGGAAAATGCGGGACATATCCTTCCCGCCCGCCTCCGGGCAGATTTCAACCGATGACCAACGGATCGGTCCAGACGTGGACCTTTCGATCTCGATGGCGTTGCCGTGCTGCTCGACGCTGTCCATCTGGATCAGGGCGTTGCGAAACACCGAAACGCGCTGCAAGTTCGCCTTCCAGGCGGCGATCGGGCCGAAATTGTCGATATACCACCGCAAGGCAACGTTCACCTGGTTGAACGCACCAACCGCCATCATCAGTCCACCGAAACTCAAATGCCCGGAAAAATACACCGGCGCGGCAATAAGAATGGGGGCCACGATGGCCAGCCAGCCATAACCGGATGAAACCCATGTCAAATGGGTCAGCGCCATGGCGAGCCCTCTGATGACGACCAGCACCGCGTTGATGTCTTCGCCAATGCGGTGACGTTCGTTCTTTTCACCCCGCGCCAGCGTGATCGCGGTGACATTTTCACTGGCCCGCATGAGAGAAAAGCGAAGCCCCGCCTCTTTCGAATAGCGCTCGGCGTTGAGTGGCACCAGCCGGTAGCCGACAAGGTTGGAAAGCAGCGAAGCAGAGCCCGCGTAAATCAGGGCAGCCCAGACCATATAGCCTGGTATTTCAACCATCTTGCCGCCGATCTCGATGGCGAAACCCGCTGACAGCCCCCAGAGAACACCGATAAAGCTGACGAGCAAAATGGTAGCGTTGACGAGACCGATGGCGAGTGCCGTGCTGCTTTCAGCCAGATTGCGGACGTCATCATGCAGACGTTGATCGGGGTTGACGGCAATGGCGCCGAAACCGGCAAGCCTTGCGGCGCGACCGGGTTTGAACCATTGGTCAACCATGTCCTTCGCCAGACCTTCGCGCATGCTCAGCGCCGTCATCTGGTTCAGCCAAGTCTGGAAAACGTTGAGAAGCAGCAGCGTCCCGGCAATGATCGCGAAGACTTCCAGCTGGTGCAGAAAGGAATTGAGATCGCGCCGCTCCAGCGCGTTGTAAAACGGTGCGTTCCACTCGTTGAGTTTGACCTGCCCATAGGCTGTAACGAGGATGATGGTCAGCAACGCGCACATCAGGAGGATGAGCCTGCCGCGCACCTTCGATGTCCAGAAGGCGCTGCCCATCATCGCCAGCTGCGCCTTGAAATTCAAATCGAAGGACGGATGGCCGACCGTCTCGGGGGACAGATTACCTTGCGCCATCAGTAGCTTGCCATTTCCATGATATTTTGAATTCCGGGACTCTTACACGTATCGACCTTATATGCGTGTCGTGACAGCAATAGCACGACACGAAGGCTTGTCCACTTCCCGCAAAAACGCTGAAAAAGGACAACGGGCAGCAATGCGCGAAGCGCTTGAAATGTTCCCTTGCTTTCTTCGCGTGCATTGCACAAAGTCGAAGCAATCAAAGAGGGGCGGCACAATCCGCGCAAACCGGAAAAACCGGGCAAGGGCAAGTATGTCAATCAAAGCAAGCATCTATCATCTGACCCATTATAAATATGACAATCCGATTCGCCTTGGACCTCAGATCATACGATTGAAGCCTGCGCCGCATTCCCGTACCCATGTCATCAGCCATTCGCTGAAAGTCACGCCCGCCAACCACTTCGTGAATTTGCAGCAGGACCCCTACGGCAATTTTCTAGCCCGTTACGTTTTCCCTGATCCGGTGACGGAGTTCCGCATCGAGGTCGATCTCGTCGCGGATATGACGGTCTATAATCCCTTCGACTTTTTCGTGGAGGAAAGCGCCACCTATTGGCCTTTCGAATATCCTGAGACATTGAAGGCCGACCTTTCGATCTACCAGACGCCGGAGCCATCAGGCCCGCTTCTTGCGGACTACCTGAAAACGCTCGATTGGACACCGGGACAGCCAACGGTCGATATGGTCGTCGGTCTCAATGCCCGCCTGCAAAGCGAAATCGGCTATGTCATCCGCATGGAAACCGGTGTGCAGACACCGGAGGAAACGCTGGGTACCGCCAGGGGCTCATGCCGCGATACCAGTTGGCTGCTGGTGCAGATTCTGCGCCATCTCGGGTTTGCCGCCCGCTTCGTGTCCGGCTATCTCATTCAGCTGACACCAGACCTGAAGGCGCTCGACGGTCCCTCGGGAACGGAGGTGGACTTTACCGACCTGCACGCCTGGGCGGAAGTCTATCTGCCGGGTGCGGGCTGGGTCGGGCTTGATCCGACATCGGGTCTCCTGACCGGTGAAAGCCATGTGCCGCTGGCCGCAACGCCGCATTTCAGCAATGCCGCCCCCATCTCCGGCGGTTATTACGGTGAAGCCAACACCGAATTTGCCTTCGACATGCAGGTCACCCGTGTGGCCGAGCATCCGCGCATCACCAAGCCGTTTTCGGATGAAAGCTGGGATCGCCTCAACGCTCTCGGCGAACAGGTGGACAAGGTTCTGGCTGAACAGGACGTGCGCCTGACCATGGGCGGCGAGCCGACTTTCGTGTCCATCGATGATTTTGAAGCGGGCGAGTGGAACACTGATGCGGTCGGCCCGACCAAGCGCGAAAAGGCCGATGTGCTGATCCGCAAGCTGCGCGAGCGCTTTGCCCCGCACGGCTTCCTGCACTATGGTCAGGGCAAGTGGTATCCGGGTGAAAGCCTGCCGCGCTGGACGTTTTCGCTGTATTGGCGCAAGGACGGCAACCCCGTCTGGCACAATCCAGATCTGGTCGCACGAGAAGGTGCCGATACCGGCGTAACGTCGGAAGATGCCGAAAAACTGCTGACCCACATCGCGACCAATATCGGCATTGCGCCGGAACTGGTGCTGCCCGCTTATGAAGACCCGGCGGAATGGCTGATCAAGGAAGGTAATCTCCCCGATAATGTCGATCCGTCAAACTCCAAGCTGGAAGACCCGGAAGAGCGCAACCGCATCGCCCGCGTGTTCGAGCGCGGCCTGACCACACCGACCGGTTATATTCTGCCGGTACAGGCGTGGAACGCCAAAGCTACATCTGACAAACGCTGGATGAGCGAGAAATGGCAGACCCGACGCGGCCGTATCTTCCTTGTTCCCGGCGATAGCCCGGTCGGATACCGCATTCCGCTCGGCACCCTGCCCCACGTTCCGCCGTCGAACTACCCCTATATCCACCCTGCCGACCCTTCCGTTCCGCGTGGTCCGCTGCCGGATGCCGTCGCACCCTCTGCCCGCGCCCTGCCGGAAGCTTCGTTTCAGGCTTCGGAAGGCGCAACGCAGGAGCGCATCGAGCAATCCATCAGCGATATCAATGGCGAAGTTCGCACCGCCATGTCCGTGGAAGCGCGTGACGGACGCCTCTGCGTCTTCATGCCACCGGTGGAACGTATCGAGGACTACCTCGATCTCGTCGCCGCCGCTGAAGCTGCCGCGACCGATCTTGGCCTTCCCGTCCACATCGAGGGTTACACGCCGCCGCATGATGAACGCATGAACGTCATCCGCGTAGCACCAGACCCCGGTGTTATCGAGGTCAACATCCATCCGGCCGAAAGCTGGAAGGATTGCGTCGATATTACCACGGCGGTCTATGAGGACGCACGCCAGACCCGACTGGGTGCAGACAAATTCATGATCGACGGTCGCCACACCGGCACCGGCGGCGGCAACCATGTGGTGGTCGGCGGTGCCAATCCTGAAAACAGCCCGTTCCTGCGCCGTCCAGATCTGCTGAAAAGCCTTGTGCTGCATTGGCAGCGGCATCCTTCGCTGTCCTACCTGTTTTCCGGCCTCTTTATTGGCCCGACAAGCCAGGCCCCGCGCATCGATGAAGCCCGTCATGACAGCATGTACGAGCTGGAAATCGCCATGGCGCAGGTGCCGATGCCGGGCGAAGGTGCGCCGCCTTTGCCGTGGCTGGTCGACCGCCTGTTCCGCAACCTGCTAACGGATGTCACCGGCAACACGCACCGCTCCGAGATTTGCATCGACAAGCTGTTTTCGCCGGATGGTCCGACCGGTCGTCTGGGTCTGGTGGAATTCCGTGGCTTCGAAATGCCACCGAATGCCCGCATGTCGCTGGCCCAACAATTGCTGGTGCGTGCCATCATCGCCCGCTTCTGGAAGAACCCGTCGGGTGGCCGTTTCGTGCGTTGGGGAACGGCGCTGGCCGACCGGTTCATGCTGCCCCATTACATCTGGGCGGATTTCCTCGATGTTCTCGCCGACCTAAAGGACAACGGCTTCGATGTGAAACCCGAATGGTTCACGGCACAGTTGGAGTTCCGCTTTCCCTTCTTCGGCGAGGTCGAATATGAAGGCTCCAAGCTGGAGCTTCGTCAGGCGCTGGAGCCATGGCATGTCATGGGCGAACAGGGTGCCATCGGTGGCACAGTGCGTTATGTCGATTCGTCGGTTGAACGCTTGCAGGTGCGGCTGGAAACCTCCAATCCGTCCCGCTACACCGTGGCTTGCAATGGCCGCGCCGTGCCGCTCAAACAGGCGGAAAATTCCGGCGTTTCCGTCGCCGGTGTGCGCTTCAAGGCGTGGCAGCCATCACAGGGTCTGCACCCCGCCTTGCCAGTCAACACACCGCTAACCTTCGATATATATGATACATGGTCGAACCGATCGATCGGCGGCTGCATCTATCATGTTGCTCATCCGGGCGGCCGCACCTATGAGACGTTCCCTGTCAATGGAAACGAAGCGGAAGCCCGCAGGCTCGCCCGCTTCGAACCGTGGGGGCATACCGCCGGTCAATATACTCTGTGGCCGGAAGCTGCGTCGCCGGAATTCCCGCTGACGCTCGATCTAAGACGTCCGCAGGGAGTGTGAGTTGGCAAAGACACCGGCAAGAAAACGGATAGAGGCAAAGCCCGGCATGGCATCCATGCTGGGCTACCGCGCTTTATCCGGCATTGCCGATGAAATGCTGGATATTAACGGCCGCATTCGCCCTGTCTGGCAGCCATTCGTCAACGCGCTGGAGCGCATGGACGAACGCGAACTGCACGAGCGTTTCGCTCGCACCGACCGTTACTTGCGCGATGCCGGCGTCTTCTATCGTGATTATAGCGCGCAGGGGAATACCGAACGCAACTGGCCGATCTCGCATATCCCCGTTCTCATCGATGAGAAGGAATGGGAAGCCGTCTCCCATGGCCTGGTGCAGCGCGCCAATCTGCTGGAAAGCATCGTTGCGGATTTCTACGGCGAAAATCGTCTGGTGCAACAGGGCTATGTTCCGCCTTCGCTGGTCGCGTCCAACCCCGAATATCTACGCGCCATGGCGGGTGTCAAACCGGCTAACGGCCATTATCTGCATTTCTGTTCGTTCGAAATCGGCCGCGGACCAGACGGCAACTGGTGGGTGCTGGCGGACCGCACGCAAGCCCCATCCGGCGCGGGTTTCGCACTGGAAAACCGCGTGGCCACTACCCGTGCCTTTTCCGATATCTACGGCGAATCCCATGTTCACCGCCTCGCTTCCTTCTTCGGCGCATTTCGCGATACGCTGCAGTCGCACCGCCAGCACCCGGATGACCGTATCGCGGTTCTGACGCCCGGCCCCGCCAGCGAAACCTATTTCGAACACGCCTATATCGCCCGCTATCTCGGCTTCATGCTGCTGGAAGGCGAGGACCTGACCGTCGTCGACAACCGCGTCATGGTGCGCACCGTCGCCGGCCTGAAACCCATCGGCGTGTTGTGGCGGCGGTTGGATGCCTCCTATACAGACCCGCTGGAACTGGACCAGAATTCCCATATCGGCACCCCCGGAATGGTGCAGGCACTGCGCTCCGGCTCGCTCAGCATGGTCAATGCGTTGGGGTCAGGCATTCTGGAAACGCGGGCGCTGCTTGCCTTCATGCCCGCCATCTGTCGTCATTTGCTGAACGAAGACCTCGCCATGCCATCCATCGCCACATGGTGGTGCGGCCAGCCGTCCGAACGCGAGCATGTGGCGCGCAACATCGAGCGCATGGTCATCGGTCCCGCCTATTCGCGCCTGCCCTTCTTCGATGACAACGGCCAGTCGGTTCTCGGCTCTTCGCTGCGCGAAACGGCCAAGGATTCCATCGGCGACTGGCTGGCGAGCGACGGCCACAAGCTGGTCGGTCAGGAAGTCGTGACGCTGTCCACCACGCCTGCCTATATCGATGGCAAGCTGGTGCCGCGCCCGATGAGCCTTCGCGTCTTTGCGGCACGCACGGAAAGTGGCTGGCAGGTGATGCCCGGCGGCTTTGCCCGCATCGGCCGTAGCAACGATACGGCGGCCATTGCCATGCAGGCAGGCGGCAGCGCCGCCGATGTCTGGATCGTCTCCGCAAAGCCGGTGGAGCGCACCACGCTTTTACCCGCCGAAGAAAACTTCATCCGCAACATGCCCGGCAGCCTGCCGAGCCGTGCGGCTGACAATCTCTTCTGGCTTGGACGTTACATCGAGCGCGCCGAAGGGGCGCTGCGCATTCTGCGCGCATGGCATGCCCGCTTTGCCGAATCCGCAGATCCGAAGCAGCCGCTTCTGGCCCATGTCACCGCATATCTTGAAACCGTCGATATCGACGTCGAAGAATCCGTTCCGGCGAGCCTCATCGCCAACCTCAACAGCGCGATATATTCCGCCAGCAATATCAGAGACCGTTTCTCGCCCGATGGCTGGCTGGCGCTCAACGATCTTGCCAAGACCGCGCGCCGCTTCAAAAGCAAGGTCGCCGCCGGCGATGACGCAACTCACGCCATGACGGTGCTGCTGCGCAAACTGGCGGGTTTTGCCGGTCTGGTGCATGAAAACATGTACCGTTTCACCGGCTGGCGGTTCCTCTCCATTGGTCGTTATCTGGAGCGGGGGCTGCACCTGACTCGCCTTCTCGGCCATATGAGCGGGCCGGAAGCGCCTGATGGTTCCCACGACATGCTGCTCGAAATCGGCGACAGCGTCATGACCCATCGCCGTCGCTACAATGTGAATACGGCGGCATTGACGGTCATGGACCTGCTCGGCCTCGATCCGCTCAATCCACGCTCCATCCTGTTCCAGCTCAATGAAATCCGCACCGAAGTGGAGCAACTGCCCAATGCCTTCGTCAACGGCCAGATGTCACCTTTCTACCGCGAAGTGATGCGGGTCCATTCAGGCCTTGCCGTCCTGACCCCGGAGAACTTGACCCCTGCCCTCTTCCGGCAGTTGGAGCAGGATCTGGAACACCTGTCGGACCTTCTTGCCCAGACATATCTCGGATAACCCATGCTCTACGATCTGACGCTGCACATGGGCTATATCTACGATACGCTGGCGTCCGGCGCGCGCCACATCATCCGTGTCATGCCGCTGTCGATCCCCGGCAGGCAAAGGCTGATTGCAGGTTCGCTCAGCGTCTCTCCCTCACCGGAAGAGCGCACGGTTTTCAACGATTTCTTCCAGCAGAGCGCCACATCGGTCTTTCTGCGCGCTTCGCATGACAAGCTGGATATCCGCATGCAGGCACGCGTGTCGGTGGAAAGCGCGTCGCTGACGGCAGATTTTTCGCCCGAACTTTCAAAACTGCCGCGGGATCTCGCCACCGTCTGGTCGCTCGACCCCCAATCCCCCCACCACCTGGCAGGTCTTAGCCCGCGCATTGGTGAAAACGCAGCGATTGCAGCCTACGCCCGCGAGACCATCAAACCCGGCATGACGATCCGTGAAATTGCGCTGGCGCTGTGCAAACGCATCTATAAGGACTTCAAATATGATGGCGAGGCGACCACGGTGGACACGACACCAGCCGAAGCCTTCAAGCTGAAACGCGGCGTCTGCCAGGATTTCTCGCATATCATGATATCGGCGCTGCGCAGCCTCGGCATTCCCGCAGGCTATGTCAGCGGCTTCCTGCGCACCATTCCGCCTGCGGGCAAGGAACGGCTGGAAGGTGCGGACGCCATGCACGCCTGGGTGCGCGTCTGGTGCGGTGAAGCGACAGGTTATATCGAGCTGGACCCCACCAACGACATCGTCGCGGGCAACGACCATATCGTCGTTGGTTACGGGCGCGACTACTCCGACATCGCCCCCGTCATCGGTGTCTTGAAAAGCTACGGCAACCAGCAGACGACACAGGCCGTGGACGTCATTCCCGTCAAAAGCTGATCGTGCCATAACGGGACAATTTCTGCTCCGCAATGTAACATCCGCCGGTTTCGTGCGGTGGAAGATGCTCCATTTTCAGCACTCGCTAAATTTGCTCACGTTACGTTAGGAAAATCTCCACTGCCCCGCAGTAGATGTGATTCCATATCACAATCGAACAGGTGGACATGATGTTCAACGGGGCCGGAATGGTAAAAAGCATGCGCGCACTGCTGGCTGACAGACAGGGCAATTTTGCGATGATGACAGCGATATCATTGCCGCTGTTGATGGGCGTTGCAGGTGCCGGGCTTGAGTTCACCAAGGCGATACAGGTCAAATCCGACCTTCAGAGTACAGCCGATGCGGCAACACTCGCCGCCGCAACCATGTTCCGCGAATCCGAAGGCGAAAAGAGCGATGAGGAACTCAAGGCACAGGTCGCAACATTCATCGGCGGACAGAGCTTTGCGCAGAATCTTACGGAACTGGAGAAAAAAGCCCTCGACTCCAATGTGAACAGCGTCGCGAAACGCACCGATACCGACAAGGGAACGAGCTTCAAGATTTCCACGACGGTCAGCTACCAGATGCCGCTCAACCCCCTGCTGGGCATGATCTGGGCAAAAACGCTGACGCTGAGCGCCACCAGCACATCGGAAAGCAGCTTCAACAAGGGCGCTCCCATGTCCATGTATCTGGTGCTGGACCGTTCAGGGTCAATGTCCTTCAGGACCGATACGGTCGACAAAAGCAAATACGCCTGCCCCAATTACACCGCCAGCAACTGGGGCCAGAGCCAGTCAAAGGTCACGTCAAACCCCTGCTATGTCAACAAAAGCACGTCTCTTAAAACTGCGGTGAGCTATCTCGTTGATACCCTCAACAGGGCAGACCCGACGTATAAGCTGGGCGCCTCGCCAGAATCCAAATTGGTCCGCACCGCAGCCGTTGCTTATAATGATGCAAAATTTGCAGAACAGGGGTTCGATTGGGGCACGAAGAAAACAGCCGCCTATGTGCAGGCCATTCCGCAATATCCCGAAGGCGGAACCAATGCCGATGCCGCATTGAATATCGCCTATAATGCACTCAAGAGCAACAATACGAACATCACGACGACAAGGGAGGGCATCGAGCATGCCAACCAGAAGAACAAGTTCTACAATCGCTACATCGTCTTGATGACAGACGGAGAAATGACTGGCGCAAGCGCAAGCTGGAATTCTGGCATCGACGCGCAGGTTCGCGCGACATGCACGAAAGCCAAGGCCGACGACATCAAGATTTTTACCATAGCCTTCATGGCCCCCGTCAAAGGCAAATTGCTGCTTCAGGCCTGCGCCACCAGCGCGGACAACTATTACGCGCCGGAGAATATGGAAGAAATCGTTGAAGCCTTTGGCGACATTGCCAGAAAAGCGTCCGGAAATCTCAGCCGCCTGACGAACTGAAATCCTTAACTGCCATTTGATAGACCACGCAAACCACACCGGTTTGCGTGGTTTTTTGTTATTTTCACACAATGTCCATAAGCATGTCGTAACTCTCTAAGTCATTCACGTTTCCGGCAAAACGTCTGTTGCCACGGCTCGATATCGGTGCATAAATTGCGGATATGACAGGCATGCCGGCTCGACAGAATCAGACACTATCCTCCCAACAAGGTGCTGACCGACCAATGATCAATAAACTCGTCACCAACGATCTTCCTCGTCCCGCCCCGCGTAGCTCGGAACCAGAAGTTCTTGCCTCCGAAATCATCGAGCGACTGACCTATCGCATCGGCAAGGACGTCAAGGTTGCAAAGCCGCACGACTGGCTGACAGCCACCATTCTGGTCATCAGAGACCGCGTCATCGACAAATGGATGGAATCCACCCGCAAAGCCTATCAGCACGACAGCAAGCGCGTTTATTATCTGTCGCTTGAATTCCTGATTGGCCGCCTGATGCGCGACGCCATCTCCAACCTTGGACTGATGGGTGAAATCAAGGATGCGTTGACATCTCTGGGTGTCGAGTTCGACGTGATCGCCGGTCTGGAGCCGGATGCAGCGCTGGGTAATGGTGGTCTTGGCCGCCTTGCCGCCTGCTTCATGGAATCGATGGCAACCGTCGATATCCCGGCTTACGGCTACGGCATTCGTTACGTCCACGGCCTTTTCCGCCAGCAGATGGCCGAAGGCTGGCAGGTGGAACTGCCCGAAACGTGGCTTGCGCACGGCAACCCATGGGAATTCGAGCGTCGTGAAAGCTCTTACGAAATCGGCTTCGGCGGTTCGGTCGAAACCGTCGGCGGATATGAAGACCCGGAGCGTTTTGTCTGGAAACCGGCCGAACGCATGATCGCCACCGCCTTCGACACGCCCGTGGTCGGCTGGCGCGGTACCCGCGTCAACACGTTGCGCCTGTGGTCGGCACAGCCGATCGACCCGATCCTGCTCGACGCCTTCAACGCCGGTGACCACATCGGCGCGCTACGTGAAAGCAACAAGGCCGAAGCGCTGACCCGTGTTCTCTACCCCGCCGACGCCAACCCGGCTGGCCAGGAACTGCGTCTTCGCCAGGAATATTTCTTCTCGTCCGCCTCGCTTCAGGACATTCTGCGCCGCCACTTGCAGCAATATCCAGACTTCACCAACCTTGCGGACAAGGTGTCGATCCAGCTCAACGACACGCACCCGGCCATCTCCATTGCCGAAATGATGCGTCTGCTGGGCGATGTGCACGGCCTGACTTTCGAAGAATCCTGGACGATCACGCGCAACACCTTCTCCTACACCAACCACACACTTCTGCCCGAAGCGCTGGAAAGCTGGCCGGTTCCGCTGTTGGAGCGCCTGCTGCCGCGCCACATGCAGATCATCTACGCGATCAATGCCCAGACACTTCTTTATGCCCGCAAGGAAAAGAAGATGCTCGACCAGCAGGTGCGATCCATCTCGGTGATCGAAGAGGGTGGCGAACGCCGCGTACGCATGGGCAATCTCGCCTTCATCGGTTCGCATTCCATCAACGGCGTGTCGGCACTTCACACCGAACTCATGAAGGAAACGGTGTTTTCCGACCTTCACACGCTCTATCCTGATCGTATCAACAACAAGACCAACGGCATCACTCCGCGCCGCTGGCTGATGCAGTGCAATCCCGGCCTGACAGACCTCATCCGCGAATCCATCGGCGATGAATTTCTCGACGATGCCGAAAAGCTGGTCGCGCTCGATCGCTTCGCCGAGGACGCGGGTTTTCGCGAAAAATTTGCCGAAATCAAGCGCCAGAACAAGGTGCGTCTTGCCAATCTGGTCGCCCAGCGCATGGGCATCCGCGTCGATCCATCTGCCATGTTCGACATCCAGATCAAGCGCATCCACGAGTACAAACGCCAGCTCTTGAACCTTGTCGAAGCCGTTGCTCTTTATGACCAAATCCGCTCGCGCCCGGAACTGGATTGGGTGCCGCGCGTTAAGTTCTTTGCTGGCAAAGCAGCGCCGAGTTATCACAATGCAAAGCTCATCATAAAGCTCGCCAATGATATCGCGCGCGTCATCAATAACGATCCGGCAGTTCGCGGGCTTCTAAAAGTGGTTTTCATTCCCAATTACAATGTGTCGCTTGCAGAAATCATGGTTCCGGCAGCTGATTTGTCGGAGCAGATTTCAACGGCGGGGATGGAAGCATCCGGCACCGGCAACATGAAGTTTGGCCTGAACGGCGCGCTGACGATCGGCACGCTGGATGGCGCAAACGTCGAGATGCTGGAACATGTCGGCGCAGACAACATCGTGATCTTCGGCAAGACCGCCGCCGAAGTGGCACAGGCGCGTTCCGAAGGACACAACCCGCGTGCCATCATCGAGAACTCTGCCGAGTTGTCCCAAGCCGTTTCGTCCATCGCATCAGGCGTGTTTTCGCCCGATGACCGCTCGCGTTTCGCCGAGTTGATGGACGGCATCTATAACACCGACTGGTTCATGGTCGCCGCAGACTTCGACGCTTATGCGCAGGCACAGCGTGACGTCGATGCCATCTGGAGCGAACCGGCAAGTTGGTACGAAAAAACTGTCCGCAATACTGCGCGCATGGGCTGGTTCTCGTCCGACAGAACGATCCGGCAATACGCGTCCGAAATCTGGAGAGCCTGATGAAGAAACCGCTCAATTCTGCCGAAGAGAAAAAGACTGGCACCATCGCTAAGGCTGAGATCGAGGCAATCAAGAGCGGTTTGCATTCCAACCCCTTTGCCGTTCTGGGCGTCCACCAGACCCCGGACGGCTTTGTGGCCCGGTGCTTCATTCCCGGTGCGGAAAACGTCACCGTCATGACACTGGACGGCACCGTTGCGGGTGAACTGGCCCGCACCGATGCCGACGGCTTCTTCGAAGGACCGATCCAGCTTTCCAAACGTCAGCCGATCCGCTACCGCGCACTTCGCGACGATGCGGAATGGGCGGTCACCGACCCCTACAGTTTCGGTCCCGTTCTCGGCCCTATGGATGATTATCTGGTCCGCGAAGGCTCGCATTTGCGACTTTTCGACAAGATGGGCGCGCACCCGCTGAAGCTCGAAGGCGTCGAAGGTTTTCATTTTGCCGTCTGGGCACCCAACGCCCGGCGTGTGTCGGTAGTCGGCGATTTCAACAACTGGGATGGCCGCCGTCATGTCATGCGCTTTCGCAAGGACACCGGCATCTGGGAAATCTTTGCGCCGGATGTCTATTCCGGTTGCAGCTACAAGTTCGAGGTCATCGGCCCGCATGGCGAGTTGTTGCCACTGAAGGCCGATCCTTATGCACGCCGCGCCGAGCTGCGCCCCAAGAACGCCTCCGTCACGACGCCGGAACTGGTTCAGGAATGGAGCGATGACGCGCATCGCAAACATTGGGCCAGCATCGACCAGCGCCGCCAGCCGATCAGCATCTACGAAGTCCACGCCTCCTCGTGGCAGCACAATGAGAATGGTGAGTTTCTGACGTGGGATGAACTGGCCGCACGGCTCATTCCCTACTGCGCCGACATGGGCTTTACCCATATCGAATTCATGCCCATTTCCGAACATCCCTATGATCCGTCCTGGGGATATCAGACCACTGGTCTCTACGCGCCAACCGCCCGTTTCGGCGAGCCGGAAGGCTTTGCCCGCTTCGTCAACGGCGCGCATAAGGTCGGCATCGGGGTTTTGCTGGATTGGGTGCCAGCCCACTTCCCGACCGACGAACACGGGCTGAAATGGTTCGACGGAACCGCTCTTTACGAACATGCCGATCCGCGTCAGGGCTTTCATCCGGACTGGAACACCGCGATCTACAATTTCGGTCGCGTCGAGGTCATGTCCTACCTCATCAACAACGCGCTTTATTGGGCCGAAAAATTCCATCTTGATGGTCTTCGCGTCGATGCAGTCGCGTCCATGCTCTACCTCGATTATTCCCGCAAGGAAGGTGAGTGGGTTCCAAATGAATATGGCGGGCGCGAAAACCTGGAATCCGTGCGTTTCCTCCAGCAGATGAACACGCTGATTTACGGAAACCACCCCGGCGTCATGACCATTGCCGAGGAATCCACCTCGTGGCCGAAGGTCTCGCAGCCGGTGCATGAAGGCGGTCTTGGCTTCGGCTTCAAATGGAACATGGGCTTCATGCATGACACGCTGAGCTATTTCCAGCGCGAGCCGGTGCATCGCAAATTCCACCATCAGGAACTCAGCTTCGGCCTGCTCTATGCCTTCAGCGAGAACTTCGTTCTGCCGATTTCCCATGATGAAGTGGTGCACGGCAAGGGCTCGATGATTGCCAAGATGCCGGGCGACGACTGGCAGAAATTCGCCAATCTGCGCGCCTATTACGCCTTCATGTGGGGTTATCCCGGCAAGAAGCTGCTGTTCATGGGCCAGGAATTCGCTCAATGGAGCGAGTGGAGCGAGAAGTCCTCGCTGGACTGGAACCTGCTGCAATATCATATGCATGAGGGCATGCGCCGCCTCGTGCGCGACCTCAACTTCATGTACCGCTCGAAAGCCGCGCTGCATGCGCGCGATTGTGAACCGGAAGGCTTCCAGTGGCTTTCCGCCGATGACCATGAAAACTCCGTTTTTGCATGGCTTCGCTTGGCACCGGGTGAAAAGCCGGTGGCTGTCATCAGCAATCTGACGCCTGTCTACCGGGAGAATTTCTATGTGCCGTTGCCGACTGCCGGTCGCTGGCGCGAAGTTCTCAACACCGATGCCGAGATTTACGGCGGCACCGGCAAGGGCAATGGCGGGCGCGTTCAGGCTGTGGATGCAGGGGGCCAGATTGGCGCAACACTAACCTTGCCGCCACTGGCGGTCATCATGCTCGAGCTGGAGAGCTAAGAGCATCGACGTCTAAAAAACATACGGGAATTTTATGGGAGGATTGCTATGAGTGAGAAAAGAATTCAGCCGCTGGCACGCGATGCGATGGCCTATGTTCTGGCCGGTGGACGTGGCAGCCGCCTGAAGGAACTGACAGACAGACGCGCAAAACCTGCCGTCTATTTCGGCGGCAAGGCGCGCATCATCGATTTCGCCCTGTCCAACGCGCTGAACTCAGGCATTCGCCGCATCGGTGTCGCCACGCAGTACAAGGCTCACTCGCTCATCCGTCACCTGCAGCGCGGTTGGGACTTCTTCCGCCCGGAACGTAACGAAAGCTTCGATATTCTGCCCGCCTCCCAGCGTGTATCCGAAACGCAATGGTATGAAGGCACCGCCGACGCGGTCTATCAGAACATCGACATTATCGAGTCCCACGGCCCGGAATATATGGTCATTCTGGCGGGTGACCACATCTACAAGATGGACTATGAATACATGCTGCAACAGCATGTGGATTCCGGCGCGGATGTGACCATCGGCTGCCTTGAAGTGCCGCGCATGGAAGCCGTCGGTTTCGGCGTCATGCACGTCAACGAGAAGGATGAAATCATCGATTTCATCGAAAAGCCTGCCGACCCACCAGGCATTCCCGGCAATCCTGATTTCGCCCTGGCGTCCATGGGTATCTACGTGTTCCACACGAAGTTCCTGATGGAATGCCTGCGCCGCGATGCTGCCGACCCGAATTCCAGCCGTGACTTCGGCAAGGATATCATTCCCCATATCGTGCAGCATGGTAAGGCCGTAGCACACCGTTTCGCCTCGTCCTGCGTGCGCTCCGATTTCGAAAACGGTCCATACTGGCGCGATGTCGGCACCATCGATGCCTATTGGCAGGCCAATATCGACCTCACCGACATCGTTCCCGACCTCGACATCTACGACAAGTCCTGGCCGATCTGGACCTATGCGGAAATTCTGCCGCCTGCCAAATTCGTGCATGACGATGAGAACCGCCGTGGCTCGGCCACTTCATCCGTTGTAGCGGGTGACTGCATCATCTCCGGCTCGTCGCTCAATCGCAGCCTGCTGTTTACCGGCGTCAGAGCCAATTCATACTCACGCCTTGAGAATGCCGTAGTGCTGCCGAGTGTGAAAATCGGACGCCACGCCCAACTCAGCAATGTCGTGATCGACCATGGCGTCGTCATTCCGGAAGGGCTTGTTGTTGGAGAAGACCATGACCTGGATGCAAAACGTTTCCGCCGTACAGACAGCGGTATTTGCCTGATAACCCAATCGATGATTGACAAGCTGGATCTATAGACCTCATGAATGTTCTTTCGGTTGCGTCCGAAGTCTATCCACTCATCAAAACCGGAGGGCTCGCCGACGTCGCCGGCGCGCTTCCCATCGCTCTCAAGGCTCACGGGGTCACCACCCGCACGCTGATTCCCGGTTACCCGGCTGTCAAAGCGGCGGTCGAGGGTGCGGTGAAGATTGCCGAATTGCCGGGTCTTCTGGGCGAACATGCCGATATTCTCGAGGCGCATCACGAGGGGCTGGACCTGCTCATTCTGGATGCCCCCGCCTATTACGACCGTCCGGCTGGCCCTTACCTCGATTCCACCGGCAAAGATTTCGCCGACAACTGGAAGCGCTTCGCCGCCTTGTCCCTTGCCGCTGCAGAAATCGCAGCAGGTAAGTTGCAAGGCTGGCAGCCGGACCTGATGCATGCCCATGACTGGCAGGCCGCCATGGCCCCGGTCTATATGCGCTATGCCGAAACGCCAGAAATCCCCAGCATTCTGACCATCCACAACATCGCGTTCCAAGGTCAGTTCGGTGCCAATATTTTCAGCCAGCTTGGCCTGCCTGCCCATGCTTTCAACACCGAAAGCATCGAATATTACAATGATATCAGCTTCCTGAAGGGCGGTATCCAGACATCGACCGTCATCAGCACGGTCAGCCCGTCCTACGCCCAGGAAATACTGACGCCGGAATTCGGCATGGGTCTCGACGGCGTTATTCGCAGCCGCGCCCATGTCATGCACGGCATCGTCAACGGCATCGACGCCGATGTCTGGAACCCCGCCACCGATCATCTGATCCACGACAATTATTCGGCGGCAAATCTCAAACTGCGCACCCTCAACAAGGCGCGGGTGGCCAGCCATTACCGTATCGATCAGGATAGTGGCCCGCTGTTTTGCGTCATTTCCCGTCTGACATGGCAAAAGGGCATCGACCTCGTCGCCGAGGTCGTGGACGATATCGTGGCGGCAGGCGGCAGGCTGGTCGTGCTGGGTGCCGGCGAAATCGGGCTGGAAGGCGCGCTTCTGGCCGCCGCCTCGCGCCATCCGGGCCGGGTGGGTGTCGCCATCGGTTATAACGAGCCGCTGTCGCACCTCATGCAGGCTGGCTGTGATGCCATCATCGTTCCGTCCCGTTTCGAGCCTTGCGGCCTGACACAGCTTTACGCCTTGCGGTACGGCTGCATCCCGGTGGTCGCGCGCAACGGCGGCCTCAATGATACCGTTATCGATGCCAACCATGCGGCCATCGCCGCCAAGGTGGCGACGGGCGTGCAGTTTTCCTCCATCACGGCGGAAGGTTTGCGCCAGGCCATTCGCCGCACCGTGCGCTATTATCACGACCAGAAACTGTGGACGCAGATGCAGAAGCAGGGCATGAAATCGGACGTTTCCTGGGAGAAAAGTGCAGGTCTTTACGCCGCTCTTTACGCCCGACTTATTTCGAAAGGCCAATAAATGACGATCAACACGATCAAAACCAAGCCATTTCAGGACCAGAAGCCCGGCACATCCGGCCTGCGCAAGAAAGTGCCTGTCTTTGCGCAGGAAAACTACGCGGAAAACTTCATTCAGTCGATTTTTGACAGCCTGGAAGGTTTTGCCGGACAGACGCTGGTGATCGGCGGCGACGGTCGTTATTACAACCGCGACGTCATTCAAAAGACCATCAAAATGGCCGCGGCATCCGGTTTCGGTAAGGTTCTGGTCGGCCAGGGCGGCATTCTGTCCACACCTGCCGCATCCCACATCATTCGCAAATACAAGGCCTTCGGTGGCATCGTTCTGTCCGCCAGCCACAATCCCGGCGGCCCCAACGAAGACTTCGGCATCAAATACAACATCGGCAATGGCGGCCCCGCGCCTGAAAAGATCACCGATGCGATTTTCGACCGCACAAAGTCGATCGAGACCTACCGCATTTCCGACGCAGCCGATGTCGACCTCGACATGATTGGAAAAGCTGATGTTGACGGCATGGTGGTCGAAGTGATCGATCCTGTCGCCGACTACGCCGCAATGATGGAAGAGCTGTTCGATTTCGCCGCCATCCGCGATCTGATTGCAGGCGGCTTCAAGGTGGTAGTCGATAGCATGAGCGCCGTCACCGGCCCTTACGCCGTCGAAATCATCGAAAAGCGCCTCGGCGCGCCCGCTGGTTCCGTGTGGAATTCCGTTCCGCTGCCAGATTTCGGCGGCCACCACCCGGACCCGAACCTCGTCCATGCCAAGGACATGTATGACGCGGTGATGAGCGCTGACGGTCCGGATTTCGGCGCCGCGTCAGATGGCGATGGTGACCGCAACATGGTGGTCGGCAAGGGCATGTTCGTCACCCCGTCCGACAGCCTTGCCATCATCGCCGCCAATGCGAAGCTTGCACCCGGCTACGCGTCCGGCATTTCCGGGATCGCCCGCTCCATGCCCACAAGTGCAGCGGCAGACCGTGTGGCCGAAAAGCTCGGCATCGGCATGTACGAAACACCGACAGGCTGGAAGTTCTTCGGCAACCTGCTGGACGCTGGCAAAGTCACCGTTTGCGGCGAAGAGAGCTTCGGCACCGGCTCCAACCATGTTCGCGAAAAGGATGGCCTCTGGGCCGTGCTCTTCTGGCTGAACATCGTCGCCGCCCGCAAGGAAAGCGTCAAGGACATCGTCACCCAGCATTGGGCCGAATACGGCCGCAATTATTATTCGCGCCATGACTATGAAGAAGTCGACAGTGACGCCGCCAACACGCTGGTCTCCATTCTGCGTGAAAAGCTGGCCACCCTGCCCGGCACGACTTACGGCGCACTGAAGGTCAAGGCTGCCGACGACTTCGCCTATAACGACCCGGTCGACCAGTCCGTCAGCAAGAACCAGGGCATCCGCATCCTCTTCGAAGGTGGCTCGCGCATCGTCATCCGCCTATCGGGTACCGGTACGTCGGGCGCGACGCTTCGGCTTTACGTGGAGCGCTACGAGGCGGATGCATCCCGCCATAATATTGAAACGCAAGAGGCTCTGGCTGATCTGATTTCGGCGGCTGATGCGATTGCGGGCATCAAGAAGCAAACGGGGCGTGATGCTCCGACGGTTATTACCTAACCAGTTTCGGCTAGGGCAGTGAGTGGGGTTTTACCCCCCCCTCTGCCCTGCCGGGCATCTTCCCCTCAGGTGGAGATCGACTCGTGGCAACCTTTCGGCCATATTTACTGTCGAGATTTAAGTGTTGTCAGCGCGCCCAGCTAATCTCCCCCTTGTGGGGAAGATGTCCGGCAGGACAGAGGGACAGGCCCCACCCGCAACCCCAACGAACGGAAACCCCATGCCAAGCCCCACCGTTCCTCCACTCGGCGCCATCCTCGCGGCAAACGGCACGGCATTCTCCGTCTACTCCCGCCACGCCTCACACATCGACCTCTGCCTCTTCGACCCCACCGGCACCACCCAAACCGCCCGCCTGCCCATGCAGCGCGGAGCTGACGACATACACCGCCTCACCACCAACGCGCCCATCAGCACCCGCTATGGCTTCCGAGCGGATGGCGTCTACGCACCAGACCACGGCCTGTGGTTCGACCCGTCAAAACTCCTGCTCGACCCCTACGCCACACAGATCGACCGACCCTTCACGCATGACGCCGCACTCTTCACCTTCGGAACCGACACGGCATACATCATGCCGAAGTCCATCGTCTCGCAGCATCAGCCGGTTAAACGCCAGCCACCCCATTTTGCACCGGGCGGCCTTATCTACGAAGTCGCCGTCAAGCCCTTCACCATGCTCCACCCTGATGTGCCTGAAGCCATCAAGGGAACGGTCGCCGCACTCGCCCACCCCGCCGTCATCGCCCACCTCAAACACATCGGCGTCGATGCCATCGAGCTGATGCCCATCACCGCATGGATCGATGAGCGGCATCTTCCACCGCTCGGCCTCACCAATGGTTGGGGCTACAACCCCGTTGGTTTCATGGCCCTGGACCCGCGCCTCTGCCCCGGTGGCGTGGACGAGTTACGAAACACGGTCGCAGCGCTGCATGAAGCGGGCATCGGCGTCATCCTCGATCTCGTCTTCAACCACACCGGCGAAAGTGACCGCTTCGGTTCGACGCTGTCTCTGCGCGGGCTGGATAACCTCACCTATTACCGCCATATGCCAAATGATCCCGGCACGCTGGTCAACGACACCGGCACCGGGAATACCGTCGCCTGCGACCACCCTTACGTCCGCCAGCTTGTTCTCGACACCCTCCGGCACTTCGTGGCGCATGCGGGCATAGACGGCTTCCGCTTCGATCTCGCCCCCATTCTTGGCCGCACGGCAGATGGTTTTGATAGCGCCAGCGAAACACTGACCGCCATGCAAACCGACCCTTTGTTGCATGATCGGGTGTTGATCGCAGAGCCCTGGGATATAGGCCCCGGCGGCTATCAGCTCGGCAATTTCCCCCACAATTTCCTCGAATGGAACGACCGCGCCCGCGATGATCTGCGCCGTTACTGGCGTGGCGATGACGCTACGACCGGCGCGCTGGCCGATGCGCTCGCCGGCTCCTCGCCCATCTTCTCCCGCCACGACAGAACCGAAACCCGCAGCGTTAATTTCCTCGCCGCACATGATGGTTTCACCCTGTTCGATCTCGTGTCCCACGCCCACAAACACAACGAGGCCAATGGCGAAGACAACCGCGATGGCCACAATGAAAACCATTCCTGGAACAACGGCGTCGAGGGGCTGACCAACGATCCAGCCATCCATGCCGCCCGCATCAACGACGTCAAGTCGATGCTCTCCACGCTATTTGCCACGCGCGGAACCATCATGCTGACGGCAGGCGATGAGGGTGGTCGCAGCCAGCAAGGCAACAACAATGCCTATTGTCAGGATAACGAGATCACATGGGTCGATTGGTCAGCGCTTTCGCCGGAACTGATCGAACATACGGCTTTCCTGTCCAATCTGCGCAGGCGCTTCAGCGCTTTCAGCGACATGAATTTCTTTTCGCCCCATACCGATGACGTCTCCTGGCTGTCACCATCGGGAGAGCCGATGAACGCGACGGACTGGGAAAAGCCGGAAGGCACGCCGCTCTCCGTTCTCGTCAAAACCCATGACAGCCTGACCGATGACCCTGTCCGGCTTGCCATTCTGTTCAACCGGACCCACGCGGTCGTGCCGTTTTCACTGCCCGGCGAAGGTTGGCAGGCTATCGGCACGAATTTCGGAAATCCCGCCCACCTGCCTGCCCGCTCAGTCGTCTTCTATCTGCGGCCTTGAATGCTGCATTGCAAAAAGGCCATTGTTCTTTAGGCCCGCCCCTGTAGAGTTCGGCACGTCAAAGCGTTCAAATGCCATGTCTTCGCGAGGAACCATGCCCAAAGAAATCTCTCTGGCTGACGTTAAAGACCTAGTCGGCTCCGAAGTCGGAGTATCGGACTGGATCACCGTCGATCAAGCGATGATCGACGCCTTCGCCAAGGCCACGCTCGACGACCAGTTCATCCACACAGATCCCGAACGCGCCAGGAACGAAAGCCCCTTCGGCGGCACCATCGCCCACGGCTTCCTCACGCTGTCCCTGCTCTCGGCCATGAACTACAGCGCCCTGCCGAAAATCCGCGAACAAACGATGGGCATCAATTACGGCTTCGACAAACTCCACTTCGTCGCCCCCGTCAAAAGCGGCGCGCGCATCCGCGGCCACTTCACACTCGCCGAAGCCCGCTTCCGCGGCGGTGCCATGCTGATGAACACCTATGATGTGACGGTGGAAATCGAAGACGAAAAGAAACCAGCTTTGACAGCGCGGTGGACAACCATCAGTCAGTTTAACCCCGAGGATCGGCCGGAAGACGTGTGACGCGCGCAGCATCGTGTTGCGTTCGCCCTCACGGTCCCGCTAGCGAACATCCATTGCGCACAACGTTTTCTTCCTGACTGGCCGGAACCTGTCCCCGCTATACGCGTTGAAGGCTACACGCCTTGAGGGGGGACAATTCAATGGCACAAAATATCACGCAACCGGACGATTCCGCAGAGCCGAAAACTGAGCTCAAACGCGTCATCGGGCCGGGGCTGCTGCTTCTGTTTATCGTGGGAGATATTCTCGGCACCGGCATTTACGCGTTGACCGGACAGGTCGCGGCGGAGGTCGGCGGTGTCGTCTGGCTACCATTCCTCATCGCCTTCGGTGTCGCGCTTCTGACCGCCTGTTCCTATCTGGAACTGGTCACCAAATATCCGAAAGCCGCAGGGGCAGCGCTTTACACGCACAAGGCCTTCGGCGTGCATTTCATCACTTTCCTCGTCGCCTTCACGGTCATGTCGTCGGGCGTTACATCCGCCTCCACGGCGTCACGGGCCTTTGCCGCCAACTTCACCACCGTCACCGGGTTTGACTTCGGTGCCTTCGGCGTCACCGGTGTCGCCATCGCCTTCATTGTCGCAATTGCGCTCATCAATTTTCGCGGCGTAGGCGAAAGCGTGAAGATGAATGTGGTGCTGACCATCGTTGAACTGACCGGCCTCTTGATCATCATCGGCATAGGCTTTTGGGCCATCGGCAATGGACAGGGCGACGTTTCCCGCGTCTGGACATTCGAGCCTGCGGGCGAACATGGCGTCATCTGGTCCGTGGTCGCCGCAACGACGCTCGCTTTCTTCGCCATGGTCGGCTTCGAGGATTCGGTCAATATGGCCGAGGAATGCAAGCAGCCAGCCCGCATCTTCCCCAAGGTGCTACTCGGCGGCCTCGCGATCACCGGCGTCATCTATGTTCTCGTCGCCATTTCCGCTATAACGCTGGTTCCGGCAGCAGATCTTGGCGAAGGCGAAACGCCCTTGCTGAAAGTGGTGGCCGCTGGCGCACCCAACTTTCCCATCGGCATTTTCGGCATCATCACCATGTTCGCGGTGGCCAATTCCGCCCTCATCAACATGATGATGGCCAGCCGCCTGATCTATGGCATGAGCCGCGAAGGCGTCCTGCCCCCCGCACTCGGCAAGGTCCACAAGGCCCGCCAGACACCCTATATCGCCATCGTCTTCACCTCGATCATCGCCATCGGCCTCATCGCCTTTGCAGGCGGCGTCCCGGCCCTCGGCGGCACCACAGCGCTGCTCCTGCTTGGCGTCTTCACCATCGTCAACGTTGCCGTACTGGTGCTGCGAAAGGACAAGGTCGAGCACAAACACTTCCGTACCCCCACCATCCTGCCCATCATCGGCGCCGTCAGTTGCTTCTTCCTCGTCGGACCATGGACAGGGCGAGATATGGTGCAATATTCCATCGCTGGTGTGCTGCTGTTCATCGGCGTGTTGTTGTGGCTGGCGACGATCAGCTTCATGAAGATGCAGGAGAAGGCGGCGTAACAGGCGTAACAGGCGTCACACGCCCCCACTCCGTCACCCCGGCCCTGAGCAAGGGTCCAGCGACCTGATGTCCGTCAGGTCAAAAGACTCTTTCAGCTCAAGGACTTGGCCTGACTGGATCCCGGCTCAAGGCCGAGATGACGGAAGAGGGAAATGTCACCTACATTCCGCCATACGCAAAAGATCGCAGTGTCGCCAAGCATAGTTGCAATCCGCCGCAACAGTGATACATCGAAATTCCGGCTCCCATTTCAAAAGGAAATCATATGCCGGACTTTTCCACTCTCATGCTTTTTTCCGCCGCAGCACTCGTTCTGACAGCGACGCCCGGTCCCGATATGTTGTTGATTGCCTCTCGCAGTGTCAGCCAAGGCCGGTCCGCCGGTTTTCTGACATATGCGGGAATAGCCGTCGGCACGTATTGCCACGCGCATGCAGCGGCACTCGGTCTGTCTCAGCTTTTTCTGACTGTTCCCGTCGCTTATGAGATCGTGCGATGGGCGGGCTGCGCCTACCTGCTATATCTCGCATACAAGACCCTTCGTGCAAAAAGCTCAGCCTTCGCGCCATCGGCAGGTCTCAAAAAACTTTCGACCAAACGAATCTTCACGGAAGGGTTAGCGACCAATCTGCTGAACCCGAAAATGGCACTGTTCGTGCTGGCGCTTTTCCCGCAATTCATCGATCCGAATGGCAGCTCCCTGCTGGTTCAGATGCTCCTGCTCGCCAGTATTTTGAACGGCATCGGTTTTCTGGTAAATGGCGCCGTAATTATTCTGGGTACGAGCATCCGCAATCGTCTGTCCGCAGTCAGCCGTTTTCCCAAGCTGCCGCAATATCTGCTGGCGACAGTTTTTACAGGCCTCGCATGCCGCTTGGCACTTGGATCAAGAAACTAACGGACACACAAGAGTGGCTGTGGCATGCGCGACAGCCTCAGTCTTGCGAAGCCCCCGCATCCCGCGCGCCCTCTTCCAGCAACCCGAACACATAGTCCGCAAACGAGCGCCAGCATTCCACCCGAAACGTGTCTTCCGCCACGCGCAAGATCACCACTTCCGCCTTGCCTAATACCGTGCGCGAGCAGGCTCCGACCGGGAACACACCAAGTGACAAGTCCTGCGGGCAGCCAGCGTTCAGCGTGGCCTCCGCGCCTTCGCCGGACACGGTGATGGCCGTGTTGCGGTGGGAGACGTCGGTGGCGGAGTGGGGGGCGGAGACGGTGGCGCAGGCGTCGAGCAGGTTGCTTTCGCCCTGGTCGATCACCAGCCATTCGTCCGGGCCCAGCCAAAGTGCGGCACGCAAAGCTGAGGTTGTGGACGTCTTGGGGGCCTGCGGCATGCTGATGTCCAGTGCCTGCGAAAGCTCGCTGACAGCATCCGCCTTGGCGCGCAGCGCCAGTCGGTAAGCGGGTGCCGCCATCTTGATGGAGACGGTTGCGGAACCGGCGCGCGCGCCCTCCAGAACCAAAGTGCGGTTTGCCATTGCGATATCAGCCATTGATGCGGCCTCCTTCCTTGTCGAAGAACACCATGTCCGTCACCTCAACTGCAATCGTCTTGTCGGCCAGTGGAATGTAGAGCGTTTCACCCATCCGCGCCCGGCCACCGGCCACCAGCCCGAAGGCGATGGAACGGCCGAGATTTTCGGACCAGTAGGATGATGTCACATGGCCCAGCATCGTCATCGGCTTCGGCTGGTTCGGATCGACAACGATCTGCCCGCCCTCTTCCGGCACATCATGCGGATTTTTCGGCAGCAGACCAACCAGTTGCTTGCGGCCCTCGCGCTTGAGGTCCGGGCGTTGCAAACCGCGAATACCGACGAAATCGGTCTTCTTCTTGGACACCGCCCAACCAAGTCCCGCATCGTCAGGCGTTACCGTGCCGTCCGTATCTTGCCCGACGATGATATAGCCCTTTTCGGCGCGTAGAATATGCATGGTCTCGGTGCCATAGAGGCAACCGCCAACGGCCTCGGCGCGCTCCGCAATCGTCTTCCAAACCGCCGGACCGAAATCGGCTGGCACGTTGATTTCGAAGCCGAGTTCGCCGGTAAAGGACACGCGGAACAGTCGCGTCGGCACACCACAGATCGTACCTTCGGAAATCGCCATATGCGGGAAGGCGTCGGGCGAAAGATCGATACCATCCACCAGTGGCGCGATCACCTCACGCGCCTTCGGCCCCTGCACCGCAATCACCGCCCATTGTTCGGTAGCGGATGTCAGCCAGACATTCAGGTCCGGGAATTCGGTCTGGAGATAGTCTTCCATGTGCTGCAACACACGCGGCGCACCGCCTGTTGTCGTCGTCACATGGAAACGGTCCTCGGCCAGACGCCCAACCACACCGTCATCGTAAACGAAGCCGTCTTCGCGGGTCATGATGCCGTAGCGGCAGCGGCCGGGCTTCAGCGTGTCCCAGGCATTCGTGTAGAGCAGGTTGAGGAACTTGGCCGCATCCGGGCCGACCACCTCGATCTTGCCGAGCGTGGAGGCGTCGAACACGCCCACCGTCTCGCGCACCGTTTTGCATTCGCGGTTCACCGCCTGGTGCATGTCTTCCCCGCCACGCGGATAGAACCACGCACGCTTCCAGTTGCCCACGTCTTCAAAGGCGGCACCGGCGGCCTCTTCCAGCGCATGCATCGGCGTCTTGCGGGCGGGGTCGAACAGCTTCCCACGCGAATGGCCCACCAGCGTGCCGAAAGTCACCGGCGTGTAGGGCGCACGAAATGTCGTCAGCCCCACCTTGGGCAAATCGCGCCCCAGCGCTTCGGATGCGATGGCCAGACCATGCATGTTGGACATCTTGCCCTGATCGGACGCCATGCCGTTGGTCGTGAAGCGCTTGATATGCTCGATGGAATGCATGCCCTCGCGCACCGCAAGGCGGATATCCTTGGCGCAGACATCGTGCTGGAAATCGATGAAGGCTTTGACGTTGTCGCCTTCGCCCGCCCCTTCCGCCGCACCAATCATGCCGCCGGTCCACACATGCGCGTTGCTGGCGGAAAACTCTGCCTTACCACCACCCGCAGATGCGGCCTCGGCAATCAGGGCGTTCAGATCATCCGTGCCGTTGCAGGCACCGATGGAGATGCAATTCTGCACATGTACATCCGGCAGAAAACGCTGGTTTTCCGCATCATATTTCAGCTTGCCGCGCGATTGCGAGAAGAGATGCACGGATGGCGTCCAGCCTGCGGAAACGATAAGCGCATCGACCTTGATCTTGCGCTTCGAAGACCCGCCATTGCGACCGACGGTGATGGAGGAGACCCGCAGACGACCAGCCGTATCATACACACTGTGGCCCGCCAGCACCTCGATGCCCAGCGCCCGCGCTTCGTCCAGAAGCTTCGCATTCGGGTTTTCACGGCAATCGATTATGGCGGCAATCGCCACCCCTGCCCGTTTCAGATCGAATGCGGTCTCATAAGCAGAATCATGAGCGGTGTAGACACCCACATTGTGGCCCACGGCCACGCCGTACTGGTTGAGATAGGTGCGAGCCGCAGAGGCCAGCATGATGCCGGGGCGGTCGTTGTTTGCAAACACCATGTGCCGCTCGATAGCACCCGTCGCCATCACCACCTTCTTCGCCCGCACCTGCCATAGCCGCTCACGCGGCTCATGTCCCGGCGTCGCAAGGTGGTCGGTCACGCGCTCGGCCAGCGCTATGAAATTGTGGTTGTAATAACCGAAGACGGTCGTGCGCGTCAGCACCTGCACATTGGGCATGGCTTTCAGTTCGGCCAAAGTCCTCTGCGCCCAGTCGTAGCCGTTGATACCGTCGATGGTTGTGCCGGTATCGAAGCGAAGCGCACCGCCAACCTCCGGGTTCTCATCGGCCAGAATAACCTTCGCGCCCGTCTTGGCCGCAGCAAGTGCTGCCGTCAGACCGGCCACACCGCCGCCTGCCACCAGCAGGTCGCAATGGGCGTAACGGCTGGCATAATGGTCGCTGTCGCCTTCCTTCGGCGCATTACCCAGACCAGCTGCACGGCGAATGATCGGCTCATACAGCTTGTCCCACGCGGCCTTCGGCCACATGAAGGTCTTGTAGTAGAAGCCCGCCACGAACATCGGCGAAAAGAAGTCGTTGACCGCGCCAACATCGAAGGACAGTGACGGGAATCGGTTCTGCGAAGACACGATCGCCCCATCGAACACTTCCTGCACCGTGGCGCGCACGTTCGGCTGCTTGCGGCTGCTGTCTCTGGACACATCGATCAGCGCATTCGGTTCTTCCGGCCCGGCGGAGAGAAACCCGCGCGGACGGTGATATTTGAACGAACGGCCAATCAGATGCACGCCATCGGCCAGCAGCGCAGAGGCAACCGTGTCTCCCTGCAAAGCCGTGTGGATCTTGCCGTCGAAGGTAAAGCGCGCAGTGCGCGCAGGCGTCAGGCGACCAGCGCCTTTGATGCGATACGCGCCGCTCATCGGGCTGCTCCTTCATGTCCGGCCAGAACCGTGGCCTCGTCCGGCTTCGGCTCGCCCGCCTTGTACGTCAGGTGGATCTTGTCGGTCACGGAATGGCGCGCCGCATTGAAGAACCGTCCACAGCCGTGGATATGCCGCCAGCGCTCGAACACGATGCCCTTGTCATTGTCGCGCATGAAGAAATATTCAGCGAATTCCTCGTCCGAAATGGCAGAGATGTTTTCGGGCCGCGCAATATGCGCCTCTCCCGCCCAGCGGAATTCCAGTTCGGAGCGCTCTTCTTCACAATATGGGCAGCGGATCAATAACATCGTCGTTTCACCTAAAGAGAGCTTTCCGGAATCACCGTTCCGGCGGGTTGGTCACACAGGCGCTTTCCCATCGTCACATAGGGAGACAACCTTTTTATCAGGTCTTCATAATTGGCGTAGGCTCTGAACGCATCGCCCCGGCCGACATTGATGATCGCCATCGCCATGAAATTGGTGTCGATGTTGATCGGATATTCGTTCTCACCCTCGGCATTTTGCGGCACGAAATAAACCAGCTTCTGGCCCATGCTCGGCGCACACATCAGGTAACCTTCGTCAGCCGTAAACGGCCAGTCGGCCTCCCCTTGCGCCTTGCGGATCGTCTGCACGCGAAAATCCCCCGCCTCCGGCACAATGCTGTTGACCGTCAAAGGTGACGATCCCAACGCTGCGCTCAGAAGAACGGTTGCCATCATCAATGCGCCACCGCCGCCGCCGCCGCCTCATCGATCAGCCGTCCAGAACGGAACCGCTCCAGATTGAGGCCTTCCGCCAGCTTGTGCGGCTCACCGCGCGCGATCAGATGCGCAAACAGATGCGCAGACCCCGGCGTTGCCTTGAAACCGCCCGTGCCCCAGCCACAATTGACGAAAAGGTTCGGCACCGGCGTCACGCTCTGGATGGCGGACCTGTCAGGCGTGTTATCGGTAATGCCGCCCCATTGGCGCATCATCTTCACCCGGCGGAACATTGGGAACAGCTCGCAGATCGCATCCAGCGTGTGGGTGATGATCTGCAAACCACCGGTCTGGGAATAGGAATTGTATTGGTCCGTGCCAGCACCAATCACCAGCTCACCCTTGTCGGATTGCGAAATATAGGCATGCACCGTATTGGACATGACAACGCAAGGGAAAATCGGCTTCAACGGCTCCGATACCAGCGCCTGCAACGGGTTGGAGGCAAGCGGCACCCGCACATCCGCCATCTTCATGACGACAGACGAATGCCCCGCAGCCGAAACGCCGATCTTCTTGGCGCCGATAAAGCCGCGATTGGTCTCCACGCCCGTCACCGCACCGTCAGGTCCGCGCCTGATGGCGGTCACTTCACAGTTCTGGATCACGTGAACGCCGCGATCGGATGCCGCGCGCGCATAACCCCAGTTCACCGCATCATGCCGCGCCGTGCCGCCCCGGCGCTGAAGCGCTGCACCATTGATGGCGTAACGCGCATTGGCGGAAATATCGAGCGGCGGACAGTAGGCCTTGGCCTGTTCGGGCGTCAGCCATTCATTGTCAATGCCGTAGAGCCTGTTGGCATTGATATGGCGCTTGAAGCTCTGCTGGTCATGCACGTTGTGCGACAGCATCATCACGCCACGCGCCGAATACATCACATTGTAGTTGAGATCCTGGCTCAGGCCTTCCCACAGCTTCAGGGAATGCTCGTAAATGTCCATGCTCTCTTCATAGAGATAGTTGGAGCGGATGATGGTGGTGTTGCGCCCGCTGTTCCCGCCGCCGATCCAGCCCTTTTCCAGCACCGCAATGTTGGTAATGCCGTGTTCCTTGGCAAGATAATAGGCCGCACCCAGCCCATGCCCGCCACCACCGATAATGATGACGTCATAGTCCTTGCGCGGTTCGGGAGAAGCCCACTGCGCATCCCAGCCCTTGTGCCCACGCAAAGCCTCGCGAGCGACGGCGAAAACCGAATATTTGCGCATTGGCGAACCACTCCTGAGAAAACCGGCTCGATTATTCCGGCACCATCATACACATGACAAATCAATACCGACTGCAATGTCCATTTTGCGACGCGCCCACATAAAGTATCGACATTGCCAAAACCAAAGTGAACGGCGCGGCCCGAAACGCCTTTCCCGAAACGCGCTGACGCATATTGTCGAGCCCGAAAACTTTCACTAATGGTATATCGATATTGAAAGTTCTTGCCAGAGTTGAGAATTGCCATGCGCCTGCTTCGAAAGCCCGTCGATGACCTCGCTCTATCAGTGGTCTGCGTATGTACCGCCATCTATCTCCTGTCGGCAGCCTTCAGCATGGTCGCGGCACCGCCCACGGAGCCATGGATCAAATTTCTGTTTGAACCGTCGCTGGAAACGCTCATTGACATGGGCATTGGCGGCAGCCTGCCCCTGCGCCAGCTCGATATCTGGTCGCTGATAACCTCGACCTATCTCCATGCGGATATCGTGCACATCGGCCTCAACGCCATGTGCCTGTTCGCATTTTTCCCTGTCGTCACACGGCAATATGGCAAGGCCAAGGGTTTCGTCATCTACACTGCCGCTGGCATCGCAGGCAGCCTGCTGTCAGCGGCAACAGGCGAGGTCTATTCTCTGGGTGCATCAGGCGGCGTTGTCGGCCTATATGGCGCCATGGTCGCCTACGGTATCAGCAGTGACGATCCCGCGCGCTGGGCACCGGTCAAGGCGGAAGCGCTCTGGGTCGCGGCCAATTTCGCATTTGGCCTTACGCTTTCCGACAGCATCAGCAACGCCGGACATTTTGGCGGTTTGCTGGGAGGTCTCGCGGCAGGCCTGCTCATCGGCCCCGCCAAAGGCGAGACGACAGCTTTTTTCCGCTCGAAGGCATCCTTGACCTGCATGGCGCTCGTCGGTGCATTTCTTGCCGTCAGCCTCTCCCAGGGAGCATGGGCCACCTATCTGGCCGTGAAGGATCGCCCCGCCTACGACGCTCGCCTTGCGGCCCGGCGGGCAGTGGAACTGGATGAGATGATCCGAAAATCGCCGAACGATGCTGCGTCTCTTCTCGCCCGCGCCAACCAGAGTTATTCCCGCAAGGACTGGAACGCAGCCTTGACGGATTTGGACGCCGCCGTCTCCATCGACCCCACTTTTGAAGCGCTTTATTTCAAAGCATCCAGCCTTTATATGCTGGCGCGCTACGACGAGGCACTGAGGGTGTACGACACGCTGGTGCAAAGGTTCGAGCCCAGGATCCCTGTCCATTATTTTAGGGCAGCGACCCAGGAGCAACTCGGCAATCCTGAAGATGCAAAATCTGATTACAACGAAATCATCACGCTTGAGCCAACCGATGCAGACGAATTCCAGATGCGAGCAACAGTCTTCGGCCTCTTGGGAAAAATGGATGAAGCGTTGGAAGACTATAATCGCTCCATCGAACTCGATGGCAGCATTGCTGGCGTCCATCTTGATCGAGGATCGCTCCTAGCGACCCGCGCGCAATACGAAAATGCCATTGCCGATTATGATCAGGCGCTGCTGCTGGAACCTCAATCGACCCGAGCTCGTCTCTTGAGAGCGGAAGCTTTCACGAACATGAGCCAATATCAGAAATCAATTGAAGACTACACAGACGCTATAGATAACGGCGTCAACGACTCTACGGCATGGAATGGTCGTGCTTGGGCTTATTATAAACTCGGGCAACAGGCACAAGCACTTGCTGACGTGGAAAAATCCCTGGCTCTCGCTCCGGAATATTCCGCCGCATTGGATACTCGTGGCCACATTCTTGAGGCAACAGGCCAGCGCGACAAAGCAATCGCAGACTACCGGGCAGCACTTTCTAAAGATGCCAAAAACACCAGCAGCCTAGAAGGACTGGCTCGCCTTAACGCGCAATAAAGGCCCGAAAACGTGCATTTTCCCTTGCGCATTTGCGTTAACGGCTGGACTTCACAAAAATGATCTGATATTGCACCACACCAATCGCGCGGCCACACGGCCAACCGAACGATTTTTTGTTTGCTTGCGAATGCCACTATTCACACGGCAAAATAACCAACCAAAGGAACGGGATTCACGTGCAGGTACTAGTCCGCGACAACAACGTTGATCAGGCGCTTCGCGCTCTCAAGAAGAAGATGCAGCGCGAAGGCATCTTCCGCGAAATGAAGATGCGTGATTTCTACGAGAAGCCTTCCCAGAAGCGCGCTCGTGAAAAAGCTGAAGCCGTTCGCCGCGTTCGTAAGCTGGCCCGCAAGCGTATGCAGCGTGAAGGTCTGATTGCAGGCCCACGTCCAGCACCTGGCCGCACGTAAGGCCGTTTTTTCGACGTTTTTGAATGCTTATGGGGCGGGGGCGATTTTTTCGCCGCCGCTCTTTGAGTTTAAAAGCTTGGAACGGGCTTGGTAGAGGGAACCCAAATCGCATGAACGCTGTTGATACCCGTCAGTCCAGAAATCCGTTTGCGATCTCAAGCGGCGTATCTCAGAGAAAAAAAATGCGAATTAGTTCTTCCCTGTTTGTGTGTGGGGTCCTCGTGGCCCTGTCCGGTTGCGCCACCTCGTCGCCAACCAACGATGTTTTCCAACTGGACCGCGCGCAAGGTTCAACGGAAAATATTACGTCTCTGACCTCGGTCATCAACGCCAACCCGCAAGACCCTGAAGGCTACAATGTTCGTGGCTCGGCCTACGGCCGTGCTGGCGATTCGAAACGGGCCATCGCGGATTTCGAGCGCGCCTTGCAGCTCAATCCACGTTTCTACCAGGCATATGCCAACCGTGCGCTCGTTTATCGCAACAGCGGCCAGCAGCAGTTGGCCTTGCAGGATTACAATTCCGCGCTTCAGATCAATCCAAGCTACGACGTCGCCCTGATCGGTCGCGGTAATCTCTATCGCCAGACGGGTCGCGTCAACGAAGCCTTCAACGACTTCTCGGCTGCCATCAACCTCGACACGACCGATGGTCGCGCATGGCACAATCGCGGCCTGATCTATCAGCTGCGCAACCAGCATGCACAGGCCATCGAAGATTTCTCCAAGGCCATTTCGCTCTCGCCGAACTCGCCTGAGCCTTACAATGGCCGTGGCATTTCCTACGTCGCGACGAACGACGATGAAAACGCCTTCGCAGATTTCAACCATGCGATCGCGCTCGATGGCGACCTTGCCGAATCCTGGGCCAACCAGGCACTTGTCTACGAGCGCCGTGGCGAAAAAGACAAAGCCGCCAAATCATACGGTCACGCCGCCCGCCTAGACCCAAAATACAAACCCGCCGTCGATGGCCTTGCCCGCACCCGCGGCGCAACACCGGCGTAAACGACAGCAGTCACATACACAAAGAAAAGCCGGAAGCATTGCTCCCGGCTTTTTTGTTGTAAAGCCCTCCCCAACCATCACATCCTTAAGCGGCGAGTTCTTGCGCTAATGCCCGCCCAGCCAAGCGTGCGATATGCAGCAGGCGGTCGAGGTCGAGCCCCCTGCGGGCCTTGGCGGAAAGACCTGTCATGGTGGTGCCGATGAAATCCGTCAGGCGTTCCGCATCCTCCGGGTGGCGTGCGGCAATGTACGTGCAGATGACAGCCTCTGCAGCCGCGTGGAAGACACAAGCAGCCGCGCGCGCTTCCTCGTCATTGCAACGGGTGCCTTCCAGCACAAGACAGCCAGCGGCTGTCGGATCAGCAGCATAGAGCCGAGCGGCTTCTTCCAGCAGCAACGCGACGCATTCGGCCACCGGTCGGTCGGGTCGCAGGATATCGGCAAGAGGAATGGCACCTGTTGCCGCGTAGCGAACTAAAACGCGGTCATAGAGGCCGGCTTTATTGCCGAAGGCAGCGTAAAAGCTGGGCGGATTGATACCGAGCGCTTCTGTGACATCCGCCACGCTGACAGCGTCATAGCCTCGCGCGTGGAACAGGTGTTGGGCAACGGCCACGCCCTGATCGGGATCAAAACGGCGTGGACGGCCACGCGGCCGTACAGTATTTGTAGTGTTCATTACAAAAATCTCTTGACGAATACTTCCAAGCATTTATGTAGCATTCATTAAATTAATTCTCAAGGAGCCCAGATGTTAACTTTTCAAGGAAAATCCGTTCTGGTACTCGGCGGCAGCCGGGGTATCGGAGCAGCCATTGTGCGCCGGTTTGCGGCAGAAGGCGCTGTCGTGACCTTCACCTATGCGGGCTCACGGGATGCGGCAGATCAACTGGCTTCTGAGACGGGAAGCAAGGCAGTTTTGACAGATAGCGCCAACCGAGATGACGTTATCACGCGAGTACGCGAAAGCGGCCCTCTGGACATATTGGTGGTCAATGCCGGGATAGCCATTTTCGGCGACGCTCTGGAACAGGATCCTGACGCGATAGACCGACTGTTTCAGATCAATATCCAGGCACCCTACCACGCCTCGGTGGAGGCAGCGCGCCAGATGCCAGACGGTGGACGGATCATTGTCATCGGCTCGGTCAATGGTGACCGGATGCCCGTCCCTGGCATGGCGTCCTATGCGGTCAGCAAGTCTGCCCTACAGGGCTTGGCGCGAGGGCTGGCGCGCGACTTTGGCCCTCGCGGTATCACGATCAACGTCGTCCAGCCGGGACCGGTCGATACCGACGCAAACCCGGAGAATGGCCCGATGAAAGACCTCATGCACAGCTTCATGGCCATCAAGCGCCATGGGCGGCCTGAAGAAGTTGCGGGAATGGTCGCCTGGCTTGCAGGCCCCGAAGCTGGTTTCGTGACCGGGGCGATGCATACGATTGACGGTGCGTTTGGCGCTTGATGATGAAACGCGAGGGAAGCCGAAGTCCGCGACCCTCGCCAGCAATACGGCCTAAACTCCCTCATCCCTATCGGCAATGTACCCACCCGTCTGCCGCTGCCAAAGCTTGGCGTAGAGCCCGCCTTTCGCCAGAAGGTCGGCTGGTGTTCCCTCCTCCACGATCCGCCCCTTATCCAGCACGATGATCCGGTCCATCTGCGCGATGGTCGACAGGCGGTGGGCGATGGCGATTACCGTCTTGTCCGCCATCAGCACATCCAGTTTTTCCTGAATGGCCGCCTCCGATTCACTGTCGAGCGCGGATGTCGCTTCATCGAGAATGAGGATGGGGGCGTCTTTTAAAAGCACGCGCGCAATGGCCACGCGCTGGCGCTGGCCGCCTGACAGCTTGACGCCGCGGTCTCCCACGAAAGCATCGTAACCTCTCCGCCCCTCGGCATCAGTCAGATCGGCGATAAAGCCATCGGCCTGCGCTGCCCTCGCCGAAGCATCGATGGCCTCAACAGAGGCATCCGGCTTGCCGTAGCGAATATTGTCGCCCACGGAACGGTGCAGCAGCGAAACATCCTGGGAAATGACGCCAATGTTTTCTCGAAGACTGGCCTGTGTGACGGAGCGGATGCTTTGCCCGTCGATGAGAATGTCACCCTTATCAAGCTCGTAAAACCGCAAAAGCAGGTTCACAAGCGTCGTCTTGCCTGCACCGGACAAGCCCACCAGTCCAACCTTTTCACCGGCTGCGACCTTGAGCGTCAGATTTTCGATCACCGTTTTTTCTGAACGGTAGGCAAAATGAACATGGTCGAAACTGATCTCGCCGCGCGTCACCGCAAGTGGGGCGGCCTGCGGCGCGTCTACGATTGTCGGCGGCGTCGTCATGACAGGCATGGCGTCACGAATGGTGCCGATGGCCTGAAAGATTTGCTGGCCCATATCCAGAAAGGCCCGCGCATTCGCCGAAAGGCGCTGTGTCAGATAGATGGACCCCGCGAACTGACCCGTGCTGACGAAACCGTCGACCATGCCCCAAAAGCCTATGCACAGCATGGCGATCCACAAGGCGACATTAAGAAGGAGAATAGCTGTGCTCGTCGTCAAATAGACGCGCCGTTCTTTCTGCTGCGTTTCGATGACCTCGGAGAAAACCTTGCGCAAGGCGCCGGCCTCGCTGTCTTCGGCGGCAAATTGCTTGACCATCTGGATGTTGCTGTAAAGATCGGTCATCGACCCGACCAGCAAGCTTCGTTTTTTGGCAGAGCGTTGGGCGAACTTGGAAAATTTCGGCACTGCCAGCACCGCGATCAGCACACTGAAAACGATCCAGACGAGAACGGGCAAGGCCAATGGCCATGCCACTGTGCTCAACAGCACAAGCGAGCCGACGAACTGGACCACAAAATACGGTATCGAGTAAAAGGCAACGGTTACCTGCTGCTGAACCGCTGATGCAACCTGAGCAAGCCTTGAAGCAACCTGTCCGGCAAACAGATCATGGAAGAAACGCAGGTCCTGACGCTCCACCGCCTTGTGCCCCTGCCACTGAATGGCAGCGGGCATACAGACGGCAACAGTCTGCGACGAAAGCGTATTGACCATGAACGAGATGAGCGGCTGTACCGGAAAGAGCAGAACGACCATGACGGCAAGCAAAGGCCAGTCTTCGTGCAGAAATGCCGCTGCACCCTTCGTCGTCACGCCATCGACGATGGCCGAAAAGCTCCAGATCAGGAAAAGGTTGGTCGCCTCCATCAACATCGCAAACATCGAGATCGCGATGAGAACACCGCGAAACATCCGCACAAAATGCATCAGCAGATGAAACGGCCCCTGCGAGGGCAGCGGCTTGTAGGGAATTTCAAGGGGTCGGATCAGCCGCTCGAACGGGCGATAGACGAAGTCTGAAAAAGCCATGGTACCAAACAGTAAAACTGACAGGGAAAGGCGACTGCATCGAGAATCGCCAATATCTAACCATGAATTGCCGCAGGAGACAAAAACTTATCGTAGATTGCAAAAAGAATATCGGGCGCGGGAGTTTTCCCTCCCGCTGCCGTCTTATACTGTGAAGTTCAACGAAGCAGCACGAAACCGGCAATCGTCAGAATGAAAAACACGAGAGCGCCACCGAAAAAGCCGCCGGTGGTGAAAAATCCGACAGCCATGGCAATCATGAGCACCGTCACCATAATGGTGACGTACTTCGTTGCGGCCAGGAAGCCATTATAGGTCTTCTCGTGCTCGGGATAATTCATCGGTGCGCCGACTTCGGCTGGACCTGTGTGGTGTTCGCTCATTCCATTTCCCCTCTCGTAAATCCAACGATCTTGCCCGTTACATCACGCGCGTGGCGTGTTCTTCACACGACAAAATCTTGCAGAAAGCTCCGACACGAGACGTAACATAGACTGGCTGAAAAACGCAATGGATAGAGCAAGCGCGAGCACCCGAGATACGGCACTTCAGACAGGATGCGAAAAACTGTGCAGCCCGGCAACATATACGTCGCTAACTCTTCACAAATGCCCAGTTTACATGGCGTAACGCGCTATCCCAGTTGCATTTCGCAAAACCACCTCCTACACGAAATAAGTGGAGGACGTCCGTAGCTTTGATCGGGCACGGTGTCGGCATTGTCATATGCAGACAGCCAAGGGATATTCCTGCGCATAAAACCCGCAAAGGGATCGAGGAGGGGAAAGAATGAAGGCTCTTTTGAAAGTCAGCGCCCTTATTGACTGGTTCAGTGAGGCGATGGGCAAGTTTGCAGGCTATCTTGTGTTGATTTGCTGCCTCGTCAGCGCAGGCAACGCCATTGTGCGTTACCTTTTCAATTATAGTTCGAACGGCTGGCTGGAAATCCAGTGGTACATGTTCGCCTTCATCGTTCTCGTGGGCGCGTCCTATACATTGCGGATGAACGAACATGTGCGCGTGGACATTATCTATGGCGCGATTTCAGCGCGCACCCGCCTGTGGGTCGATATCATCGGCATCGTCTTCTTTCTGCTTCCCGCATGCTTTTATCTGGCATGGCTCAGCTGGCCAATGTTCCTGCTGTCCTTGCAACAGAACGAGGTGTCATCGAATGCGGGCGGGCTTATCCGCTGGCCGGTGAAATTCATCATCTTCGCGGGCTTTGCCCTTCTGGTCCTTCAGGGAATATCCGAACTGGTGAAGCGCATCGGCGCGCTGGGCGGGCACTATATGCTCGACACCAAATACGAAAAACCGCTCCAGTAACACAGGCGCAGATCGCTAAGGATATTTCCATGTTCGAATACGGTATTCTGCCGCCACTGATGTTCCTGGGCATGATCATCTTCATGCTCTACGGTTTTCCCGTGGCGTTTTCGCTGGCCTCGGTCGGGCTTCTGTTCGGCATCATCGGTATTTTTACCGAGCATTTTTCGCCTGCCTTCCTGCAAGCCCTGCCGCTTCGCATTTTCGGCATCATTTCCAATGATCTGTTGCTGGCAATCCCCTTCTTCACCTTCATGGGTGCCATTCTCGAACGATGCGGGCTGGCAGAAGACTTGCTGGAGGGAACCGGCAAGCTGTTCGGCGCGATACCCGGTGGCCTTGCCTACGCCGTCATCCTCGTCGGCGCGATCCTTGGTGCCATCACTGGAACGGTTGCCGCGTCCGTCATCACCATGGGCGTCATCTCGCTGCCCATCATGCTGAAATATGGCTACAATCCCCGCCTCGCCACCGGCGTTATTGCGGCGTCCGGTACTATCACACAGGTCATTCCGCCCTCGCTGGTGCTGATCGTTCTGGCAGACCAGCTCGGCAAGTCGGTGGGCGATATGTATCTCGGTGCCATCGGGCCATCGATCCTGCAAATCACCATTTTCCTCCTTTTCATCTTCGTTATGTCGAAGCTGCGCCCGAAGGATTTGCCCGCCTTGCCGCCGGAAGCGCGCGGCGAGCTTAACCGCGCCCTGGTCTTCAAGGTGCTGGCGGGCATGGTGCCATCCATCGTGCTGATTTTCCTCGTGCTCGGCACCATCTTCATGGGTCTTGCGACACCAACGGAAGCAGGCGCGCTCGGCGTCGTCGGTGCCATGGCGCTGGCCGCCGCGCACCGCCGCCTGACATGGGATCTCATCAAGCAGGGCATGCACTCCACCATGCACATTACGTCGATGGTGGTGTTTATTCTGGTCGGCGCCACCTGCTTCAGCCTCGTCTTTCAGGGCATGGATGGTTCGCTATGGATCGAGCACATGTTGTCGGGCATCCCGGGCGGCCCGATCGGCTTCCTGATCTTCGTCAACATCTTCATCTTCTTTCTGGCCTTCTTCCTCGATTTCTTCGAGATCGCCTTCATCGTCATCCCGATGCTGGCCCCGATTGCGCAAGCTCTCGGCATCGACCTCATCTGGTTCGGCGTGCTGATCTGCATCAACATGCAGACAAGCTTCATGCATCCGCCCTTTGGTTTTGCGCTCTTCTACCTGCGCTCGATTGCGCCGCGTAGCGTCAAAACCTCGGATATCTACATAGGCGCGATCCCTTGGCTGGGCATGCAGCTCATCCTCGTCGCCATCGTCATCTTCTGGCCCGAATCCGTCACCTACTGGCTGGACAAGGCACCGGATGTCGATCTCAACACGATCAAGATCGAAGTACCCGCATTCGGCAATCAGGGCGGCAACACCATGCCCAACTTCGGCCTGCCACCCATGGATGGTGCACCCGCACAACCGGGCGGAAATGGCTTGCCGGGCATGCCGAACCTGAACGAACCGCCGAAGATCGGGCCGTGAGGCGAAACACTTGTTACGTGTGTGAAAACATATTATATTGGTGAAGTGGAAGGCAGAGCGCTAACTCTACCTTCCGGTTTACCTATAGTTTGAAATTGAGCCGGACAGTCATTGACCAGCCTGTCCGGCTTTTTCTCACGATAAACGTAATGCTCAGCGGCTTTCGCATCGCATCACCTCCACAGTTGAACAGCAAGGCCGTTGCCAAGGTCGGCGGGGCCTGTCTCCGCCGATACTCCGGCTGGTCCCGGAGTGTGCTGCTTTAGCGTTCAACCATCGCGATCATAGAATTGAATTCGTGTTTGTCGAGATGCCACAATCATTGAGAGCAAAATAAAACCCGGACCTTTCGATCCGGGTTTGTCTGATCTGCCCTTGATATCTTCAGAGCTTGCCGTTGCGCTGCTGGATCATCATGAAGGTATCGAACGTATATTCTGCAAGCTGCATCCACAGATACCCCTCGCGCTTGAACGCCACTTGGTCTTCGTAAACCTTCTTGAAGTCCGGATTAACAGCTGAAATCTCGGCATAGACTTCCAACGCCGCCTTGTAGCAGGCATCGAGAATGTCCTGACTAAAGGGCCGCAGTGTCGCTCCCTCAGACACGATCTGCTTGATCGCCATCGGGTTCTTGGCATCGTACTTCGCCATCATATTGGTGTTGGCAAACGCGCAGGCATCCTTCAACACCGCCTGATATTGTTTCGGCAGGTTGTTCCACTTGTCCAGATTAACGAAGGAATGGATGACCGGACCACCCTCCCAGAAAGCCGGGTAATAGTAATATTTCGCCACCTTCTGAAAGCCCAGCTTGTGGTCGTCATAGGGACCAACCCACTCGGCCGCATCGATGGTGCCTTTTTCAAGCGCCGGGTAGATGTCGCCACCGGCGATCTGCTGCGGCACGACGCCAAGCTTTTCCACCACCTTGCCAGCAAGCCCGGCGATGCGCATCTTGACGCCCTTGAAGTCCTCGACCGTGTTGATCTCCTTGCGGAACCAGCCACCCATCTGCACGCCGGTATTGCCTGATATCATGCCGTAGAGATTGTGCTTGGCATAGAACTCGTTGAGCAACGTGTTGCCATTGCCCTCATAGAACCATGAGTTCGTAAGCCGCGCATTGAGACCGAACGGAATGGCCGTGCCGATGGCAAAGGTCGGATCCTTGCCGACGTAATAATAGGAGCAGGTGTGGCACATCTCGACTGTGCCGGACGATACCGCATCGGCCGCCTGAAGGCCGGGTACGATTTCACCGGCAGCAAAAACCTGAATGTTGAAATTGCCATCCGTCGCTGCCGAAACATGGCTGGCCACGTCCTGCGCCCCGCCGAAAATCGTATCCAGCGATTTCGGAAACGAAGAGGTCAGACGCCATGTGATCTTGGTATTCTGTTGCGCGATGGCAGGTGCTGCCAGAACGGTTGCGGCAGCGGCTCCAGCACCGGAAACGGCACCTTTTTTGATGAATGAACGACGATCCATAAATATCCTCCCAGATACGAATCTTGTGCCTCAGCCGAATTCCCCTCCGCTATCAGGCATATCGGGAGCAAAGCACGGGTCTTTGGCCCTGACAAGCATGTCATCCAAGAATAAGTCGCGCCTTATACTTTAGAATAAAGAGATGGGCGCAAATCACGAACGCAAAGCTTGACGAATCCCCCTGCGGGGCTTCACAAGAAATGACATCGACTTCGGAGCCATCATGTCCAGACCCATCATCGCCATTCCCGCCGACATCAGATTTCTCGATGGTGCGGAGTGGCACGCCGCGCAAACCCAATATCTGTCGTCGGCTCTCAATGTGGCCGACGTCATGTCCTTCATCATCCCCGCTTTCGAGCAGGGAAATGATATCGATGCCATTCTGGACCGCGTCGATGGCCTTCTCGTTTCCGGCTCCGCAACCAACGTTCATCCATCGCTCTATGGCGTCGAAGCCAAAGACAGCGATGGCCCGTTCGATCCCGGTCGCGATGCCACCAGCCTGCCGCTCATCCGCCGCGCGATAGAGCGCGGCATTCCGATGCTGGCCATCTGCCGTGGCATTCAGGAACTGAACGTGGCGCTGGGCGGCACGCTTGCCAGTGAAATTCAGGAACAACCCGGCAATTGGGACCACCGCAAGCCCGCAGACGTCGATCGCGACGCAGCCTTCGCCATCCGCCAGCCCGTCTTCATCCGAGAGGGCTCCTGCATTGCTCAACATCTGGGCTTGGCGGGTGAAGTGCAGATCAACTCCCTCCACCGCCAGGCCATTGCACAGACGGCTCCACTGCTTCAGGTAGAAGCAACGGCGGAAGACGGAACTATCGAGGCGGTATCGGTCATCGATGCCAAGGGCTTCGCCGTCGGCGTTCAGTGGCACCCGGAATACTGGGCGCAGACCGATGCGCCATCGCGGGCGCTGTTTGAGGCGTTTGGTAGGGCAGTGCGGGAGTATCGGGCTGGAAAGGTGTGATTGAGCTAGGAGCGTGCGGCTGGGTACCTCTCCCATAAGGGGAGAGATAATCCCGCGCCCCGTTGTCCCAAACTCACCCCTTAACAGGCGTCTCAGCCACCGGCGTCACCACTTTCCGCTCGCTCAACCATCCCAGCACATTGTCTGCCACCAGATCGGCCATGGCATTGCGCGTTGGCACCGAAGCCGATGCCACATGCGGCAGCAGGGTCACGTTCGGCAGCGACAAGAAGCCTTCCGGCACTTTCGGCTCTTCATAGAACACATCGAGACCCGCAGCACCAAGCGTTCCATCCTGAAGCGCCGTCAGCAGCGCATCTTCATCCACGCTGGAGCCACGCCCGACATTGATGAAAACGCCGTTGGAACCTAGCGCCGCAAGGATATCGGCATTGATGGCCTTATGCGTTGCTGGTGTTCCCGGCACGATGCAGATCAGGACATCGACGGCCTCCGCCATTTCTTTCAGCGAGCCGTAATAGGTGTAGGAAAGCTCCGACTTGCGGCTGCGCGTATGATAGCCGATCTCCACCTTGAACGGCTCCAGACGCTTGGCGATTTCCTGGCCGATGCGGCCCATGCCGAACAGGCCGACCTTGCGGCCGCGCAACGAAAAGGGCGAGAGCGCAAACGGCCCTTCGGACAACCATTTGCCGTCGCGAAGATGCTTTTCCGCCTCGTAGAGGCGCCTGACAGTGTTGATCAGCAGTGCAATCGTCGTGTCTGCCACCTCGTCGTTCAAAACGTCCGGCGTATTGGAGACGATGATGCCGCGAGAGGCCGCATGTTTCACGTCCACGCCATCATAGCCGACACCAAAATTGGCGATGACCTCGAGATTCGGCAGCGCATCCATCCACCTGGCATTAAAGCCACCGGACACGGCAACGGCAGTAATCCGCTGGGCATCATCGGCAGATAACGATGGCTCAGGTCCTGCCGGTGCCTTGATGACCTCCACCTTGCCTTCGAAGCGCTCGAGAACACGTGGGTGGATTTTTCCCGGAACGAGAACGACGGCTTTGCTATCTGACATGCTTGTGTATCCTCCTGCGATGCATGAGGCCAAGCTAGCCGATAGGCTTACAAAGCGGAACCCAAAAAGCTACTTGCGCGGAACGCACGGGCTGGTGGATTGGCGAATGCGCATTTCCGGCTTGATCAGGTGAATACCGTCAGGCTCATGGCTGCCCGCAAGCCTGTCCAGCAGCGCACGGGCCGCCAGTCGCCCGACTTCCGCCTGCCCGTTGGACACCGTCGTCAGCGCAGGCGTGGCAATGGCCGCCTCTTCCAGATCGTCATAACCGGTCACCGAAATATCCTTGCCGGGCACGAAACCAGCGCGGGAAATACCGTTCATAAGGCCGATGGCGACGAGGTCGTTCCAGCACACCGCAGCGGTCGGCTTTTGCGGCAGGGACAGAAAGTTCACCGCCGCCTCAAACCCGCCCTGCTTGGAGCGCGCACCGGGAATGCGCAAATTGGGGTCTACCTCGATCCCCGCCTTGCGCAGCGCATTGACGTAACCCTGATAGCGGTCACGGCCTGTCGAGGTCTGGTCGGTTCCCCCCACCATGGCAATGGTGCGGTGGCCAAGGCTGATCAAGTGGTTGGTGGCAAGCGAGATGCCATAGCTGTCATCGCCACGAAACGTCGGCATATCCACGCCGTCCATGGAACGGGCCACGAGAATGGCGGGCATGCCGTTTTCCTCGGCCAGCGTCATATCCTCCAGCGGTGTGCCGATGGCGGGCGACATGATGATGCCGTCACTGCCCAGTTGCAGCAGCGTCTCGATGAAGGTGCGCTGCTTCTCGACGGAATCATAGTGGTTGGACAGAATGAAGGTCTGGCGGCTGCGGTCCAGCTCACTTTCGATGGCTTTGAGAATTTCCCCGTAAAACGGGTTCATCACATCGTGGAAGACGACGCCGATAATGCCGGAGCGAGAGGTGCGCAGACTGGCTGCACGACGGTTGTAGATGTAGCCCAGAGCGCGGGCTTGGATCTTGATTTTTTCCCGCGTATCCCCTGCCACAAGCGGGCTGTCCCGCAGCGCAAGTGAAATCGTCGCGGTGGAAAGCCCAAGACTTTCAGCAATGGTCGATAATTTGATCTTTTGCGCCACAGTTGCCTCCCCCGGTCACGCAGGCCGCCTCCGCAACCTTTAAATTGTGACTAAACAATTTAAATAAACCGCGCAACAATTTTAAGGGATTCAAAGCGACCGATCAGAGAAATTCAAAATTTTAATCGATTGATTCAAAAGATTGCAAATTCGCATCGATGGCGCGCAGCAATTTGACCACGGTTTTTACCTCTTTGGCAGATAATCCATCCACGGCGCGAGCATTGCAATCCGCCAGTGACGTGTTGATGTGCTCGACGCTTTTCAGACCCGCCTCGGTCAGTTTCACCATGGTCAGTCGCCCGTCGCCGTCATCGGCGCTGCGTTCAACAAACCCCTGCGCCTCCATGCGACCGATGGTGCGCGTCATCGTCGGTGCCTTGACGCCAAGCTTCTGGGCAATCTGCCCCGGCGTCATGCTGCCTTCCTGCGCCAGCGCCAGGATCACGCCATCCTGACCCGCATAGAGACCGCTGGCCGAAAGGTTGTGGCTGAGTGCCGTGCGCATGGAGCGGGCGGCCTGCGTAATGGACTGGGCCAGCTCTTCCGCATTGAACGGCAAATCCTTCTTTTTGCCGGACTTGGCTTTCTTCTCGGACTTGTTCTTTTTAGCCAGCTTATCCTTGCTCATCAGCAAATGCCTTTCCTGAAGTCCCGGACGACGATATGTTCTTGGTAACACTTAACGAATGCAGGCGCAGATCGCCAGATGTCTGACACATATACGCATATTCACGACAATAACGTAACAGCCGCTTTACACGCGCGAAACGAGATCATTGCCGTGCTGCCTTTGGGGGCGCATGAGCAGCATGGACCGCATCTGCCGTTTGAGACGGATACGCTGATCGCACAAGGCATCGTGGACCGGTTGAAACAGGCGCTCGCCCCCAGCGCACCCATTCATTTTCTGCCCACAGAACCAGTCGGCTACTCCATCGAACATATGGATGTATCAGGCACGAAGACCCTTGCTTTCGATGAGGCCGTCAACCGTTGGCTTGAAATCGCCGAGGCCCAGCACATCAAAGGCATCCGAAAATTCGTGATGCTGAATGCCCATGGCGGCAATTCCCCGTTGATGATAGTCGTCGCCACGGAAGCCCGAGTGAGGTTCGGTATGCTGGCCGTCGCCACCAGCTGGACCCGCTTCGGCATGCCGCAAGGCGTGATGTCACCTGAAGAGAAAGCCATCGATATCCACGGTGGCGATATCGAAACCTCTGTCATGCTGGCGCTGCACCCGGAACTGGTACAGATGGAGAAGGCCGAAAACTTCGCGTCGAAACAGTCCCAATTCGCCCAAGACTTTAAACAGCTGCGCGCCTATGGCCCACACGCCTTCGGCTGGCGCATGTCGGATTTGAACACACAGGGCGTTGCGGGCAACGCCGCCAATGCGACCGCCGAAAAGGGCGAGACGATCATCGCCCATGCGGTAGCAGGCTTGCTGGAGCTTTTGGAAGACGTATCGGCCTTTGACATGAATTTGCTTGAAAGCTCGGTTCAAAAAACTTCGGCAAATTCTCTTTGAACTCACTTCGCCACACGCCTATATGAACGGCAACGCTTTCAAAGCCGCGTCGCGGCCCATTACCTTCAGAGGTTTCTCATGACCGAAGCAGCAACAACCATCAAGCCGATCCCCGTTACAGTGTTGACGGGCTATCTGGGCGCGGGCAAAACCACGCTTCTCAACCGCATCCTGTCGGAAAATCACGGCAAGAAATACGCCGTCATCGTCAATGAATTTGGCGAAATCGGCATCGATAACGATCTGATCGTGGAATCGGACGAAGAAATCTACGAAATGAACAATGGCTGCGTCTGCTGCACCGTGCGCGGAGACCTTATTCGCGTGGTGGAAGGCCTGATGCGCCGCCCCGGCCGTTTTGATGGCATCATCGTTGAGACCACCGGCCTTGCCGACCCCGTTCCCGTCGCCCAGACCTTCTTCATGGATGACGATGTGCGCGCCAAGACAGAACTTGATGCCGTCATCGCGCTGGTGGATGCCAAGCACCTGCCGCTGCGCCTGAAGGACAGCCGCGAAGCCGAAGACCAGATTGCCTTTGCCGATGTCATCGTCATCAACAAGACCGACCTCGTGACGCCGCAGGAACTGGCCGTCATCGAAGACGTCGTTCGCGCCATCAACCCGTCCGCCCGCGTCCACAAGACCAGCCGCTCCGGCGTCGATCTCGCCCATGTGCTCAACCAGGGCGCGTTCAACCTGGAACGTGCGCTGGAAAACGACCCGCATTTCCTCGAGCAGGAACATGACGACCACGTCTGTGGCCCCGATTGCGGACATGACCATAGCCATGATCACCATCATCATGACCATGACCATAGCCACGGGCATGATCATGGACACCACCACCACGCCCCCTCGCCTATCCACGACGTGACGGTCCAGTCCGTTTCACTGCGCGGTGGCGAAATGAATGCCGAGCGTTTCTTCCCATGGATTCAGAAGGTCACGCAGACCGACGGCCCGAAAATCCTGCGCCTCAAGGGCATTATCGCCTTCAAGGATGATGCCGAACGTTACGTCGTTCAGGGCGTTCATATGATCATCGAAGGCGATCACCAGCGCCCATGGAAAGACGGCGAAAAGCGCGAAAGCCGCCTCGTCTTCATCGGCCGCGATCTGGACCGCGAAAAGCTGGAAAATAGCTTTAAGGCGTGTATCGCTGCGGCTTGATAGACCGGTCGTCGTAATGCCGCGTACAATCATGCACGGCGACGCGGCCTTAAAATGAAGACCCACCACCACACTCTCCGTCATCCTCGGGCTTGACCCGAGGATTTACTGCCGCAAACTGTGGATGGTCGGGTCAAGCCCGACCATGACGACGGATAGGGAAACAAAATCCCGACGCGGCCATTGTTACCCATAACCCATACACGGAAAGACCCTTTACCCATGCCCACCGTTGCTCCTCTTGACCTTGAAGGCCACGTCGTCGCGACGCATTTTCTGGGCGATATCCCACTTTTTGCCACGGCAGCTGGCAACATCCATCGGCTGGATGGCGGCGAGAAGGTCATCGAGGCGCATCAGGGCCTGCTGACCTGTATCCGCGATCCGCATAGCGCCACACTTCTGACCGGCGGCGAAGACGGCAAGGTGCTGCGCGTCGGCCATGACGGCACGGTGACAGAGCTTGCCCATGTGCCGCGCAAATGGATCAGCGTTGTCGCAGGCGGCCCGCAGAATGCCATTGCCTATGGTGTCGGCAAGTCCAGCTTCGTTCGTCTGGGTGATGGCACTATTAAGGAATTCAAGGAAGAACGCACGGTCGAGGCCATCGCCTTTGCGCCAAAGGGTCTGCGCATCGCCGCGGCCCGCTACAATGGCGTGACGCTGCATTGGGTAGCAACCGCTGGCGACCCCATCGATCTGGACTGGAAGGGCGCCCACACCGGCGTCACTTTCTCCGCAGATGGCAAGTTCCTCGTCACCACCATGCAGGAAAACGCCCTGCATGGCTGGAAGCTGGACGCGGCCAAGGGTGGCACGGATGCGCGCCACATGCGCATGACCGGATATCCCGCCAAGGTCAAATCGATATCATGGTCCGTCAAATGCAAATGGCTGGCCTCTTCAGGCGCACCGGCTGCCATCGTCTGGCCCTTCGCCGGCAAAGATGGCCCGATGGGCAAGGCACCGCTGGAACTCGGCACCCGCTCCGATATCATGGTCACCAACGTCGCGTTCCACCCGCTGGAAGAAGTGCTGGCCATCGGCTTTGCCGACGGCATGATCCTCGGCGTTCGCTTGGCCGACCAGAAGGAAGCCCTGCTGCGCCGCCCCGGAAAAGGCGCCATCACCTCCATGTCCTGGAGCAACACCGGCAAACTTCTGGCCTTCGCCTCCGAAGCCGGTGATTGCGGGATCGTCGATATCACGGCGTAAAGCCACGTGGCAATTTCGTTCGCCATAGTTACGATCTGAAGTTACAGTTATCTCCGGTTGCAGTACCGGAGAACACCAATGAACAGACCGAGATTATGCGTGGAGCTCTTTGTAGCCGATATCGCCACGTCGAAGGGCTTTTATACAAACGTGCTTGAGTTCGTCGCGGGACCACAGGGTCATGGAGGGTATACGCCCCTGTCCCTGGGCGACATTCATCTCTCTCTGAACAACAATAATTCTCTGCCAGAAGACCACCCGACAAAAGTGTTGGCGGGTGAAAGAGCAGGTCGTGGCGTGGAAATCGTCATTGAGGTTGAAGATCTTCAATCCGCCTATGACAGGGCAAGAGCCAGCGGGTGGCCGATCTCAGGTAATCTCACCACACATCCCTGGGGCGTAACCGATTTCCGCATCGTTGATCCCGACGGCTATTATTTGCGGCTGTCGAAGACACGATAAAGGGGGCGCCATGCCCCCTCCATCATGCCTGTTATCGTAGAAAATCCCTAGTGGCGGCGCTTCTTCTTGGAATAACCGCGGTCGTGATCATTGCCGCTCCCGATGGCATCGACCGATGTCTTGTTGCCGTTGAGAATGCCGCTCAAAAGGCCGGTCTTGTTGCCGTTCAGAATACCGTTGCCGGACAGGATGTTGCCGATGCCGAGGTTGATACCGGGCGAGACATTGACAAGACCACCCTTGTTGCTGTTGCCCGAAAGAAGGCCACCCAGCAGTCCACCGGCATGGGCAGGAGCCATGGAAGCAATGGTAAGAGCGATCGTAGCACATGCGATTTTCGTAAGCATTTCTCTCTCCTCTGATCTTTGAAACAACGCCGTCCGGCGTGACCAGACAGTACAATTAGTACGATCTAATGCAAGCATATGCTAATGTTATAATAAACCGTTAATATTAACATTTTTAATTTGAATAAAATTCACATCAAAATCGCCTACATCTCGAATCCCGCCGACAATACTTCGACCGCAGGCCCCGCCTGACATCTGCAAAATATTATTAACCCTCTATCTATAAGATATACCTCAATTAGATATTGAGGATAATCATGATGCGTTGCGTCATCGTTGCGTTGCTCGTCTGCGGTGCTTGCGCGCACAATGCCAGCGCCGAGCCACGCCTCATCTACGACGTGGAAACGACATACGACACGAATTATTTCAGCGATATCAACAAGATCGCCGTTCTCAGCCTGCGGACGAGCATCGGCGTCGAAGGCGAGATCGAGCGAGAGGGAACCAAATTCGGATATTCCTTCAACCATCAGGAGGTCAGCGTCCCGCGCTATGGCTTTGCCAAAGAACACAATAGCTGGGTCAATTTCACGCTATCGCGCACAATCTCCGACAAACTGGAATGGAGCGCTCAGATCCGCGGCACGCGCAGCGATGCGGGCGACATTTTTCTCAAGCTGCCGGATGAGGTGATCGGCTTTCGCCGTCTTGATCATAAGCTCGATGTCTCGACCGCAGCCACGCTCGAGGCCTTCGGCGGCAAGAATACGCTGACAGTCAGTTACACCGGCCTGATGAAGGGCACATCGCATTTTCGCCCCAGCTATTTCCTGCCCGCAAGGCTGGAGGCCAATGAAGCCTTGCTCGGTTTGAAGGCCAATCACATCCGCGCATTGGCAGGCGGTGAAGTTGGCGTAACGGTCGCCTACAACGCCAGCCTTATCCCCGATAACCAGCAGCAAATCTATGAGCGCTTCCCCGCCACCAACCTGCGCGGCTCGCTCGCCTACGGCCGCAAATTCGGTACCAACCTCGCGGTTTTGATGGAAGCAGGTCTGACGACGATCTCGGGAGACGAGGTCAGCAATCAGGTCAAACGTGCCAGACCTTATCTGCGCGCCGAAGCGGAATGGGCCGTGAACGACCGGTTATCCTTTGGCGCAGCCTTCTCGCAGGATTACGCACTCTACGATCTGGACGATCCCCTGGGCGAATTTCAACGTCGCTGGAAGGCCGTGATGAAAACCAAACTCACCAAGTCCCTGGGTTTCGACCTTGCCGTTGAAAGAACCCACAAGGACTGGGTTTATTACGATTACGACAGCAGCGAAAGGCGACTTGTCGCAACGCTAGCGCTCGACACCGGCAAGGACCGCAAGCTGGAACTGGAATTTTCCCGCCTGCTGCACGACGAGGATGACGAAACCGCCGCCTATCGCGGCAGTGCCATTTCCTCCCGCTTCAGTGGTCGTTTCTAACCACACCTCACACATCATCCAGCGTCGAAGGCGTCAGTAACAACAGGCGTCAATAAAGACGTTTGAGCCGGAATGGCAATGACACGCTAACGTGTTCATCCATCTGGAAAGAAACCGGCGACAAAATGTTAGAAAATTCGACAATTATAATAATAATCGATGAAAAATTCTATTAATGGAAAATCAACATATTCAAGTAAAAGATGAGAAAATACAGGTGCAGAAGAACAAAATTAACAACTTTATCGATTATAAATAAGAATACTTTGTTCGGATGTTCACTCAGCCGCCTCTTGCGTCCGGTTTTCCACGGCATGCGATACCAGCCGGTCTCCGGCACATAAGTTTACGACCCTTTCCCTCGTCTCCGTTCCGGACTTTCGCAATGAAGCTGTCGATCTCTGCACTCGTCACCGCAACCGGCGTCGCCTTGGCAACCGGCGTCATCCTCACCCTTCTGACGGGGGCTTACGCGCTCGATACGCTCAAGGTGAATGGCCCGATCTATCAGGAAATCATCGACAGCAAGGATCTGATCGCAGACATCCTGCCGCCGCCGCTCTATCTCATAGAGACCTACGCCCTGACCAACGAGGCGGCCCTTCACCCGGACCGAATGGCGAAAAACATCGAACGGATCGAGGTGCTGAAAGGTCAGTATCAGGAAAGGCGCGAATATTGGAAGACGACGACGCTTCCCGACACCCTGAAGCAGAAGTTGCAGAATGACGTGCTGATCAAGGGCGATGCGTTCTGGACCGTGTTGGAAACCGACACACTGCCCACGCTTGCCGCGGCAGATGCGGCAGATGCGGCAAAGATTACCACATCGCTGGATGTCCTCAGTGCAAAATTCCACGACCATGAAGATGCCGTCAATCAGCTGGTCGACATGGGCACGGTGTATGGCAAAGCCAAGGAAAACGAGGCGGCTTTGCAAACCACCTTCCTGCAGAACACCAATTACACGCTGGGTGGCCTGCTGATCATGCTCAGCATCTCGACAACCATCTTCCTGCGCCGCCGGGCCATCGCGCCCATCAAGCAGATCACCGAGACGATGACCCATATGGCCAAGGGCCATCTGGAAGAAGCGCCGCCACACCTCAAGCGTCACGATGAAATCGGTGCCATGGCGCGCGCGTTGGCAATCTTTCGGGATGCGGGCCTGGCAAAACGCCAGCTTGAAGGCGAGGCCGAGCAATCGCGGTTGGCCACCAATGAAGAGCGCGAAAACCGCGAAAAAGAACGCGTCGCGGAAGCAAACGCCCTGCGTTTTGCCATCGAACAGCTGGGAGGCGGCCTCAACAATCTCTCCAATTGCGACCTGAGTTCAACGCTCGATCGCAGCTTCGATGCCAAGTTCGAAACCCTGCGCGGGGATTTCAATGCCTCGGTCCTCACCCTTCAGTCCACGCTTGGAAAAATCCTCGGCGAGACGGATCACCTGCGCAAGCAGGGCCATGAGATGAACAGCGCGGCCAACGATCTCTCCCGTCGCACCGAACAGCAGGCCGCAGCGCTGGAAGAGACAGCAGCCGCGCTCGAGCAGGTCGCCTCAACCGTCAAGACATCGACTGTCCGCGTCAACGAAACCCGCGATCTGGTCAAGGAAGCACGCCGTTCCGCCACCCAGTCTTCCGGCGTCGTCAATGAAGCGATCTGCGCCATGCAGCGTATCGAAAGCGCATCCGGTGAGATCAAGTCCATCATCAGCGTCATTGATGAAATCGCCTTCCAGACCAACCTCTTGGCGCTGAACGCCGGTGTGGAGGCAGCCCGTGCGGGTGAAGCAGGCAAGGGCTTTGCCGTCGTCGCGCAGGAAGTGCGCGAACTGGCGCAGCGCTCGGCAAAGGCGTCGAAGGAAATTCGAGATCTCATCGGCAAATCCGGAGAGCAGGTCACGAACGGCGTGACGCTGGTTCAATCCACCGGAAGCGCCCTTACCCAGATCGAAGACTTCGTCACCCGCATTGACAGCAACATCGACAGCATCGCCACCGCCGCGCGTGAGCAGTCCGTCGGCCTTCAGGAGATCAGCACCAGCGTCAATACGCTGGACCAGATGACCCAGCAGAACGCCGCCATGGTGGAAGAAACCAACGCCGTCAGCCAAACGATCGCCGAAGCCACCACCGCGCTTTCGGCCATGGTGGGTGCGTTCAAGCTCAATCGCGCCGAAGCTCTGCGGCGCGTTGCCTAGCTGCAATTTTGATGAGTCGTGATGGAGTGTGGGGTGTACCCCCACGCTTCGTTACCTAACGTCTACCAACCGACCGCCTGAAATCCAGGCAACCAGGCTCTCAAGAAAACTTGCGGCCACTCGCGACCAGCATACCGGCGGCACCATCAAGCCAGCCCTTTTTCAGCTCCAGCGCAAGAAAGCGCGAACGCTCGAACGGGCCGGGCATGACAAGGTGCTGGGTATGGCTGGCAAAGAAGCCGAAGCGCTCGTAATAAGGCGCATCACCGACCAGCAGGACAGCGCCGTGATCGCGCTTTCCAGCCTCGGCAATGGCGGCACGCATCAAGGCTGAGCCGATGCCCTTGCCTTCATGGGCGCAATCCACCGCAAGCGGTCCCAACAGGAGGGCAGATATGGGGCCGCCTTCACGGGTTACGCCAGCCTGAACATTCCACAGGCGAACGGTACCGATGACGTGGCCGTCCTGATCACGCGCCACAAGCGCCAGACCTTCGGCAGGCACGCGACCTGCGCGCAGCTTTTCGGAAGACTTGCGACGACGGCCTGCGCCCATGACACGGTCGAGCAGATTTTCACGGGCGACGACATCACCCGGATTTTCAGCGTCGATATGAAATGTCTGCGGTGTGAAAAATGCACGTACAGAATTGAGAACAGCGGCCATCCCGGCCTCCCGTCACCAAGCCGCCCACGAAAGCGGCACCCTAAAATGAAAGCATGTCGCGCAAAAGTGTTGAACGGTTTTGCGAGAACGACATGCGATAATAATGTGAAACCGTTCCGGCCCGCCAGACGACGCCTTATCCTCGGCTTGACAGAGGTGCGGCAAGCAGGGTTTGCGCTTGAGCGCGAATGAGCAAGCCGGAACGGTAGGATCCTAAAGACTGACGTCTGCCCCCAGACAGACGTCAGACATTCAGATCACATAGGACTTCAGCGGCTCGAAACCGTTGAATGCGACCGCCGAATAGGTGGTCGTGTAGGCGCCCGTACCTTCGATAAGAACTTCGTCGCCAATGGTCAGAGAGACCGGCAGCGGGTACATGTTCTTCTCGTACAGCACGTCGGCGCTATCGCAGGTCGGGCCAGCCAGAACGCAAAGCTCCATCGCATCTTCGTCGCGCTCGGTGCGGATCGGGTAGCGAATGGCTTCGTCCATGGTTTCGGCCAGACCGCCGAACTTGCCGATATCGAGGAACACCCAGCGGTGGTTGTCGTTGTCGGACTTGCGCGAAACAAGCACGACTTCCGCCTTGATGACACCGGCATTGCCGACCATGCCGCGACCCGGCTCGATGATGGTCTTCGGAATCTGATTGCCGAAGTGCTTGCGCAGCGCCGTGTCGATGGCATGACCATATTCTTCGGCAGCAGGAACGTCACGCAGATACTTCGTCGGGAAGCCACCGCCCATGTTGACCATCTGCAGGTGGATGCCTTGCTTGGCGAGCGATGCGAAAACGCGCTTTGCATCGCCAAGAGCCGCGTCCCATGCGTCGAGGTTCATCATCTGCGAACCGACGTGGAAGGAAACGCCGTAGGATTCCAGACCCATCTGATGGGCATAGACCAGAACATCGACAGCCATCTGCGGTACGCAGCCGAACTTGCGCGACAGCGGCCATTCGGCGCCTTCACCATCGGTCAGAACGCGGCAGAATACACGGGCGCCGGGGGCGGCGCGGGCAACCTTTTCCACTTCTTCATGGCTATCCACGGCGAAGAGATCGATGCCCAGCGCAAATGCGCGTGCAACATCGCGTTCCTTCTTGATGGTGTTGCCGAAGGAGATACGGTCGGAGGTCGCACCGGCATCAAGCGCCATCTGGATTTCAGCCACGGAGGCGCAATCGAAGTTGGAGCCCATGCCGGCCAGCAGCGTGAGAATTTCAGGAGCAGGATTGGCCTTGACGGCATAATAGATCGCACTGTTTGGCAGAGCGTGCCGGAACGCATGGAAATTATCGCGCACAACATCAAGGTCGACCACCAGGCAAGGGCCTTCTGGGCGGCGGGTCTTGATGAAGTCAATGATGCGTGCAGTCGTCATCGTTGTATTCCCTAAAATGTTCCGACCCCGGTAAATTCCGGAGGACAAAGGGCGCTCAAGATATGCAGAACGATCCGCCGGTGGAGACGCGGAATCAATCGCATACGCTCAAGGCGCAAATGTGAACAACGCCCTGCCAGGAGCATTATTCGGCTTTGTCTGCCATGGGATTGGAGGGAATCATACCCAACCGCACTTACGGCAATGATGGTGTGCCTCTTTAGTACCCCGGCTGATGGAAAGCCGGCAGAGAACCAGAAAGGCCCGCACCGTCGTTGCTTCGTATGTCCTCGCATTTCCCGGTTGGCCGGAATAGCGACTGGAGGGGTTAATTCCAGGTACCTTACCAAACTCCTCACCACATCGAGGGTCCGGCGGACACACATGGGCACGTGCGACTTTGGGCAACCGGGAGATAAGAATATTCGCTGTAACAATCAAGGGAATTTTTCATCATAATGCGGATTTTTTCGGCACCGGATTTTTATTCTTGAACGACAGGGCGCGCGCGTTCAAGAATGTGGAACAAACAGGAGCCATTAATGGACACTCTCACCCGCATCAGGGCCTTTATCGACGTGGTCGAAGCGGAAGGGTTTTCCGCCGCCGCCCGCAAGACCGGGCGCTCCAAGGCGCTTCTGTCCAAATATGTCCGTGAATTGGAAGACGATCTCGGCGCATTGCTTCTCAACCGCACCACCCGCCAGTTTTCCATGACGGAAGCAGGCCATACCTATTACCGCACCGCCGCCGATATCTTGAAGGAAATCGATAATCTCGCCGATCTCGTGCGCGAGAAGAACGCCGATCTGAAAGGCAAGCTGCGCATCTCCGTACCGCGCACTTTCATCGACGCGGAAATCGGCCAGAGCCTGATCGATTTCGCCAAGGAGAACCCGGAACTGGTTCTGGAAATCGTGGCGGAAGACCGGTTCGTGGACCTGATCGAGGAAAGTTTCGACCTGGCTGTGCGAATCACCAAGCTGGAAGATTCCGGCATGATCGCCAAGAAACTGGCAGACTTTCGCGTTTATGCGGTCGCGACCCCTGAATTCGTCGACCGTTACGGCCCGCTGAATTCGCCGCAGGATTTGGCCAAGGTTCCCTGCATCGTGGATACGAACTCCCGCTTCCACAACCACATCCGCTATTTCGAACCCGGCGGCGGCACCAATTCCGTGGCGATTACAGGTCCTATCGAGGTCAACAGCCCGCAGGCTACGCTCCGCGCCGCCCGCACCGGCCTCGGCGTCGCCATCGTGCCGGATTTTATCGCCAAACCGCACATTCTCTCTGGTGAACTCGTGACCCTGTTCGATGACTATATATCCCGCGATCGCGGCATCTACGCCGTCTATCCGCACCGGCGTTATCTGCCCGCCAAGGTGCGTAGCTTCGTGGACTATCTGGCGAACTGGTTCAAGAATTACAGCTGAGTTCGAAGTTCATCTTCAGGCAAGCCGAAATTCGGTCCCATTTGCCGGTAGAATCAAAACCATATTGAAGCGTCGAGACAGACAGGCATCCATGAAAAACGTGATCGTACCGCTGGCTGCATGCCTGTCCGCCTGTCTTGCGCCGTTCAGCGCCATGGCGCACCCGCATATTTTTGCCGAAGCGCGGATGGAAATCATCGAGGGCGCGGATGGAAATATTTCGGAAGTGCGCAACATCTGGCGCTTCGATGAAATGTTTTCCGCAAGCGTCGTCCTGGACTATGACAAGAACAGCGATGCCAAGCTGGACAAGGAAGAACTGGCCGAAATCGGCAAGACAGTCCATGAATCACTCGCCGAGTTTTCCTACTACACCTTCGTCACCGAAAACGGGAAACCGGTCGATCTGGGCAAGCCCGATGCTATCCATGTCGATTATAAGGACAATCAGGTGCTGATGTTCTTTTCCATGAAGCCGCAAAAGCCGCTCCCTGTAAAAGGAACATTGACCTTCGGCGCATGGGACCCGACGCTCTACACGGCAATAGACTTCGCCAAGGACACCGACATCGTCGTCAAGGGTACGCATCTGGCGGTCTGCAAACACAAGGTCGTGCGTCCCGACCCGGATGAGATCATCTCCCAGAACCAGAACAATCTGACAGACGCCTTTTTCAACGACCCGACCGGCACCGACATGACCAAGCTGTTTGCCACGCGACTGGAGCTGAAATGCTGAGGGAAACGAGTTCATCGCGGGCGGAAATGTCTGAGCTTGCCGCTTACCCCCCTCTGCCCTGCCGGGCATCTCCCCCTCAAGGGGGGAGATCAGCAAGACGCCCGCTCTTCGCTTCATCCGCAACGCCTGAGACGGACGAGCGGGTAACCACATGTCAATCTCCCCCCTTGAGGGGGAGATGCCCGGCAGGGCAGAGGGGGGTAAGCGGCACCCTCCACCGCATCATAACTATTGCCCGTCCTCAAAAACAGAAAAACCCTACCGCCACTCGCTTCCTCATTCTTTGCGCCATCTTCCTCGCCACCCTCTCCACTGCCCACGCCCAGTCGCCGCTCGGCATCGGCTCGGCAGAGCCATCCATCTCCATCGGTGGACCGCTCGCCCCCCTCTTCCAGTGGATCAATGTCCATCAGCAATCCTTCTACCGCGCCTTGACCGGCGCGCTGAAAGCCATGCGGGAAGACCCGTGGGCGCTGACCTCGCTGATCGGTCTGTCCTTTGCCTATGGCGTGTTCCACGCCGCCGGCCCCGGCCACGGCAAGGCGGTCATTTCGTCCTATATGATTGCCAACGAGACGCAGCTGAAACGCGGCATCGTCATCTCCTTCATTTCAGCGGTACTGCAAGGCGCAGTCGCCATCGCTCTGGTGGGCGCTGCCTATCTGGTGCTGCGCGGCACCTCGATCACCATGACCAAGGCAACGCAGGCGATGGAAATCGCCAGCTTCGCCATGGTCGCCCTGTTCGGCGCATGGCTTTTGTTTCGCAAGCTCCGCAGCCTCATGGTGAAGGTCGAACCCGCGCCAGCGCTGGCCGTTGCCGGCCCCTCGCCCGTCGCAGTTGGACCCGTAAGAACAGGAATGGGAACCGGCCTTCGCTTCCAAGGCAAACCCGTCTTCGCCGATCATGCCCAGAGCGGCAGCGGCGACCTCTGCACCACCTGCGGCAACGCCCACGCGCCGGACCCATCCATACTGCGCGCAAAAGATTTCAGCCTGCATGAAGCATGGTCGGCCATCATCGCCGTTGGCCTTCGCCCCTGCTCCGGCGCGATCATCGTCATGAGCTTTTCCGTGCTGAACGGCCTGCTGATGGGCGGCGTCCTCTCGGTCCTCGCAATGTCCATCGGCACCGCCATCACCGTCTCGCTCCTGGCCTGCCTCGCCGTCAAAGCAAAAGACATAGCCGTCCGCTTCGCCGGCACCGGCAGCACCAAGGCATCACGCATCACCCATGGCATAGAGATCGCGGGTGCCGTGTTCGTGCTGCTGATGGGGCTTGGCTTGCTGGGTGCATCATTGCAGGTTTGAGGCAAGCCCTTAGATCATATCCGGTCGCATGAAGGCGCTCACGTTTCCGATTCCGCTCTCAGTGAGCTTTTCGGCAAGAGCGATGCGCTCACTGGCACCGTTGGCACGGATATAATTAAGCTCGGCAGCTGTGATGACAGTGAGGGGAATGATCCTTACCGGTGAAAGCGGCATATCGGTTATCTCGGTCGCAAAATCCGGCTGTGGCGCGCCGAGCAGAATGCCGATGCAGTCATCGTCGGTGATGAAGCGTTTCGGCACCTGCATCTGGACGGCATCGGAGTGGCTTACGCCTGGCACTTCAATAGACAGCACCGTGTAGCGGTCCAGCTGCTCATTGATACCACCGGCACCTGCTACCGTCCCTGCAACATTCCGGATGATCTCGAACGCCCAGCTTTTTCCGATGCTGCCGATGTCCCCGGCCTGCCCGGCATGCTCAGGGTCGATATCGGGCGTCTCGATAAACAGTTCCAGCTCGAAACCGTTCTCACCGCCCGACACACCGCGAAAAGGATCTGACAGCCCGTCCGTCGCGATAATGATCGTGTTTTTCCGACGCACCACCCGGTAGGCCTGACGCGTCGTTGGCCAATCCGGGCCACCTGTTAATGAAGGGCTGATGAGATGAGCCAGCACATCGGTTTCGACCTGCCCGACGGCTGCCCAGAACCGATCGCGCTTGAGGCAACTTTCCTGGAAAAAATGCTCGTCCCACTGCTCTTCTTCATCAGCAGTCAGCTCCGCCTCAACGACATCTGGATCAGGCGCTTCGGCGTCTTCTTTCGGACGAAACAAGCCGGTGAGGAATTTGACCAGAGCCATGGTGTCCTTTCGGAAAATCTTGGGACGTGCGCCTCAGCGATGACGTCGCTGATAGCGCGCCCGCAGCCAGAAGATCAGAAAGAACGCCAGCACTGCAACCGTATCGAACGCCGCAGCGGCCCAGACGGAATAGTGGTTTGCCAGCCACAACGTAATTGTCGGCATGATGTAAAACAGCAGGCCGAAGCCGAGGAGGATGGCGATAGCGGCGATCATGGCCGAGCTGTTGGTCTTACCGGTCATGCCGTGATCCCTGCGCGGATATCGTCAAGCTTCTGCTTCTGAACACCCTCGTCACCAAAATTATCCGGTGACAGCCACGTCTCGAAAGCCTGCTTTATCACCGGCCATTCACTATCGATCATCGAGAACCAGGCGGTATCGCGGTTGGCCCCCTTCGAGACCATGTGCTGGCGAAACACGCCTTCGAACACGAAGCCATAACGCTTGGCGGTGGCTTTGGAGGCTTCGTTGTCATTGTGGCACTTCCACTCGTAGCGACGATAGCCAAGATCATCGAAAACATGCCGCGCCATCAGATAATGCGCTTCGGTGGCCAGAGGCGAACGCTTCATCTTCACGCCATGGGCAACGGAGCCAACTTCCACCACGCCGTTTTTCGGGTCCGGCCGCATGTAGCTGGCCATGCCCACGACCTCGCCGCTGGCATTCTCAATGAACACCAGCGTCACCCAGCCGAACCCGGCCTGCGCACCGTCGATCCAGTCGCCAAAGGCCTGTGAATTCAGGAACCCATCCTGCGGAAAATATTTCAGCAGGTCGTTGATGCCAAGCCCGCCCAGCCCATCCCAGAGCTTTTCCAGATGCGCTTCACGATCAAACGGGACAGCAGTGACCAACCGACCTTCGAGCGTCACCGGCTGAGGTGCCGGACATCCTTTGAACTGGCTGAGATCGCGCATTCTTTTCCCCGTAAAATAACGGAAAAGATGTACGGTAGGCGGTTGGGAAAGACAACAGCGGATTGCGTTGAGGTTGGAGGGTGCGGCTTACCCCCCTCTGCCCTGCCGGGCATCTCCCCCTCAGGTGGGGAGATTGGCTGGGCGCGCGCTCATCACCAATCCGCAACGCTTAAGATGGGCGAGGGTTCTCAACGAGTTGATCTCCCCCCTTGAGGGGGAGATGTCCGGCAGGACAGAGGGGGGTAAACCACACCCTCCAACCGCTGACGACCTGACGCCATCAAACCTTGGCGGCAGAAACCGTCGCCTCGATATGCTCCACCAGCGCATCCGGCAAGCCAAGGCGACCCGCCAGCAGATCCAGATACCCACGCTCGGCGCGACTATCCGGCTCGATGGTCAGGCGCGAAGCGGTGTAGAGTTCCACCTTCTGCTCTTCGGTCTTGGCAGCAGCCACAAGTGCGTTGATATCCAGCGGGTCGGCCAGTTCCTTTTCGATGAAGGTACTCGCTTCGCTATCAAGCTCGGAGACCTGCACCTTTTCCATGATGCGCGCACGCTCGGCCTCGTCTATGTGGCCATCGGCTTTCGCGGCGGCAATCATGGCCTGCACCAGCGTCAGCGCGAAATTGTTGGAGAGCGTTTCAGACTGCGGGTGAAAGGGGGAGTCCACCGGTGGCGGCAACAGCTCCTGGGTCGGTTGCGGTTGCTGCACAGCCTCTGGCTTCTGGCCGGACTGGTAATTCTTGTAGGCGAGGTAGCCGAGACCGGCGATGGCTGCGATGCCACCGACTGCCGCGGCGTTACCCGCCAGCTTGCGACCGGTCTTGGTGCCAAAAATGGCGGCGGCGATGGCGCCGGCCTTCATCGGATTGTTCTTCGCGATCTGGGTGGCCTGTCCGGCCCGGTCCCGCACGCTTCCCGACAGGCCCGGTACGTTGGAGCCCAGAAATTGGTCTAGAAGCTTTTTCGCGTCGAACATTCAAATCTCCTGTTTGTTGAATATAAACAGGAGATAGGAAGTTAAGGCCGGAATACAAATGGCTGTTACGTTCACGCCGTCGTGAACGCCAACTCTCAGCCGCGCAGCGCTGCCGCTTCGGCTGCAAGCTTGGTGATACCCGCCCAGTCACCAGCCGCGATGAGTTCCTTCGGCGCGACCCAGGAACCACCAACGCAGACGACGTTCGGCAGAGCAAGATAATCCTTGGCGTTCTTCAGCGATACGCTGCCCGTCGGGCAGAACACGACGTCTGCCAAAGGTGAAGATAGAGCCTTGAGGTAAGGTGCGCCACCGGCCTGTTCGGCAGGGAAAAATTTCAGAACCTTGTAGCCCTTGTCACGCAGATGCATGACTTCGCTGGCGGTTGCCGCACCCGGCAGAAGCGGAACCTTGGAACCCTTGGCTGCCTCAAGCACGCTTTTGTTGACGCCGGGGCTGACGATGAAGGTCGAGCCTGCCTTGACGGCGGCCTCGAAATCCTTGGCATTGAGAATGGTGCCTGCGCCCACATGTGCGCCTTCGACCTCGTTGGCCACGGCGCGGATCGCATCGAGTGCTGCCGGTGTGCGCATGGTGATTTCGATGGCTTTCAGGCCACCTTCAACCAGCGCGCGGGCCAGCGGCACGGCGGATGCCACATCTTCGACGATGAGAACGGGCACGACCGGCTGGAGTTTCAGGATAGAAAGCAGCTTTTCGGAATCCTGGGCCATGACGGTGTCTCCTCTATTGAATCGATTGAATTGCGCATTCAATTACCGCGCAAAGCCAGACCTGTCGAGGCAAAATGAAATATTTCAGTTTCATTGCTTTTTCATGACAGTCGCTTGCGCTACGGTGCCTGAAAATCAGGCAGGGCGTTGAATGGCAAAAGAAATCGAACGCAAGTTTCTGGTGGCAGACGAAAGCTGGCGCGAGGAAATAGTCACACGGACCCGGTTTCGTCAGGGCTATATCGTCTCGCTGGACGACCGCTCGGTTCGGGTGCGGATCAAGGGCGATGACGCCGCAACGCTTACCATCAAGATCGGCGTTGGCGTTCTGGTGCGGGACGAATATGAATATGACATTCCGGTTGCCGACGCCGAAGAATTGTTGAGTTCAGCCCCCGGCTTCATCATCGAAAAAATCCGCTACACCGTCGAGCATGAGGGCTTTGTGTGGGAGGTCGACGTTTTCGATGGTCTCTACAGAGGCCTTGTCGTGGCCGAGGTGGAGTTGAGCGCTGAGACCGACCAGCCAGCGCTACCCGCCTGGATCGGTGAGGAAGTCACCGGCGACCACCGTTATTCCAACCAGCATCTGGCGACAGACGACCTCAGCACCGAGCTATGCTATGTCATTCAGGATTGATCCGAAAAAAACCTTCGCTGAAGAACTGCAACGGGTCGGTGTCGAACTGATCGATGACGCGATCGCCGCCTTGTCGCAGCAGCCCGATGGCCCGCATGCCGCCGTGCATGGTGCCCGCAAAAAATTCAAGCGACTGCGCGCCCTTTACCGCTTCGTGGCACCTGAAGAACCAAAATTCCGCAAAGCTGAAAACATTCGCTTTCGCGATATTGCCCGCTCGCTGTCACAGGCCCGCGAAGCCGCAGCACTTGTGGAAACGATCCACTACCTTCAGCAATTCAGCCGTTCCGAGGCCGAAAACCAGGCACTGGCATCCGCTAATGCCGAGCTGACGGAGCGACGCGATGCGATGACCAGCGAAGATGGCGACCTGTCCGCCCGCATTGCGGACGCCCTGATGGAATGCGAAAAGGGTAAACACGCCCTCATGCAGCTTTCCTTGCCGTCGGGCAAAAAGATTGCAACAAAGCTCGTCAAAAAGACATGGCGCAAGCAGCGTGAGAAGGCGCTCCACGCCCTCGGCCAATGTCACGCGCAGGCCCATGACGAGGACTTTCACGATCTGCGCAAGAGCGGACAGGTGTACTGGATTCATCTGGCGCTGATGCGCAAAATCTGGCCATCCGCCATGCGGGCCAAGAAGGTCGATGCCAAGCGGCTGGTCGATCTGCTGGGCCACGAGCATGACCTTTCGGTGCTGGCAGCCTTTGCCGATCATGAGCCGAAGCGGTTCACCGCTGGTGACACTTTGCCGCTTCTGCTGGAAGCAGTCACCCACCGCCAGCAGGCCTTGCGTCGGGAATGTCTCGATCTGGCCGATCAGGTTTTTGCCGAATCCGCCAAAACCGAGAGCCGCATCGTCGGCCTCCTGTGGGAAGACGCTGCGATTTAAGCGGTTTTGACAAATCTCAAAACTTCACCGCAAGCCGCACGCCTCAGCGAAATATGATTGCGCAAAAGCCGATCTGGCTGTATTTCAGCCGGCATGACCGACACCTCTACCCTACCCCGCCCGGAAGCCGCCGGAGAATTTCTCGTGGCAGCGCTGTATCATTTCGCCCGCTTTGCGCGGTTTGAAAGCGTGCGCGAGCCGCTGTTTACGCTCTGCCAGCAAAACGGCGTCAAAGGCACGCTGCTTCTGGCCGCCGAAGGCATCAACGGCACCATCGCCGGAACAGATGAGGGCGTCGGCAATGTTTTGGCCTATCTTCGCGCCCAGCCGGAATTCACAAACCTGGAGCACAAGGAAAGCCGCGCGTCCAAGATGCCCTTCGTGCGAATGAAGGTGAAGCTGAAGCAGGAAATCGTCACCATGGGCGTGCCGGATATCGATCCGAACCAGATCGTCGGCACCTATGTCGACCCGAAGGACTGGAACGACCTGATCTCCGATCCTGACACCATCCTCATCGATACCCGCAATGACTACGAGACCGCCATCGGCGTCTTCAAGGGCGCGGTCGATCCGCAGACCAAGACCTTCCGCGAGTTTCCAGACTGGATGAAGAACAATCCCGGCCTGCACAACAAGCCCAAGATCGCCATGTATTGCACCGGCGGCATCCGCTGCGAAAAAGCCACCGCCTTCATGAAGGATCAGGGCTTTGACGAGGTCTACCACCTCAAGGGCGGCATTCTGAAATATCTGGAAGAGGTGCCGGAAGAAGAAAGCCTGTGGGAAGGCGCCTGTTTCGTGTTCGATGAGCGCGTGTCCGTGGTTCACGGTCTGGCCGAGGGCGACCACAAACTCTGCCACGCCTGCCGCAACCCGATCACCCCGGACGTCCGCCTGTCGCCAAAGTTCGAAGAAGGCGTCTCCTGCCCCAGCTGCTACGACGATCGCACCGAAGAAGACCGGACCCGCTTCCGCAATCGCCAGAGACAGATCGATCTGGCGAAGAAGCGCGGTGAGAAGCATATTGGACGGTAAGCGATGGGGTTGGGCCTCTTCGCCACCGCGATCTATCCGCCGTCTATAGCAGTTCTGCCGTCTCCCACCCTCTGCGCCATCATCCTCGGGCTTCACCCGAGGATCTGACCACGGTCAATGTTGGGGTTCGTTGGATCCTCGGGTCAAGCCCGAGGATGACGGTGTGTCGTAAGTTGACGTCACAATTTACGTGGACGTCATACAGAACACAAAACCTCAAGAAACCCTGCGCTGCTCCACCGGCGCATCCTGCGCGTCCAGCAACTGCGCAATCTCCTCGGCTGGGACCGGCCTTGAAAACAGATAGCCCTGTAATTCATCGCAGCCGCACAGCTGGAGAATGGCGGCCTGATCTTCGGTTTCGATGCCCTCTGCGGTGACGGGAATGCCGAGCGAACGGGCGAGTGCTACGGTTGCCGTCAGCATTTCCAGCGAGCGACCGCCTTCATCCAGTGCCACGACCAGCGACTTGTCGATCTTCATGCGGTTGAAGCCGAAGCGGCGCAGATAGCCTATGCTGGCGAAGCCGGAGCCGAAATCATCCAGCGCAATGCTGACGCCGATCTGCTTCAGCTTCTCGATGGCTGTGCCTGCCCGTTCTGGATGGTGGATGAAATAGCCCTCGGTCATCTCGAGCATCACACGTGAAGGTGGGATGTCGTTTTCGGCGAGGATGGACATGACTTGGGCGGCGAAGCCGGGGTTTCTGAACTGAACCGGCGAAATGTTGACGGCAAGCTTCACAGCCGACCATTCAGCCGCTTCGTGACAAGCCTTGCGCAGAACCGAAAGGCCAAGCTGGTCGATCAGCCCGCTGCTTTCGGCGGCCGGAATGAAAATGTCGGGCGAAATAGGCCCATAACCGGCGCGGTTCCAGCGTGCCAAGGCTTCCACGCCGGTAATACGGCGGGTCAGCGTATTGACGACGGGTTGGAAGACAACCTTGATCTCGTCGTTCTCGATGGCGTATTTCAAATCCGCTTCAAGCTGGTTCTTTTCTTCACGGCGCGTGTCCATGTGCGGCTCATAGGCCATGTAGCGTCCGCGTCCGCTCCCCTTGGCCTCATACATGGCCATATCGGCACGTCGCAAAAGCTCCTCGCCATCGAGATCGCCCCCCTTCGCTACCGCCGTTCCGATGCTGCATCCAATCGAGGCGACACGGTCGCCGATCATGAAGGGTTCGGAAAACAGCGCCAGCAGATCGTCGCACAGCTTGCGCCCTTCGATACGCGCCTCAGGACCCTGTACCGCAATAGCAAATTCGTCACCGCCCAGACGCGCCACCAACTTGTCGGCAGCCAGCACTTGCAATGCCGCAGCGACACCCTTGATCAACAGATCGCCCACGCCATGACCGAAGGAATCGTTGACCTCCTTGAAGCCATCAAGATCCAGATAGATCAGCTTGACGTAGGAATTATCCTCCTGCGAACAGTCCAGCAGCTGCTTCAGCCCCAGGAAGAGACCGGGGCGGTTGTTCAGCCCGCTCAAACGGTCACGCAGCAATTGGCGGCGGGCCCATGTCTCATCGCTTTTCATCTTTTTCAGCGCCGTACTGCCAATGGCCACAAGCGCCAGGAAAAACATCAGCGTGATCGCAATTGCAACCAGCACCCGCGGGCGAACCTCCGCCAGACTGACATCACCCGGCATCTGCGAGCGCCAGGTCATGTTGGCCAGCACATCGCCTAATGGATTGGTGATGCTGACGAAATAAGCCAGCTGGGCATCTGGGGGCTGGAGAGAAAGACCGTTGACGACATAGGTATGCGCCAGGCTCTCGACTTTGTCGTTCGTAAGGTGACGCGCGAAGATCAGATATCGCCTTGCCGCTTCCGGGACGCTCAACAAGCCGGATTTGTTGCGCACAAGACTAACGCCCACGGCTGCAATGCCATCCTGCGTTTTCAGGAAGCCGGACGCCTCGGGTGGTTCCCCGGAGGGTGCGGAGCGTGCCTTTTTCACCAGCTCCGAAAGCCCATTACCGAAATAGTCGGACAGCGACCATTCGACGGGCGTACCGTCGCGATAAGCCATCAAGATCTGATCATCGATGTCGATGAGGACAGCCGTGTCGAACAGATCACTGTTGACGGTCATGTCACCATAATTGCTGATGAGCCATCCCAGCCCGTCAGGGGCATAGGCAAATCGTGCAGCATCGTCCCAGGCCGAGTAATCGTTGAGCGTTGCGGTCAACTGGTTGAGGAAGGTGGAGAGGGCGCCGGATGTCGTTTCCTGAGAGCGCTGTTCATCGAGAGCGTTGGTGTTCTTGGCGACATCGCCCAGCGCGGAAAGAATGAGAACGGTGACGATGACGACGACGATGGCAAGCGCAGACAAAACCCCTGCCACGGCGGTGCTCCGGCCGACCGACAGTATTCTGGCATGCTTAAGCGACATCTTGCAGCATCTTTTTTCCTCTAAAGGCTGCATATTCGGTCGGAACTCTTCAAAAGGTATTAAAATACCTCGGCGTCTTGTCCCCAATTGTAACGCGCATGAGGCAAACGCCGCAACGTTTCAGTTTAGGGCTAACCGAACGTAAAAAAACCTCCCCCGTCTGGACGGGAGAGGCTGAAAAAGGCCGGTAAAAGTGCTGCTTACCAGGACGGAATGACCGTGCCGTTGTACTTTTCAAGAATGAAGGTCTTCACTTCCGGGCTCTGGTAGGATTCGACCAGAGTCTTGACCCAAGGCTTGTCCTTGTCCTGTGCGCGCACGGCGATGACGTTGGCGTAAGGAGACTTTTCGCTTTCGATGGCGATGGAATCCTTCTTCGGGTTGAGACCAGCGGCTGTCGCATAGTTTGTGTTGATGACCGAGGCGTCGGTATCGTCCAGCGAGCGCGGCAACTGGGCAGCGTCAAGCTCAACGATCTGGATGTTCTTCGGGTTTTCGGTGATGTCGGCAGGCGTGACCTTCAGGCCAACATCCGGATTGACCTTGAGAACGCCCTTGGAGGCCAGAACCAGCAAAGCGCGGCCGCCATTGGTCGGGTCGTTCGGAATGCCGACGGTTGCGCCGTCCTTCAGCTCGTCAAGGCTCTTCACCTTCTTGGAGTAAACGCCCATCGGTGTGGTGATGGTGGTGCCGACGCTGACGAGATCGAACTTGCGGTCTGCGACCTGATTGTCGAGGTACGGCTGGTGCTGGAAGGAATTGGCCTGAAGTTCGCCATCCGCCAGCGCCTGATTGGGCACGACATAGTCGGAGAATTCGAGGATTTCGAGGTCGAGACCCTTGGTGGCTGCAACCTTCTTCACCTGCTCCATGATCTGCGCGTGTTCGGCAGGGGTGACGCCGATCTTGATGGTTTCAGCCAGTGCGCTGCCTGCGAACAGGGCAGCGAGCGAAGCCGCGATAATGAGTTTTTTCATGGGTGTCTCCTGCGTTTGTTATTGTAAAGAAAAGGAAATCAGTTTTTACGGTTGCGCTTGTCGAAGCTGCGGGCCAGCGCATCCCCTGCGCTTTGCACGATCTGAACAAGCACGATGAGAACGACGACGACGACCAGCATCACGTCAGGCATGAAGCGCTGGTAGCCATAGCGAATGCCCAGATCCCCCAGCCCACCGCCACCGACAGCACCGACCATGGCCGAGTAGCCAATGAGGCTGACCAGCGTCAGCGTCAGCGCGAGCGTGATGCCGGGCCTGGCTTCGGCCAGCAGCACCTTGGTGACGATCTGGAGCGGTGTCGCGCCCATGGCACGGGCCGCTTCAATCAATCCCTTGTCCACCTCACGGATTGCCGCTTCCACCAGCCGCGCCACGAAAGGAACGGTTGCCACCGTCAGCGGCACGATGGCGGCAGAAGTGCCGATGGAGGTGCCAGCAACCAGCCGGGTGAACGGGATGATGGCGACCACGAGAATGATGAACGGCGTGGAGCGAGCGGCATTGACGATGAGGCCGATGACGCGGTTGACCATGGGCGCTTCGAACAGCTCACCCTTGCCGCTGGTAGCGAGGAAAATGCCGATGGGCAGGCCAAGCAGCGAACCGACGAGGCCGGAAACCGCGACCATATGGAGCGTCTGGATCAAACCCTTCCAGAGAACAGCAAAGAGCATATCAGGCGACATAACCGAGGACCTCCGTGGTCAGGCCGGTATCGGCATAGAAACTATTGGCACGGGCCGTGACCTCTGGCGTTGCCGGATAGGACACCACCAGCGAGCCGAAGGGCTGGCCGGAGATTTCCTCGATGGTGCCAGCGAGAATGTTCACGTCAGGGCCGATTTCCGCAACCAGCCGCGCCGTGAGCGGCTGAAACGCAGTGTCGCCGAAGAAGACGAGACGCACCAGCACGCGGTCGCCGGGCACTGCATCTGGCTTCAAACCGGACGTGACCCAATGCGGCAGCTTCACGCCGACGGCTGAAGACAGCAGGCTGCGGGTTGTTTCATGACGCGGATTGGTGAAGATGTCGAAAGTGGTGCCTTGCTCGACGATCAGTCCCTTGTCGATGACCGCCACTTGGCTGGCAATGGTTTTCACCACCTCCATCTCATGGGTGATGAGCAGCACGGTAAGGCCGAGTTCGGCATTGATCTTTTTCAGCAGTTCCAGAATGGACTGCGTGGTCTCCGGGTCAAGTGCGGACGTGGCTTCGTCAGACAGCAGCAGCTTCGGCTCGGTGGCCAGCGCACGGGCAATGCCGACGCGTTGCTTCTGACCACCCGAGAGTTCTGCAGGATAACGGTTGGCCTTATCGCCCAGTCCGACCAGATCGAGCAGCGGCCCGACCTTGCGGCTGATCTCGGCGCGCGATACGCCAGCGATTTCCAGCGGCAAAGCGACGTTGTCGTAAGCCGTGCGGGAGGACAAAAGGTTGAAGTGCTGGAAAATCATGCCGACCGAGCGGCGCAGGGTGCGAAGACCCGCCTCATCCAGTGCCCCGACATCCACACCATCGACGGCAACCTTGCCAGAGCTTAAACGCTCCAGCCCGTTGACGAGGCGGATGAGGGTAGACTTGCCCGCACCTGAACGGCCAATGATGCCGGAAATCGAGCCTCTGGGGACAATGTAATCGACACCGGCAAGGGCTGTGAATGATGTCTGTCTCCGAGGATCGCCAAAGGTCTTGGTCACGGCGTCGAACACGACCATCGGGTCGCTACTCCCTGGACCGGCGGGTACGGGACTGGCCGCTAAATTGTGTCGTGTCATAAAATGCTCTTCGAATGGAATCTGTTAGGTCGAGACCCGGCGGCGGGAAAAGCCGCTCTTCATGCTGCCGTGAGGCACATTCGACAACGGAAAATGTTCCGGAGCATTAAATTCAACTTTCCTTGGAAAAGCCGGGGTCGGCTTTGTGTATCGCAAACATGCCTGTCTGCGATACGATTTTATAGGTATGATTTTTCAATTATTAGCGAGCGCTGGAAAAATCGACCCAATTCCTGAAGAAGGGTTACTTCACCTCGGTAACGAACTCTTCCAGCGGGCGGCGAACCTTCTTGAGGTTGACCAGCCAGTCGCCTTCTTCCTGACGATAACCGAGCGGCAGGATGACCGCAGAGCGCAGGCCCTTTTCGCGAAGGCCGAGGATTTCGTCCAGCTTGGCCGGATCGAAGCCTTCCATCGGTGTGGAGTCCACACCCTCGAAAGCAGCCTGTGCGACAGCCATGCCGAACGCAATATAGGCCTGACGCGCAGCATGCTGGAAATTCACTTCGGCATCACGCTGTGGGTAGGACGACAGCAGAGACTGGCGGTACTTTTCCCAGCCTTCGTTCTTGAAGCCACGTTCGTCATTGGTGAGATCGAACATGTGGTTGATGCGGTCTGCGGTGTAGTTATCCCAGGCAGCGAACACCAGAAGATGCGAGCCCTCGGTCACCTGCGCCTGGTTCCAGGAAATCTCCTGAATCTTGGCGCGTGTTTCCGGGTTGGTGACGACGATGATTTCGAAAGGCTGCAAGCCGCTCGATGTCGGGGCCAGACGCGCTGCCTCGATGATGCGGTCGACCTTGTCCTGCGAAACGGACTTGGATGGGTCCATTTTCTTGGTGGCATAACGCCAGTTCAATTTCTCGATCAGCATAAAAATCTCCTTGGGACAGCCACTCATGTCATGGCACGCATGCGCCGCGCCGGGCTCTCCGTAAAACCCACCGAACATAGGTCATGTTGCGCCGCACACAAGAAGGCACAGAGAAGTAACCAAGCAAAATCCGCTCCGGCCCGCTTTATGAAAAAAGCAGGCCGGAGGGATGATGAATGTCCGGCAAATGCGTGTTGCATTGGCAGGTATGGTAAAGGTCTTGGCATTTGCCGGACCCGTTACAACAGCATTGTCACAATACCTATCGGAACGCCCGGTCCCTTGCCTGGCCAATGGCAAGAGGTGGGTCCACGGAAACGACCCTCTTTTGGAGATGCCGCTTGTCGATACCGGCTTTTGAACCGTGGAGGTGCCGCGCGTTGCACCCCTTTGCTTCGAAAGCACGGGGATTATGCTGGAGGGTTGGATGGCGTGGAGAAAAAATAAAAAATATTTTTTGCCGTTTTAGCGACAGCAATGGATTGAAAACGAACGTAGACGCTGGCGATGCAACGAACGGCACCACGCCCCCACCGCCGTCACCCTCGGGCTTGACCCGAGGGTCTATCCACGTCTCGGTTTTGGCAACGTGGTTGGATCCTCGGGACAAGCCCGAGGATGATGTCGAGGGTGACGGAATCGCCTGCCACGAGGGCAGGCGATGCCACTAGACGTAACGGTTGACCACGTTTTCCAGATATTCCTGACGGCCGGACTTTGGCTCTGGATTGATGTTGTCGCGCTCGACCATCGCCGCGATCTCATCCAGCTTCACCTCGCCGCGCAAAAGCTTCTGTGCGTCAGCCGAATCCCACTTGGCGTAGCGGTCCGCCAGCGGCTGCGACAGGGCCTTGTCTTCGACCATCTTGGCCGCAGCCTTGAGGCCACGGGCGCAGCAATCCATGCCGCCGATGTGACCGATCAGTAGATCGGCTGGATCGAGCGACTGACGGCGCAGCTTCGAATCGAAGTTGGTGCCACCATTCTTGAACCCGCCGCCATCAAGCACGTGGTAATAGGCCAGCGCCATTTCCGGCACATTGTTGGGGAACTGGTCGGTATCCCAGCCGGACTGGTAATCGTTGCGGTTCATGTCGATGGAGCCGAAAATGCCGAAGGCATTGGCCATGGCCAGCTCATGCTCGAAGGAGTGACCGGCGAGAATGGCGTGGCCCTGCTCGATATTGACCTTCACTTCTTTGTCCAGCCCGTGCTTCTGCAGGAAGGCGTAGACGGTGGCGACGTCGTAGTCATACTGGTGCTTGGTCGGCTCCTGCGGTTTCGGCTCGATCAGGATCGTGCCTTCGAAACCGATCTTGTATTTGTATTCCACCACCAGATTGAGGAAGCGGCCAAGCTGGTCCAGCTCACGCTTCACATCGGTGTTGAGCAGGGTTTCATAGCCTTCACGACCGCCCCACAACACGTAGTTCGCGCCGCCGAGCTTTTTGGTGGCATCCATGCAGGTTTTGACGGTGGCTGCCGAATAGGCGAATACATCCGGGTCGGGGTTGGTGGCGGCACCGGACATGAAGCGGCGGTTGGAGAACAGGTTTGCCGTACCCCACAGAAGCTTGACGCCTGTGTCGGCCTGCTTCTGGCCGAAGTAATCGACGATCTCGTTGAGATTCTTCGTGTTTTCGGCAAAAGTCTTGCCTTCCGGGCGCACGTCGGCGTCGTGGAAGCAGTAGAAGGGCGAGCCGAGCAGCGAGAAGAATTCGAAAGCAACATCCGCCTTCAGCTTGGCCGCCTGCATCGTGTCTTCAAACCATGGACGCTCGAAAGTCTGACCACCGAACGGGTCGCCGCCCGGCCATGTGAAGGTGTGCCAGTAGGCCACGGCAAAGCGCAAATGATCTTCCATGCGCTTGCCGCCGACGATTTCATCGGGGTTGTAGTGACGGAAGGCCAGCGGGTTGGTGCTATCTGGGCCTTCATATTTGATTTTCTGGATGTCGCCGAAAAAGCCTGTGGTCATGGTTTTCTCCCTAGTTTGGATAGTGGTAAAATGGTGAAAGTGTTCCTGGGTATATTCGCTTGTGTTGGTGGGTGGGGCTTACCCCCCTCTGCCCTGCCGGGCATCTCCCCCACAGGTGGGGAGATCGGTTCGTTGAAACCTCTCGCCCATCTTGAAAGCTGCGGATAGAGCAAGGAGCAAGCGTCTAGCCGATCTCCCTCCTTGTGGGGGAGATGTCCGGCAGGACAGAGGGGGGTGAACCCCACCCGCTGACCATCAATGCGACAACCCTCTGATCGCCGGATAAAGCGCCCGATACCGCCCATAAGCCTCCTCATAGGCATCACCCAGCGCCGCCACCGGCTCGATGGTCTCTTCCGTGTCTGGCTGAGAACACACCGCAACCGGGTCCGCTCCAGTCGCAGCTATCAGCCCCAAGCGCGCCGCGCCGAACGCTGCGCCGAAATCGCCTTCCGCCGGAATATCCACGGGAACACCAAGCGACGTGGCGATCGAAGCCAGCCAGTAGCGCGAGCGCGAGCCGCCGCCGATGGCGGTAACGCGGGAGATGGATGTGCCTGCGGATTTCAGAGCTTCGAGATTGTCTCTGATGGCGAAAGTGACGCCTTCCATGACGGCTTGCGTCAGCGCCTTGCGGTCGCTTTCGTGAGACAGGCCAATGAAGGAACCGCGAATGGCGGCATCATTGTGCGGGGTGCGTTCGCCCGAGAGATAGGGTGCGAAGGTGACGCCTGTCGGTGCCTTCAGCTCATCGCCGAGTTCCGTCGACAGATCGGCAGCGGATTTGGCCGTAATGCCGGAATACCAGTTCAGCGCATCGGTGGCCGACAGGATGACGCCCATCTGGTGCCATGTGTTGGGCAGCGCGTGGCAGAAGGCGTGAACGGCGCTTTCGGGCTTCGGCAGATAGGATGCGTTGGCGGCAAACAGAACACCTGAAGTGCCGAGCGAAACGAAGGCATGGCCTTCCGAGACCGTGCCCATGCCGCAGGCGGACGCGGCATTGTCCCCTGCTCCACCGGCGACGACAACCTTGCCGGAAATGCCCCAGGCGGAGGCAAGTTCCGTGCGCAGCGTTCCGGCCTCATCCGTGCCTTCCACCAGCGACGGCATGTGCTTTTCATCAAGACCGGTGGCTTCGAGAAGTTCGGATGACCATTTGCGCGCGCCGGTATCCAGCCATGATGTGCCAGCCGAGTCCGACATTTCGGAGATGTATTCCCCCGTCAGCCACAGCCGCAGATAATCCTTCGGAAGCAGGACCTTGGCGACCCTGGCAAAAATTTCCGGTTCGTTATTGGCGACCCAGGCCAGTTTCGGCGCGGTAAAGCCGGGGAAAACGATATTGCCGGTGATCTGGCGGAAGCGCGGATCGGCGTCCAGCTTTGCCGCCTCGGCGTAGGAGCGGGTGTCGTTCCACAGAATACAGGGGCGCAGCACATCGCCTGCCGCATCCACCAGCGTTGCGCCGTGCATGTGGCCTGACAGGCCAATGCCTTTGACGGCGGCCAGCTCCTTGGGGTGCTTCGCCTTCAGACCGGCAATCGCCGTTTCCGTGGCGGTGATCCAGTCTGCCGGGTTCTGCTCAGACCATCCATGATGGAGGCGCGAAACATCCAGCGAACCATTGGCCGAACCGATGACGTTTTGATCACCATCGATCAGCAGCGCCTTGACGCCGGATGTTCCCAAATCGAGACCGAGATACATGCTCTTCTCCACTTTCTAAATTGTCATCAGGGAAGATTATCCCTCAAGAATATGTCGATACGGATGCGCTCCTGTGCGTCGATGACGGCAAGCCCATCGGCCCTCGCCTTCAACACCCTGATAGCGCTGCGCACCTCGTGACCTGCGTTCTGGTTCAGCACAGCGTCAAAGATGCCTTCACGCAGGGCATTGGCCGTGTTTTCGTTGAGCTCATGGGCGATGACGCGCGGCGATGACGGCTGGCGCGACGATTTCAGCGCCTTGATGAGCCCGCGATTGCCAGCACCCAGACTGTAAAGTCCCAAAAGCTGCGGATTGGCCTCGAGGCATTGTGCTACCAGTTGCTCCACCGTTTCAGGGTCGTCACGTCCTTCCAGAACCGGCAGCAGGCGCAGATCAGGAAATTCCTCTTCCATGACGGACTGAAACCCGGCCAGCCGCTCACGGTGGTCCTTGACCAGCATGGAGCCTGCGAGAACAGCGACATCGCCACCTTTTTCCGGCAGAAAGCGGCCGATCAGGCTGGCAGCCGTGCGGCCTGCGGCGACGTTATCCACACCGGCAAAATGGTCTCGTCGGGAGCCAGTGATATCGGACACCAGCGTCACGGCCGCAATGCCGCTATCGGCAAGCCGGTCCACCGCCTCCACCACATCCTGCGCATCGATGGCGACGAAGGCGACGCCGGAGGGCTTTTCCAGCCGCGCGACATCAAGCGCCTGGGCGAGTGCCGCCGCATCGAAAGGCGGCACTTCGATGATGCGGATGGATGTGCGCTCGACATAAGACCGCGAGGCCGCAGCCCTCACCTCGGCACGAAGCCCGGCCATGAAGGAATTGTCGTTGTTCGGTAAAATGAAGACCAGCGCATAGCTACGGCCCTTGGCCAGATTGGCAGCGGCGATATCGCGCACGTAACCCAGCTCCAGGATCGCCGTCTCGACCTTGGCACGCGTGACAGCATGCACTCCCGGACGCAGGTTGATCACCCGGTCAACGGTGGCAAGACTAACGCCTGCCTTCGATGCAATATCGTGAACTGTCGGCTTCATGTTTCCTCCCGGAAGATTCCTTAGAGGAGTTTTTGAGGTACGTAAATCAGAAAATGACGTACGTACCTCAGAAATGGGATCGGGTGGGAGTTTTGTTGGCTAATGTTGAGGCTGTGGCTTACCCCCCTCTGCCCTGCCGGGCATCTCCCCCTCAGGTGGGGAGATCGACTCGTGGCAACCTCTTGGCCACCTTTAGCGGTGCGGATGGGTGATGAGCGCGCGTCTAGCCGATCTCCCCCCTTGAGGGGGAGATGCCTGGCAAGGCAGAGGTGGGTAGGCGACACCTTCGACGCTCAATAAACCACCCTAGACAAACGAAAGGGGCCGCCATTTCTGGCGACCCCTCAGCGCTGCGGTGGATGGGTGGAATTAGTGCCCGGCACCCGGTGGAGGCGCGGCTTTGGGTTTCTTGATGAGAACTGTCAGAAAGATCAGGCAGCTGAAAAGAACTGTCAGCGCCAGGAACACATCGGCGAAGGCCTGAAGCCATGCCTGTTGCGAGACGACGCCGACGAGTTTCTTGACGGCGACGGAGGCACCGTCCAGCCCGTAGGAATCGTAGTTGGCGCCGACGCTGTTCAGCCATTCCAACGCTGCGGGATTGCCGTAGTTCACATGCTCGGCGATGCGCACATAGTGGTCATCGGTGCGCTGGCTGAGCAGGGTGTTGATGACCGCGAGGCCAACCGCGCCACCGAGGTTACGGGTAAGGTTGAAGAGACCCGAGGCATTCTTCATGCGTGCTGGTGGCAAGGTGCCAAGCGCGATGTTGTTGATCGGCACCATACACATCATCAGCCCGAAACCGCGCAGGATTTGCGGGATCAGCAGCTCGTAGAAATCCCAATCGGCCGTCACCGACGTCATGATCCACGTACCCGAACCGAAGCTGATGAAGCCGATGGCCATCATGACGCGGGGATCGAGCTTGGTGGAGAGCTTGCCCGCAACCGGAGCGGTGAAGAACATGGCCATGCCTGAGACGAACATCGTCTCGCCGATCATCAGCGCATCGTAACCGCGAATGCGCCCGAGATAGAGCGGGTACATATAGGTCAAGCCGTAAAGTCCGATGCCCATGACGAAAGAAAACAGCGAGCCGATGGAGAAATTCCGGTCCGCAAAGGCTTTCAAATCCACCACGGGGAAATCGACATTGAAGGCGCGCCAGAAGAACACGACGCCGCCGATCGTCATCGCCACTGCACCGATGACGATGTGGGTGTCGTTGAACCAATCGTTGTTGTTGCCCTCTTCCAGGATATATTCCATCGAGCCCAGGAACACGCCCATGGATAAGAGGCCCCACCAGTCGAACTTTTTCCACAGCGGCAGTTCCGGCTTGTCGAAATCGATGAAATTCCACGTCACCAGAGTGACGATGATGCCGGGGATGATGTTGACGAGGAACAGCCAGTGCCAGGAGAAGGCATTCGACAGATAACCACCGACCGTTGGGCCGATGGTGGGGGCCAGCGTTGCCACGAGACCGATGATGGGGGACACCACCGAGCGTTTAGAAGCCGGGAAAATCGTAAAGGCGGCGGCAAATACAGATGGGATCATGCCGCCGCCTATGAAGCCCTGAATGCAGCGGTAGACGATCATCTGATCGATGTTCGTTGCCGTCGCACACAGGGCGCTGGAAATGGTGAAACCTGCGGCACAGGTGGCAAACAGCACCCGTGTCGATAATATTCTGGCAAGGGTACCCGACAGCGGAATCATGATGACTTCCGCAATCAGATAGGATGTCTGCACCCACGCGATCTCATCCGAACCGGCACCGAGACCGGCCTGAATTTCCGCAAGCGATGCCGACACGATCTGAATGTCGAGGATCGACATGAACATGCCGAACACCATCGCGAAGAAGGCGATGAGGCGTCTGCGATCCATCGGAGGATCGATCGCCGCGACGTTTCCGCCTGCCATATTGGCTGTTGCCGCCATGATCTTGGTCCTTATCGAAGATTACTTCGACTGATTTTCTGCCGTGCGCGTATTATCCGGTGCGGTGCGGGTATCGACGTCGACCACCACGCTCAAACCAGCGCGCAACTTGTGCTTGGCGAGATCTTCCTTCGAAAAGACGACCCGAACCGGCACGCGCTGAATGACCTTGGTGAAGTTACCCGTGGCGTTTTCCGGTGGCAGCATCGAAAAGACCGAACCCGACGCTGGCGAGATGGACTGAACGGTGGCTTCGATGTCGTGATCGCCGAAGGCATCCACGTGCACACGCACCTTGGAGCCGGGCGCGATCTTGGCCAACTGCGTTTCCTTGAAATTGGCATCGATATAAAGGTCATCCATCGGCACCAGCGAGGCAAGGCGCTTACCGACCGACAAAAGATCACCGGTCTGAACCGAAAGATTGCCAATCACGCCATCATAAGGCGCGCGCAGCACGGTGAAGGAGAGGTCACGAGCGGCCTTGTCGCGGGAAATTTCAAGCGACTTGACCGAACCTTCGGCTTCCTTGCGCTGCGCCCTCAAGAGATCGATATTCGCCTGAGCGGAAACGACGCCAGCCTGACCGGCAACCAGATTGGCCTTGGCCTGTTCCATGGCGATCTGTGCATTATCCGACGATGCAGCCGTGCCGACATCCTTGGCCTGAAGTTCACTGGCGCGTTTCAGGTTGATATCGGCACCCCGCAATGCGGCGTCCAGAGAGCCCTTCTGGGCAATCGCCTGTGCAAGCGAGGCTTCGGCACCGGCGATCTGCGCATCGATACGATTGAGCGAAAGCTGCTGCGTCTCAAGCTGGGCTTGCGCCTGCTCCAGCGCGTTGCGATAATCGCCGTCATCAAGCGTCACCAGCTCATCGCCAGCCTTGACTTCCTGGTTGGCGACGACATCGACCTTCGTGACATAGCCGGAAACCTTCGGAGAGATAACCGCGATATCGCCCTTCACATAGGCGTCATCCGTCGAAATGAGGAAGCGTCCATCCGTCCAGTACTGGTAGCCATACCAGCCACCGGCAGCCAGAACGGCAATGGCGATAATCGGCAGGACTAGGGATTTGCGCTTCTTCTTTTCCGGCACCGCGTGCTGCACGGGAGCAGCGGTATCCTCTGCCGTCACCGGCTGGCCCTCGTCGGCGAGCACCTTGGTTTCATCTGACGAATTGACTGCACGGACTGCACCGCTCTTTTGGGCCGACATCGGTAACACCATTCACATCTAGAAAAAGAATAAAGTCGAACTGAACCGTTCGGTTCGATTGACTTAATCTTTTTCCTGACACATATCAAGTGCTATCGAACTGGCTGGTTCGATATATTGAATCGAATCTAAACTATTGGGGGATCGAAGCGTGACCGAAGAGAAAAGCATGGACCATATTTGTCCCGCCTCCCCTGCTGGACGCTTTGCCGCGGGTGAAGACCCGGCAAAGCGCGAGCAAATCCTGCACGGCGCATGGCGCGTGTTCAAGGCCAAGGGCTTCGATGCCGCCAGCATGAACGATATTACCCGGGAAGCAGGCGTTTCCAAGGGGACGATCTATGTCTACTTCCAGAACAAGGACGAGCTGTTCGCAGCGTTGATCGACTGGCACCGTGCGGAATTTGCGCTGTCCATGCGTGATATTCTGGCTGGCACGGAAGAGGTGCGTGACGGTCTCTGGCAGTTCGGGGATGCTTTTATTCACAAGGTGACATGCACTGACATGATACCTGCCATGCGCTCAGCGCTTGGCGTCATCGACCGCATGCCCAAGCTTTCGCAACGGTTCTTCGTGGCGGCACCGAACAATGTCCGCGTCGTGCTGCGTGATTTTCTCCAGCATCATGTCGATCAGGGAACGCTGGTTGCTGATGATGTGGACCTTGCAGCCCGCCAGTTCATAGAGCTTGCGACCGGTACATTCTTCAAGATGCGGCTGTTCGGTGAGCTCAACGGAGACGTGCCACCCGAAGACGCCAACCGTGTCCTTTCCAGCGCAATCACCGTATTTATGGCAGCCTATGGAACCAAGAAGGCCTAACCACATTCAGCTTCCGCGTTTCTCGCAATGCGCGCAATATCAAGAAAAAATGGCACGACACATCTGTCACACGCTTGTTTCTCGCGCATTCGAATATAAAACTGTGGTGTTTCGAATTGTCGAAGCCGGATAGCTGAGAAGGAAAACAGGCCCGATGGACTCCATTGTCCCTCTATTGACAGACCCCGCCGCATGGGTGGCGCTCGTCACTCTTATCGTCATGGAGGTCGTGCTTGGCATCGACAACCTGATTTTCATCTCCATCCTGACCAACAAGCTGCCGGAAAACCAGCGTGAAAAGGCCCGCAAGATCGGTATCGGTCTGGCGCTGGTCATGCGTCTCGGATTGCTAGGCACCGTCGCATGGATCGTCCAGCTGACCGAGCCCGTCTTTGAACTCTTCGGTCACGGCTTCTCCTGGAAAGACATCATCCTCATCGTCGGCGGTCTCTTCCTCGTCTGGAAAGCAACCAAGGAAATCCACCACAATGTGGACCCTGAAGACCACAAGGAAGACATGGTTGGCGGCGGTGCTGCCATCAACAGCTTCTCCTCCGCTATCGTGCAAATCCTCATGCTCGACCTGGTCTTCTCCGTCGACAGCATCATCACTGCCGTTGGCATGACCCCACATGTTCCCATCATGGTCGTGGCCGTCGTCTTCGCTGTTACCGTCATGCTGGTAGCTGCGACGCCACTGGCCAACTTCATCGAGAAGAACCCGACCATCGTCATGCTGGCGCTGGCCTTCCTGTTGATGATCGGTACCACGCTGATTGCCGAAGGCATGGGCTTCCACGTGCCGAAGGGCTACGTCTACGCTGCCATGGCATTCTCGGCGCTGGTCGAGGTGCTGAACATGGTCTCGCGAAATGCGCGCAAGAAAAAGAAAGCGCTGCATTAATTTTTTTTCGAACAACGATCTGCCAAAGGCCCGCCCCGTGCGGGCCTTTTCGGTTTTTGAAAGGGCAGAAGAGTTCTTTCCCGGCGTGCAGGAACTGACGGAACGGGCTTGCGTTGTTGCAGACACATCATGCAAGGAAAATCAGCCGCTTCGATTTTTCCGATTCCGAAAGTAAATCCGCCACATGACCATCGAGCAGATCTTAGCCTTCAGCGTGATCGCCGGAATGATGGTCGCCTTCATCATCGACAAGTTCAGATATGACGTCGTGGCGTGCAGCGCGCTGCTGATTGCAGTTGCGCTGGGTGTCGTGCCATTCGACAAGGCGTTTTCCGGTTTCTCCGACGATATCGTCATCATCGTTGCCAGCGCGCTGATCGTCAGCACCTCGGTGGCACGGTCCGGCATCGTCGATACGACAATCAAGAAATACTTCCCGGAGATGCGCTCCAAACATCTGCAACTGGCATTTCTCATGATCGTTGTGGCCGTGATGTCCGCCTTCATCAAGAATATCGGCGCGCTGGCGATCATGATCCCGGTGGCCTTCCAGTTTGCCCGCAAGTCGGGCAGCCCGGTATCCTATTATCTGATGCCGATGGCATTCGCTGCTTTGCTTGGCGGGTTGATGACGCAGATCGGCACCTCGCCAAACATCGTGGTGTCACGCCTGCGCGAGGAAATGACCGGGCAGAGCTTTTCCATGTTCGATTTCACGCCGGTGGGCGCGACGCTTGCCGTGGTCGGAATCGCCTTTCTGACCTTCGGTTACAAGCTGCTTCCGGCCCGCGCCAAGGATAGCACCTCCGTTGAGGACATTTTGGAAGGCGCGAGCTACGCTGCCGAGGCAACGCTTCCCGCCGACAGCCTGATGATCGGCAAGCCGCTGGCGGACCTTTTGAAACAGGCCGATGGCGACGTGATTGCCAACACCATCATTCGCGGTCACCGCCGTGTCTCGCCCTTCCCCGATGTGGTGCTAAAAGCTGGCGATACCATTCTTCTGGAGGGTACATCCGAAGGTCTCGACCGCATTGTTTCCAATGCCAAACTGACGCTTTCCGGCAAGCCCATTACCGAAAATGGCCAGAAAACCGTCGATCTGATTGCCATGGAAGCGGTGATCAGCAATGAATCCCTCTTGAGCGGTCTTTCCGCCCGAGACCTCGCACTCTCCTACACACGCGGCGTCAACCTGATTGCGGTAAGCCGCCGTGGCCACCGGGTGAATGAGCGTCTTGCCGACCTGACGCTGAAGGCTGGCGACGTGATCGTGCTCCAGGGATCACGCAAGAACCTGCCGGGCGTGTTGCGGGAGTTTTCGCTGCTTCCGCTGGCGCAACGGGAAATTCTTCTCGGTACGCAGCGCCGCGCCTTCATCACCGTGCTTATTCTGGCAGCAGCCATGCTTGCCGCCGCCACTGGCGTTGCACCCGTGGCCGTTGCCTTCTTTGCCGCCGCCTTTGCGATGATCCTGCTCGGTGCGATACCGCTCACCGAGGTCTACAAATCCATCGACGGGCCGATCCTCGTCATGCTGGCGGCCCTCATTCCGGTCAGTGACTCCCTGCGCTCCACTGGCGCCAGCGACCTGATTGCCGGATGGCTGGGAACGGCGGCGCAGGGGCTTCCACCCTATGCGGCGCTGGGCATGATCCTGTTGACGGCGATGGCCGTGACGCCCTTCCTCAACAATGCCGCAACGGTGCTGGTGATGGGGCCGATTGCCGCCGGATTTGCAACGACGCTCGGTTTTCGTCCCGAAGCCTTCCTGATGGCGGTGGCTATCGGTGCCGGTTGCGACTTCCTCACCCCCATCGGCCACCAGTGCAACACGCTGGTCATGGGACCGGGCGGTTACAAGTTCAGCGACTATCCGCGTCTTGGGGCTCCGCTTTCCATCATGATCGTCATCGTCTCCATTCCCATGCTGCTCTATGTCTGGCCAGTCTAAAGACCAGTCTAGGAGAGGCCGAAACAACCTAATTTTCTTGACGCCTGCGGCTGAATGTGGCCTAAGCCATGCCAACGGAAACTGTGGAATGGCACCGGATATCGGCGTATTTCTGCTTTTTCTTCGACATTCAACAACACATCCGTGACACGTGGCTCGCGCTCCGTATCACCTTGCGTCAGCACGAGTGAATTCAATGACCACTTCCGGCGTCCGCGTCCGCATTGCACCTTCCCCCACCGGCGAGCCGCATGTCGGCACAGCCTATATCGCGCTTTTCAACTACCTCTTTGCCAAGAAACATGGCGGCGAGTTCATTTTGCGCATCGAAGATACCGATGCCACGCGCTCTACGCGCGAATATGAAGAAAAGGTGCTGGAGGCGCTGAAATGGACCGGCCTGACATGGTCCGAAGGCCCTGACGTTGGTGGTCCTTACGGCCCGTACCGCCAGTCCGACCGCAAGGACATGTACCAGCCATTTGCCGACGAGTTGCTGGAAAAAGGCCATGCCTTCCGCTGTTTCTGCACGGCCGAGCGCCTGACGGAAATGCGCGAGGCCCAGCGCGCCGCCGGCAAGCCGCCGAAATATGACGGTCTCTGCCTGCATCTCAAAGCTGAAGAAGTCACCAGCCGCATGGCCTCCGGTGAAGCCTCCGTCGTGCGCATGAAAATTCCGACCGAAGGATCCTGCGATTTCACCGACGGCGTTTACGGCGATGTATCGATCCCCTGGGACAGCGTTGACATGCAGGTTCTGATGAAGGCCGATGGCATGCCGACCTACCACATGGCCAATGTCATCGACGACCATCTGATGAAGATCACGCATGTGGCGCGCGGCGAAGAATGGCTGGCATCCGTGCCCAAGCACATTCTGCTCTATCGTTATTTCGGTTGGGAACAGCCGACTTTCATGCATCTTTCGCTGATGCGCAATGCCGACAAATCCAAGCTGTCGAAGCGCAAGAACCCGACCTCGATTTCCTATTACTCAGCACTCGGCTATCTGCCGGAAGCGCTGATGAACTTCCTCGGCCTGTTTTTCATCCAGATCGGCGAAGGCGAAGAGCTTTTGACCATGGACGAGCTGGCGGGCAAGTTCGACCCCGAAGCGCTGTCCAAGGCCGGTGCTATCTTCGACATTCAGAAGCTGGACTGGCTGAACGGCCGCTGGCTGCGTGAAAAGCTGACCCAGGACGAGTTCATTGCCCGCACGCTGGAATGGGCGATGGAAAATGCGCGTCTTACGGAAGGTTTGAAGCTTTCGCAGAGCCGCATTTCGAAGCTCGGCGATTTGCCGAACCTTGCAGGCTTCCTGCTATCAAGCGATGTGGGCCTGACGCCCGCATCCTTCGCTGGTCTGAAGAGCAAGCCGGAAGAGATGCACGAAATCCTGACCACAGTTGCTGCCGATCTGGAGAAGATGCCGGACTGGACGCTGGAATCCATCGAACAGGAACTACGCGATGTGGCCGAACGCACCGGCAAGAAGCTGCGCGTGGTAACGCCACCGCTCTTCGTTGCCATGTCCGGCTCATCCCGTTCGCTGCCGCTGTTCGATAGCATGGCGGTGCTGGGTCGCTCGGTCGTGCGCCAGCGTTTGAAGGTGGCGATTGCGGTTGCGGCGTCCATGGTTGGCACAGCCTGATTTTTTAGGAACGAAAATGTCTGAAACAGAAAACAACTCCGCAACGCTGGTTGCAACAGCCCCCATGGGAGCGGCAACCACCGCCCTCTCCTCCGACGTGACCGAAGTGCGCCGCCAGAAGCTGGCGATGCTGCGCGAGAAGGTTGGCGATGTTTACCCCGCGCATTTTCACCGCACGCTGACCAATGCCGAGCTGGCCGAAAAATATGCCGAGATCGAGCCTGACGTCGAAACCGGCGATACGGTGACGGTGGCTGGTCGCGTCTATTCCTCACGCAATTCCGGCATGTTCATGGATATCCATGACGCATCCGGCAAGGTGCAGATTTTCAGCCACAAGGACACGACGCCGCAAGAGGCCCGCGATCTGCTGCCGATGATCGATATTGGCGACATCATTGGCGTGACCGGCAAGGTGCGCCGCACCAAGCGCGGAGAGCTGACGATCAACGCCGAAGAGATCACCATGCTGACCAAGTCTCTGCTGCCGATGCCAGAGAAGTGGAGCGGTATTTCCGACATCGAAATCCGTTATCGCAAGCGCCATCTGGATATTCTCTCCAACGAGGAATCCAAGCTGCGCTTCCAGCAGCGCTCCAAGATCATTTCCGGCATTCGCCGCTTCATGGAAGAGGAAGCTTTCCTCGAAGTGGAAACGCCGATGTTGCAGACCGTCTATGGCGGCGCGACGGCTGACCCGTTCAAGACCTTCCACAACACGCTGAAGCAGGACATGTATCTGCGCATTGCGCCGGAACTGTTCCTGAAGCGCACGCTGGTATCGGGCCTCTCCGACAAGGTGTTCGAGATCAACCGCAATTTCCGCAATGAAGGTGTTTCCACCCGGCACAATCCGGAATTCACCATGCTGGAATGCTACTGGGCCTATGCCGACTACGAAGACATTATGGGTCTGGTCGAGCGCATGTTCGAAACGCTGGCCATTGCCATTCACGGCACGACGGAACTGGAGTTTCAAGGCAAGACGATTTCCTTCAAGGGACCGTTCAAGCGCGTGCCGATGCCCGATGCTGTGAAGGAAGCGACGGGCATCGACTTCCTGGCCATCAAGACCGACGAAGAAGCCCGCGCTGCCGCCAAGGCTGCCGGTTTCGAGGTCGAGAAGGACTGGACATGGGGCGAATGTCTGGCCTTCATCTTTGAAGAAAAGGTCGAGGCCACACTGATCCAGCCAAGCCACGTCACGCATTTCCCCAAGGACATCTCTCCCTTCGCCAAGGAAGTCCCGGGCGAGCCGCGTCTGGTGGAGCGTTTCGAGAGCTATTGCAACGCCTGGGAAGTGGGTAATGCCTTCTCCGAACTCAACGACCCGGAAGAACAGCGCCGCCGGATGGTGGAGCAGCTGGAACAGGCGCATGCCCGTGGCGAAAAGGACAAGCAGCTGGACGACGAATTCCTCGACGCCATCGACCAGGGCATGCCACCTGCCGGTGGCCTCGGCATCGGCGTGGACCGTCTGGTCATGCTGCTGACCAATGCACCGTCGATCCGCGACGTTATTCTGTTTCCGGCGCGCCGCCAGAAGACTGATTGATACAGGCTGTTATCGATAAGAATGAGAAGCCGAAGGCCACAACGCCTTCGGCTTTTTTGTTTCTGCGGTGCGGATGGTGGGCTAGCGGGTCAAGTCCAGATCAATGAGCAGGCTTGGAAGCCTCTTCCACCTTCTCGGACGCGGCCTCATCGTGTGCGGCAGGTTCTTCGGCAACAGGTGCCTGGCCGTGTTCCGGTTCCGCTGCGACAGCGGTGGACTGGCCTTTACCGAAGATCAGTGACTTTAAATAAGCAAAACTGAATATGCTAACGCTGTCATGCTCAGGCGTTGAGGTCAGAAGTGCCGGGTCGTCCACGGCTGCATGGCCCGCCGCTGCGGGTGCAGTTTCGTGGGATGCGCCCTCGGCGGATTCTGGCGCATGGTCAGCGCCTGCCGGTGCTGCTTCCCCGTGGCCGCCCTCTGGCTTGTCATGGCCCTTGGCGGGGGCATCGTGTCCGGACGGAGTTTCCTTCGCGGCGAGATCGATACAATCGGTGAACTCGTTCAGGCCTGTTGCCAGTTTCTCGGTGTCTTCGAGCGGCAGATCGACCCGCAATCCGTAGAAAACGCCTTCATCGCTAGGCGCGCCATCGTAATAATAGGCGGAATAGGGTTTGGCACTCGCATCATCAGGGAGCTTTTTGACGTCGGGAATGAAAACGACCTGAGCGGCAACCGCTCGCCCACGCATGTCCGAGCGCATGGTTGGACCATTCTGGTCCAGAACGGAAACCTGCACGAGATCTGGTTTTTGCTGGTTATAGATGGCTTTGGCGACCCGAAGCGCTGTCTTTACGCGTTCGGAACCATCGCCACCCTGTGTGCGGATGAACTTGCGGACCCAGACCGAGCCGTTTTTCTTGATACTGACGGATTGCACCAACGTACATTCGAGACCGTTGATCGATGCACTGGAGGCGCCGAACAGGCGTTCTTTGCCGACGAAAACGGCGGCCATGCCGGATGCTCCCCCGAGAAGGAGGACAGCACCGCCAATCAATACGAACTTGCGAGAAAACCGTATTCTCTTGAACACTGCTTTCACGTCGAACGTTCCGACATCAACTACCCCGTTTCATGCCCATAAACCGAAAATCGCCACACCAGCCAAATTGCCAAGCGATAACGAGTGCAGAAGCAGCAGAACTGCAGACTTGCAGGGATCAATTCTGACGTGTTGTTGTTGAAGAAGATTTAACTCAGGCAAGAATCCGGGCCGACGAGTGGACCATTTTTGGACTCCGCGAAAATCATCACAATTTTATTTTTTGCGAATGATTTGCAATAGCGTTGACAAGTGCCACTTTTCCTCCCAAATTGATATTGCGAATTAATCGCATTAGGAGTTTGATCGGGCGATGACAGTATCCACACTTCGCAACGTCTTGGCCGCCGCGGCGCTTTTCCTACCTTTTTCAGTGATGGCCGCCGAAAAACCGAAGGTCGTGACGACCTTCACCATCATCGCAGACATGGCGCGCAACGTGGCCGGTGACGCAGCCGAGGTGGACAGCATCACCAAAGCGGGTGCGGAAATTCACAACTACCAGCCTACCCCGCGCGACATTCTCAAGGCCCGTAATGCCGACCTTGTTTTGTGGAACGGGCTCAATCTGGAATTGTGGTTCCAGAAATTTCTGGCAAACCTTGCCGACGTGCCGAATGTGACCGTGAGCGACGGCGTACAGCCGATGTCGATCAGCGGCGGTGCCTATCAGGGCAAGCCCAACCCGCATGCCTGGATGTCTCCAGACAATGCTCTCATCTATGTCGAGAACATCCGTAAGGCTTTGGCGCAGATCGATCCTGATCATGCAGATATCTATGCCGCCAATGCCAAGGCCTATTCCGACAAGATCAAACAAGAGATACAGCCGATGCGCGATGCCATCGCCGCTTTGCCGGAAGACAAGCGCTGGCTGGTGACGAGCGAAGGTGCATTTTCCTATCTGGCCCGTGATTTCGGGCTGAAAGAACTGTTCCTGTGGCCTGTCAATGCCGATAGCCAAGGCACTCCGCAGCAGGTGCGCGGCGTGATCGATGCGATGCGCGCGCACAATATTCAGGTCATTTTCAGCGAAAGCACGGTCTCTCCCGACCCGGCCAAGCAGGTGGCCAAGGAAACCGGGGCTGCCTACGGCGGCATTCTCTATGTGGATTCGCTGAGCGAAGCCGACGGGCCCGTGCCGACCTATCTCGATCTTTTGCGCGTGACCACGGAAACGATCGTGAAAGGCCTTTCCAAATGATGATGGGGAAGCGAAAGGGCGCTGAGACAGGACTGAGCGTCGATGATGTAACCGTGACCTACCGAAACGGCCACACGGCGCTGCGCAGCGCCAGCTTTTCCATCCCCCGCGGCACGATAACCGCCCTTGTCGGCGTCAATGGCGCTGGCAAATCCACCATCTTCAAGGCCATTATGGGCTTCGTGCCGCTGGCGGCAGGCGCGGTTTCCATCTTCGACCTGCCGGCTCGCGATGCGCTGAAGAAGAACCTCGTCGCCTATGTACCGCAGGCCGAAGAAGTGGACTGGAGCTTTCCGGTTCTGGTGGAAGACGTGGTGATGATGGGCCGTTACGGCCATATGAATTTTCTGCGCATTCCCTCCAAGCGCGATCACCAGATGGTCGATGAAGCGCTGGCCCGCGTCAACATGGTGGAGTACCGAAAGCGCCAGATCGGTGAACTCTCCGGCGGGCAGAAGAAGCGGGTGTTTCTGGCGCGCGCGCTGGCGCAGGAAGGCCAGGTTATTCTGCTGGACGAGCCCTTTACCGGCGTGGATGTGAACACCGAAGAGCAGATCGTGACGCTGTTGAAGGCGCTGCGTGACGAAGGCCGCATCATGCTGGTTTCCACCCACAATCTGGGCAGCGTACCGGAGTTTTGCGACCGGGCCGTCTTCGTCAAGGGAACGGTCATTGCCTCCGGCAAGACGGAAGACACGTTCACCGAAGAAAACCTGCAAAAGGCCTTTGGCGGCAGCCTGCGTCACTTCATTCTCGGCGGTGCCGATCTGCATGACGATGCCGACACACGCCGCGTCAAGGTCATAACGGACGACGAGCGTCCTTTCGTGATTTACAGCAAGGACGGAACGGCGACCCCGACGGCGAAAGCGAAGAGCCATGATTGAGACTCTTCTGGAACCCTTCACCTATTCCTACATGCTGAACGCCATCTGGGTCAGCGCTCTCGTGGGCGGCGTCTGCGGTTTTCTGTCGTCCTATCTGATGCTGAAGGGCTGGTCGCTGATCGGCGATGCGCTGTCTCACGCCATCGTCCCCGGTGTTGCCGGTGCCTATATGCTGGGCCTGCCCTTTTCCCTCGGCGCATTTCTGTCCGGCGGGCTTGCAGCGGGTGCCATGCTGTTTCTGAACCAGAAAACCCGACTGAAGGAAGACGCGATCATAGGCCTGATCTTCACGTCCTTTTTCGGCCTTGGTCTGTTCATGGTGTCGCTGTCGCCGACATCGATTAATATCCAGACCATCGTGCTGGGTAATATCCTCGCGATCACACCCGAAGACACGATTCAGTTGGCACTGATTGGCGGCATCAGCTTGTTGGTGCTGGCGGTGAAGTGGCGGGATTTCATGGTGGTGTTTTTCGATGAAAACCATGCCCGCACCGTGGGTCTCAACCCCGAACTGCTGAAAATTATCTTCTTTACCCTTCTCGCCGCCTCCACGGTTGCTGCCTTGCAGACGGTTGGCGCGTTTCTGGTGGTCGCCATGGTCGTCACGCCGGGTGCCACGGCCTATCTGCTGACAGATAGGTTCGAGCGGCTGATCGGCATGAGCTTCGGCATCGGTGCAGCCACCAGCTTCGTCGGCGCTTATCTCAGCTATTTCCTCGATGGCGCGACCGGCGGCATCATCGTGGTGCTGCAAACGCTGATCTTCCTGACAGCCTTTGTTTTTGCCCCCAAACACGGCTATCTCGCCTCCCGTGCGAAAGCGAAATCCGCATTGGAAACAGCGCCATGAGCGAAAACCTGCAACTGGCAATTCTGCCGTTCCAACTGCCCTTCATGCAATATGCCTTCGTGATCACGCTGATGATTGCCGTGCCGATGGCCATGCTCTCGTGCATTCTGGTGCTGAAAGGTTGGTCGTTGATGGGGGATGCGGTTTCTCACGCCGTTCTTCCCGGCGTTGTTATCGCCTACATCGTCGGCATTCCCTTTTCGATTGGCGCCTTCGTCGCGGGCATGATCTGCGCGCTCGGCACGGGCTTCCTCAAGGAAAACAGCCGGATCAAGGAAGACACCGTTCTCGGCATCGTCTTTTCCGGCATGTTCGGGTTGGGGCTGGTGCTTTATGTGAAAGTGCAGAGCGACGTGCATCTTGATCACATCCTGTTTGGCGACATGCTGGGCGTTACCATGCGCGACATCATCGAGACCGGCCTGATCGCGCTGGCGGCGACGCTGTTTCTGGTGCTGCTGCGCAAGGATCTGCTGGTGCATGCCTTCGATGCGCAGCACGCCAAAGCCATCGGCCTACCGGTGCGCCTGCTGCATTACGGATTGCTGGCGGTTCTTTCGCTGACGGTTGTTGGCGCGCTGCAGGCCATCGGCATCATTCTCTCGGTCGCCATGCTGGTCGCGCCCGGTGCCATCGCCTTCCTGATCACGCGGCGCTTTTCCAGCATGCTGATGGCAGCCGTTATCATCGCCGTTTTCTCGTCGATTACTGGCATCTGGGCCAGTTTCCTCATCGACAGCGCGCCCGCCCCGACCATCGTTCTGGTCATGACGGCACTGTTCATTCTGGCGTTTCTCCGCACGACAATGCAGGCGCGCGCCACAAACCGGGTGGAAACTGCAATTTAAAAGACAATTGTGCGCAATTGAAAAGATTATTTCAGAATCCGCGGAACTTCATAGCTGGATTTGCGTCAATATAGGCAGGTCGTTGGCGTGTGCGTTCGACCGCATCAATTGACGCAAGAGGAACGGCCATGCTGAAGTGGGCTCTTATATTTTTCGTAGTTTCGCTGATTGCCGGTGTATTCGGCTTTACCGGAATTTCAGCGGCGACGGCGGGCATCGCTCGCATCCTGTTCTTTATCGCCGTGGTGGTCTTCGTGATCTTCCTGGTGCTGGCACTGATGGCTGGACAGGCAATCCTCTAAGCTGAAGACTATGACGGAAAACGGCGGGCCCCACGGTCCGCCTTTTTTTGTCGCGCTGCGTTTACGCCGTCCAGCCGCCATCGATCACATGTGCCTGTCCGGTGGTAAAACCAGCCTCATCCGAAGCCAGATACGTCACCAGCGCTGCGATCTCTTCCGCTTTGGCGATGCGGCCCATGGGTTGGCGGGCGATGAAGTCTGCAAGGGCCTGTTCGTAGTTGCCTGTTGCGCGCAGACGTTCATGCAGAGACGGGCTGTCCACCGTGCCGGGGCAGATGGCGTTGCAGCGAACGCCCTTGGTGACGAAATCCGAGGCGATGGATTTGGTCAGGCCGATAACCGCCGCCTTGGATGCGGTGTAGGCGAAACGGTTCGGCACGCCTTTTACGCTGGATGCCACGGACGACATGTTGACGATGGCACCCTTGCCGTGGTCCAGCATGGCGGGAAGAAATGCCCGGCAGGTGCGATACATGGCCTTGACGTTGAGGTCGAAGGAAAAGTCCCAGTCTTTCTCATCGCAGTCGAGAATGGTGCCGGAATGGACGAAGCCAGCGCAATTGAACAGCACATCGGCGCGGCCGATCTCTGTTGCCAGAGCCTTGACAGCATCGGCATCGAGAACGTTGAGGACGCGGATTTCGGCATGTGTCAGAGTGGCAAGTGCCGCCTCGTTGATATCCGTCGCGATGACGCGCGCGCCAAGTTCGATGAACCTTTCCGCCGTGGCACGGCCGATGCCCTGCCCCGCAGCGGTAATGACGACTGTCTGGCCAGTGAAATCCTGCGCCATATGTTTGCTCCTCCCACCCTTAAGGGCATGTATCCAGTCGAATACGGATCGACAATTCATATGTAAACAGTGTATTTATATGGCGTCAAGTCAACTCGGTGGCGGTCGTTGTTCATCCGCACCATGCAGGAACCAGATGATCGAAGACGATAGCGATAAATACCGCGCGCCTGCCCTGGACAAGGGACTGGATATTCTGGAGCTTCTGGCCAGCACCGATGGCGGGCTGACGCAAGTGGAAATCGCAAAGGCCATTGGCAAAAGTCCCAACGAGTTCTACCGCATGCTGGACCGCCTTGTTCGCCGGGGTTATGTGGAGCGGCAGGATGGCGACCGGTTTTTCCTGACCTTGAAACTGTTCGGCCTTGCCCATTTTCATGCGCCGCTGCGCAGGCTTGTGTCCTTTGCGGCCCCTGTGATGCGCGACTTCTCCAACCGGGCGAGACAGGCCTGCCATCTGGCCGTTTATGATCGCGGCGTCGTAGCAGTGATCGCCCAACAGGATTCCTCGACTTACTGGGCGCTGTCGATCCGGGTCGGGGCCCAGATGAGCCTGTTCAACACCGGCTCCGGCCATGTGCTCCTCGCTTTCCAGACGGAGGCGCAGCGCGACATCATGATTGCCGAGCAGATACGCGGCGGTGACGAGATATCCGTGCCGGAAGGGCTGCTTGAGCGTTTGGCGCAGATCAGGACCGATGGCTACGAGAGCATGAACAGCCTTCAAACCGCTGGCGTTCGCAATATTTCCGCACCCATATTGACGCTTGATGGCACGGCGCTTGCGGTCGTCACCTGCCCCTACATCACGCCATTGAACAGCGATGCGCCGAGTGCTGAGGATTGTGTGGAGCTCATTTGCGATGCTGCCCGCAAAATCTCGGAAGTGGCTGCCGGACAATAAAAAACGCGACCGGCAGGGGACCGATCGCGTTTTCTTGACTGGAGGTATTATACTTCAATAACGAGCAACTATCGCGAAGGTTCCAGAATTATTTAAGCGGCCAGTTGCTTGCGAATGATACCACGCAGGGATTCGAGATCCTTGGCGAACTGGCGAATACCTTCCGACAGCTTTTCTGTTGCCATGGCATCTTCATTGAGGTGCCAGCGGAAGGCCTTCTCGTCGAGAGACTGCAAGGGCTCAGCCTTGGCATCATCAGCAGAAAGCTTGCGCTCCAGAGTGCCGGTGTCCTTTTCCAGCTCTTCCAGCAGCGCCGGGCTGATGGTCAGGCGGTCGCAACCGGCCAAGGCTTCGATCTCGCCGACATTGCGGAAGGAAGCGCCCATGACGACGGTGGCAATGCCGTTGGCCTTGTAATAATTGTAGATCTTGCGAACGGAAACGACGCCCGGATCGGTCTCAGCCGTGTAGTCCTCACCGGTGGACTTCTTGTACCAGTCAAGAATGCGCCCGACGAAAGGCGAGATCAGGAATGCTTTTGCTTCCGCGCAGGCAATGGCCTGTGCCTGCGAGAACAGCAGAGTCAAATTGCAATCGATGCCTTCGGCCTGAAGCACTTCGGCCGCCTTGATGCCTTCCCAGGTCGAGGCGAGCTTGATGAGAATGCGATCCCGCTCGATGCCGCGCTCCTTGTAACCGGCAATGATCTGATGTGCCTTGGCGATGGACGCCTTGGTATCGAAAGACAGGTCGGCGTCTACTTCGGTCGAAACGCGACCTGGAACGAGTTCGACAAGCTTTGCACCGACGGAAATCGCCAGCCGGTCCGCAATCGCGCTGACCACTGCATCGGAATCACCACCCTGCTTCTTACCCCAGGAAACGGCTTCTTTCACGGTATCGGCAAACATCGGGGTGCCAAGTGCCTTGAGAATGATCGATGGATTGGTGGTGCAATCCACCGGCTTCAGTCGAGCGACCGCCTCGATATCGCCGGTATCGGCGACAACCGTCGTGATTTTACGGAGCTGGTCAAGTTTGGATGTCATGCTGATTGATCCTCGTAATCTCTGGAAAACCGTTTCAGCCGGGTTTCGTTCCTGCCGCTCGCCTGTGTGCGATACCGGAACCAAGCTGTTTTCTCATTGTTAAGTATCGCGCAGCGCCAATCACAAAGTCAAGACATTTGCGCAATGCAATTGACATAAGTTTCACGCCTGCCATAGTGACGGCTTCCTCCAAGCATGGCGAAAACAGTGGCGAAACTGCGAAGAGACACCCACACAGCCTATTCGGAAGCCGCATCTTTGCGGCTGCGGGCGGCGTGGCTCTATTACAATCAGGGCATGACACAGAAGGACGTGGCGGAAAAACTCGGCATCAGCCGCTCCACCGTCATCCGCCTTTTGGACGAAGCCATGAAGCGATCCGAGGTGCAGATCTGGATCAATGAAGGCATCGAGGACTACGTCGAACTCGCCATCAAGCTGGAGGCCGCCTACGGACTGGATGAGGCGATCATCATCCCCTCTGCTTCTGCCAAAGCAGAAGACATCGCCAAGGCCGTCGGTCTGGCACTCGGCCAGTTCCTGTCGGAAGCCGTGCCTGACAATGCCACTATCGGCGTCGGCTGGGGCCGCACCATGACCGCATCGCTCTCCAGCTTCCGCCCGCCGCGCCGCGAAAACTGCAAGGTCGTATCGCTGTTAGGTGGCATCGTCGCCGTGCACCAGACCAATCCGCTGGATTACACGTGGCGTCTGGCAAGCGCGCTCGGGGCGGAATGCTACATGTTCCTTGCGCCGTTGCTGGTGGACTCGGAAGAGACGCGCCGCGCTCTGATCGAAAAATGCGGGTTGAACACGCTGTTCGAACTGGCAGAAAATCTCGACCTCGCCATTGTCAGCTGCGGCGATATCGGACCGCATTCCACATCGCTTTCGGAAGGCTTCATTTCCAAACAGACCCATGATGAGCTGGTGGCAGCAGGCTGCGTCTGCGACACCATGTTCAACTTCATCGATGCGCAGGGACGCTCGGTCGATCACCCCATCAACCAGCGCGCCATGGCGATTGGTTTGGACACGCTGAAGAAGGCAAAACACATCGTGCTGGCCTCCGGCGGCGCCCACCGCGCCACCGCCATCCGCGCCACCATCAATCGCATCGGCTGCAACACGCTGATTACGGATGAGGCGGCGGCAAGGGCGTTGCTGGAGTTGGGAGAAACGACCCCGTGACCGACATCAGTCAGAAAGAGCAGTGGGCCATTCGCACGCGCCGTGTTGCACGAACAGAACCTGGATGTCATCGCCCAAAATGGCATAGGCAATAATGTAGGGCGTGCCCGATATGACGAGTTCTCGCGTGCCCTCGATCTCCCCTCTCCGTCCGATGAACGGATTGGATGAGAGAAGGTCTCTGGTCGTCTTGTGAATGAGGCGGACGATGCGGGCCGCCGCCCGAGGGTTCTGTTCGGCAATATAGTCGCCGATGGTGGCGAGTTCTCTCAGATATCGCTTTGTCCAAACGAGGCGCACAAACAATCAAGCCTGATCGTAACGGTTCAAAACCTCGGCAATATCCTCTTCGCTGGCGAAATTTCCTTTTACGGCGTCGTCCAAACCCTCTTTCACGCCAGTGATCCACTGCTCCTGCCAAGCGATCGATCGACCGTGGGCAAGAGCTTCCTCAACGATTTGGCTTCGTGTCAAGCTGCTCTTCGCCGCAACCAGATCGATACGGCGGTCAATGTCGTCGGAAAGTTGGATCGTGCTTTTCATATGCTTTCCATGGGTTTCACACGGCAGATGTGAGTTTCATATCCTATATCACATGCGCCGCGACCGGATCAAACCTTACCCGTTTCCCAGCCCAGCATAGCGCGTTTGCGGGTTAGCCCCCAGTGGTACCCCGTCAGCGCGCCACTTTTGCCCACCGCCCGGTGGCAGGGGACGACGAAGGAGATGGGGTTGGCGCCGATGGCGGCACCGACGGCGCGGGATGCCGTGGGCTGGCCTATATCGTTGGCGACGTGGGAATAGGTGACGGCTTTGCCCAGCGGAATTTTCAGGAGGCTCTGCCAGACCCGGACCTGAAAATCTGTGCCAAGCAGAACCACCCGCAGAGGCTGTTCGCTTTTCCATTTGGCAGGATCGAAGATGCGGGATGCGTAGGGGGCGGTGGCGGTACTGTCTTCTATATAATCGGCATTGGGCCAGCGGCGCGACATGTCCTCGAAGCAGGCTTTTTCTTCACCCGCATCAGCAAAGGCGCATCCGGCCAGCCCGCGATCTGTGCTCATGATGAGCGCCAGACCGAAGGGAGACGGATGGAAACCGTAACGGATTTGCAGGCCTGCACCCTTGGCTTTCCATTCCCCCGGCGACATGGCTTCGTGGGTCACGAACAGGTCATGCAGGCGTCCGGGCCCGGACATGCCGACCTCGATGGAGGCTTCCAGCAGCGGCAACCGCTCTTGCCCCAGCAGCCGCTTGGCATGATCAAGCGTTACCGCTTGCAGAAACGCTTTTGGAGAAAGTCCGGCCCAGCGGGTGAAGGTTTTCTGCAATTGCGTAGGGGATTGCGAAAGCTTCGCCGCGATGGTTTCCAGTGATGGCTGATCGCGGTATTCCACCGTCAGAATTTCAATCACCTGCCGCACCGTCTCATAGTCAGAGCCAACGGGCGTGATGTCTTCCTTCAGCATGATATTGGCGTTCATGGCGTATCTCCTTGGTAGACACAAAACCACGGGGCTTCACCTATCTCCACCCGTTTCTTGCTCGACCAGCTAGATTTTCAACCGAACCGTCGCGAGCGCACCGCGAAACGCCTTGGCAAAACTTTCGCGATCATCCGGATTGAGGAAGGAGCCGATGTCGGTCACCCGCCCCTCACCTGAAACATGCATGGAGGTTATGCCGATATCATCACGGCGCTGAACCTGAAAACGAGCCCAGAACGGGTTGAAGCGGTGTTCTACCATGCGGCCTGCCGGGGAGAACTTGCGGATGGAGAGATTGGTGCGCGACACGACCACTTCTTCGCGTGCTTTGGCAGCCCTGTAGTTCGCGCGGAAGGCAACATAGAGCAGGAGAAAATCGAGACCCAGAAACAGCCCGATCGGCCATGCGCCTGTGACCATGAAGAAGACGCCGTAGAGAAGGCAGACGGCGCCTGTCAGAACGAGAAGAATGCGAAAACCCTTGCGCCCGAGGGAGCGATGAGGAACAAGTTCCGCTGCAAAAACCGGCTGCTCGTTTACCCTGTCCACGTTGCCGTCCTCAATAGCGCGAAACCACAGCTGACCATGACAATTGCCAAGAAGAAATCCAGCACCCAAATCCTGAAAAAGTCAAATACGACATCTCGTCGCAAGCCGGCGCGCGTCAAGACACTCTATTCGCAGGATGAACTCAAAGAGATTTTCCGCCGCTTCTCGATTCAGCGACCGGAGCCGAAGGGGGAGCTGGAACATTCCAACCCGTTCACGCTGGTGGTGGCCGTCGCGCTTTCGGCGCAGGCAACCGATGTTGGCGTCAACCGGGCAACGCGCGGCCTATTTGAGGTGGCGGATACGCCGGAAAAGATGCTGGAACTGGGTGAAGAACGGCTGATCGGCTACATCAAGACCATCGGTCTTTATCGCAACAAGGCAAAGAACGTCATCGCGCTCTCGCAGATGCTGATAGACGATTTCGGTGGCGAGGTGCCGCGCACCCGTGAAGAGCTGATCCTGCTGCCGGGTGTTGGGCGCAAAACCGCAAATGTCGTGATGTCGATGGCCTTCGGCGTTCCGACACTGGCGGTGGACACGCATGTGTTTCGCATCGCAAACCGGCTCTGTCTCGCGCCGGGGAAAACCCCGGATGAGGTCGAAGACCGCTTGGTGCGAATCATTCCAGATGAGTATCTTTTCCACGCTCATCACTGGCTGATTCTGCACGGGCGCTACTGTTGCAAGGCGCGAAAGCCGGAATGCGAGCGTTGCGTGATTGCAGATTTGTGCAAATCACCGGAAAAAACCTGTGATATTCCAGCCCCGCTGGTCGAACTACCGGCCCAGTTGACGGGTGAATGACGGATCGCGGCGGCTGATGGATTTGTGCAGATGCACCATCAGCGACGCGGCAAAAAGCGGCGTCAAAAGGTTGAGAAACGGCACGGCGAGGAAGGCCGCAATCACCAGACCGGCCATGAAAACCGTCGTGCCGTGCTTCGAGCGGAAGGCGCGCGCATCCGCAGGTGTGCGGAAGCGCATGGCCGCAAATTCGAAGAATTCCCGACCCAGCAAATAGCCGTTGACCAGAAAAAACGCGACGAGATTGACGCCGGGAACCAGAAGCAACATGAGCGCAATCAGGTTGCCTAGAATGACGATGCCGAAGAACTTCAGGGACGACGGAATGGCCTGTGACAGCGGCATGGCCGTGCCTTGCGGATCGTTGGGATAATCTTTCTTTTCAATGACTTCGGCTACATCATCCAGAAACAGACCGGCAATCACGGCGGTGACCGGCGAGATCAGCAAAGCCAGGGCGAGCGCAAGCCCGATGCCCGCAATGATGGCCAGAATAAAGCTCATCCAGCCCGCCCATTCCGGCATGCTGGGAACGAGCGAATCAAGCCATGGCAATGCAAGCCAAATGAAGATGCCACGGATGGCAAACCAGAGGCCAACAAGCACCAAAATCGTCAGCCCGAGGCACTTCCAGAACACCGACCGTGTCTCTGGAGCAAAAAGATTCCTGAAAGCATCTCGCGCTGCATCAAAAATCATTCGTTGCCTCCCTTTTGGCTGATTTACAGGCGACGCGGAATCGCTCGCAGGTGGATGTGGACATAGGGACCTACAGGATCTCCGACAAGAATCCACCGGTCTCCTGCAAAGAAAAATTTCAACCCGCCATTTTGCACTTGAAGGAAAGCAACTACTAAACTATAAAAACAAACAGGCAAAAAGTGGTATATTCTCGTCGGAGTGGGGATCAACGGGATAACACTTGGCCTTTTGTACAACCTAGTCGTCACGAATGGCAGCGGGAAATCTCGCTTGAGTACCATCGTCCGCTAAAGACAAGAAAAAGAGGCGTCGTTGGAAAAATTGCTGATCGATCTCACCCGTTCGCTCAAGACAGGTACGCCGTCTGAGCGAAGAATTGCAAAATACCTTATTGAGCACCTGGCCGAACTGCCGTTCGAAACGGCTGCAACACTGGCAGAGAAACTGAGCCTGAGCCCGATGACCGTTGGTCGTTTTCTGCGGTCACTCGGCTACAGACAGCTCAGCGATATTCGCGAACATCTGCGCGACGAATCGCACGTCTCAGAAACAGCAGCTGCAGCAGCGCAGGAAGCACCGCAGACACCGCTTTCATCGTTGATGCTGCAACAAATTCAGGCGGTCCAGGCGGTCTATGATCTGGCGGGACAGTCCGTGTGGAAAACGGCGCTCAACAACATTGCCGAAAGCAAAAAGGTATTTGTGGCTTCGTCCGCCGAAAGCTTTGGCATATGTCGCTACTTTTACACCAAGCTTCTGGAATCACGTGAGAGCGTTCACTATTTGCAGCGTGACGGCGCGACATACATCTCGCTGATGGATGAGCCCGTTGAAGGCACCCTACTGATATTGATGGACTGCGGTGGCAACCTTGCGGCTTTGCAGCGTTTGGCGAAGATGGCCATGAAGGCTGGCTACAAGACGGTGCTGATCACCACCCGGTTTTACGAGTGGGGACCTGATAGTGCGGACATCTGTCTGACCATTCCGTTGAGCCAGAATGGTGGGCATAGCATGCTGCAACTGGTGGCGATCACCGAGTTCATGCTTCACTCGCTATCACAGAAAAGCGAAACCGGACGCAAAGACCGGAACCGCCGCATAGGCGATATGCAGCGCGCGCTGAATGGCTGAATGACTGAGAGCGGCGCAAGCGCCGCTCCTTTTTGCCGTCAGATGGCTTCGAGTTCAGCGCGATGGCGGTACATGGCGAGAAAACGCTGATAGTCGCGCTCGTAACGCTGTTTGCGTTCGCCACTCGATATTGTCTCTTCACCAACAGAGTACATGGCGGCACCGGCAGCCGCGAGCCCCTTATGTACTCCGCCCGCAGAGGCCGCCGCCATGGCGGTGCCAAGCAGCACCGCATCTGCGGTGGCAGGAATGACGATGCGTTTTCCGGTGACATCGGCGTAAAGTTCCATCAGCAGCGGGTTGTGCACATGGCCGCCGGTGACGTGCAGCGTTTCAACCCTGTAGCCAAAGCCCTCCATGGCATCCAAGACGTGCCGGGCGCCAAGCGCGATGGACACAGCGGTGCGCCAGTACAGACGGCAGAGGCTGTCGAAAGACGTGTCGAGCGTCAGCCCGCTGACGACGCCACGCGCATGCGGATCGGCCAAGGGCGAGCGGTTACCGTGGAAGTCCGGCAGGACATGCAGGTGATCGGCAAAACCTTCACCTTCCGCGCGACGTAAATCCAGCACCCGTTCCACAATGCGGGCGTGGAGTGCAGATGTCGGCTCGCCGCCTGCGGCATGCATGCGCACGACGTGGTCCAAAAGCGCGCCGGTGGCCGATTGCCCGCCTTCCACCAGCCAGTGGCCAGGCAGCACCGCCTGCCAGTATGGCCCCCAGAGGCTGTGGCCGGGCATGCGTTTCGGTGTCAGCGTCACGAGGCAGCTGGACGTCCCGGCAATCAGCGCGACATTGCTGCCGACATCCGATTGCAGGCTACCGCCGAGCGCTCCGAGCGCACCCGCGTAAGCATCGATCATGCCAGCTGCGACTTCGCATTCGGTATCAAGCCCAAGTTCTTCAGCGGCTTGCGCCGAGAGCTTGCCGACGCTCTGGCCGGGCGCAACTGTTTCTGTGGGCAGGTTGCCGCGCTGGAGAAGATCGCCAATGCCTGCCAGCTCCAAATAGTCCTGGCTCCAGCCCTGCCCCTCATGCGCCAGAAAATTCCATTTGGCGGTCAGTGTGCAATTGGAACGCTTCACGCTACCGCTTGCCTTCCATGTCAGAAAGTCGGCGAGATCGAAGAAATATCCGGCTTTGGACCAGCTTTCCGGGAGATGCTTCTTCAGCCACATCAGCTTCGGCATCTGCATCTCAGGCGAAATCGATCCGCCTGCGAAATCCAGCACGGGATGGCCGGAGCTGCTTAGAAAATCTGCTTCCGCGATGGCACGATGATCCAGCCAGACGATGGTGTCGAAGCGGTCGTCGCCTGACGTGGACACCGTAACCTGCTGACCTTGCGGCCCACGAACCACCAGCGAACAGGTGGCATCAAAACCGATAGCCGCAACCGCAGTGGCCGCAATACCGGCATCGGCCATGGTCTTGCGCACGGCAATGCAGACGGCGTTCCAGATATCTGCGGAATCATGCTCTGCGTGATTTTCCTTCGGCCTCTGCATGAGAATGGGGTGGGTTGCACGCGCCATCAGCCTGCCGCTCGCATCGAAAACGCCAGCGCGAGCGCTGCCCGTGCCGACATCGACAGCAACAAGATGTTGACGCATCAAGCTAAATTCCCATCCCTTAATCGCGACCATTGCGCATGGTTGCAGACAGCACCGATACCTTTAAATCCGCGCAGTTTGATCGGCCACAAGTTGGACCAAATCCGGCATGGCGTCAAACATCAGATCAGGTTTCAGGCTGGCAATATGGTCACGAAATGCCGGGAAACGGGCATGCGAGCCGCCGGTAAAGGCAAACACCCGCATGCCAGCTGCTTTCGCAGCGGCAATTCCGGCAGGGCTGTCCTCGATGACGATGCAGTCTCTCGGCTCCACCTGCATCTGATCCGCCGCATGCAGGAAAAGATCGGGCGCTGGCTTGCCGTTTTTGACCATCGTAGCGCTGAAAATATGGGGTTCGAGCTTGTCCAGGAGGCCGGTGAGGCCCAGCGAATAACGAATGCGCTCCGGTTGGCTGGACGACGCGACGCAGCGCGGCACCGTGATGCGATCCAGCGTTTCTGCCATGCCCTCAATCGCTTTCAACTCGTCGCGAAAGCGCTGGAAGAGTTCACTGCGCATATGCTCGAGAAAGTCGATATCGGTCTCGACACCATACTCCTCCCACAACGTCGCCGTCATGCTGGTCACACTGCGACCTAGGAAGCGCTGATAGGCTTCCTCTTCGGTGATCTGGACGCCCTGATGGGCGACCATGTCGATCAGCACCGCAATCGAAACCGGCTCGCTATCCACGAGAACGCCGTCGCAATCAAAGATCAGCAGAGGCGCGTTTCCGGTTTGCATGGCACATCTCTTTTCGTCAACTGACGAGTTTGTTTTGCAGGTAAAGCTCAATCGTTTCTGCCGTACCCTTCTCCCACAGCGTCTTCAAGGCATGGGAGAAGCGTTTGCGGAACAGTTCGGATTTTGCGACATCGCCAAAGATATCGTCAAGGGCGAGAAACGCCATCGGATCGTCCTTCGCCTTGATGGCGGCAGCCTGCAGGCGCTCGGCGCTGGCATCGTTGAACACGATCTGCGCGCCGCTGTCTGATGTGCCTGCAAAATACCTGCACCAGAGCGCCGAGACCAGCGAGAGACCGACGATATCATCGCCCTTTTCAAGACGATCCGTCGTCGATGGCAGAATGAATTTGGGCTGGCGGTTGGAGCCGTCCTGAGCAAGGCGTGGGATCGTGTCGCCGATCTTGGGGTTCAGGAAGCGGCGCTCGATCAGGCCGAAATACTCGTTGAGATCGGTATCCGGCACCGGCGGAATGATCGGGATGATCTCTTCCTTCTCCAGCTTCGCCAGAAAAGCGCGGATCAGCGGATGCTCCATCGCCTCATGCACGAAGTGGATATCGAGAAGAGCTGCGGGATAGGCAATCGCCGCATGGCCACCGTTGAGGATGCGGATCTTCATATGCTCATAGGGTGCGACTTCGGGCACGAATTGCACACCGACCTTTTCCAGCGCGGGACGACCTGCGGGAAAATTGTCTTCCATGACCCATTGCTTGAACTCTTCGCAGAAGACCGGCCAGTTGTCGTCAATGCCGAAATCGTCGCGGGCGATATCGCGCTCGCGCTGACCGGTGGCAGGCGTGATGCGGTCCACCATGGAATTGGGGAAGGAGACGTTATCGCTGATCCAGTTGGCGAAATCAGGATCGGAGAGCGCAGCAAGCCCGACGACTGCGTTTTTCGTGACCTTGCCGTTGTGGGGAATGTTATCGCAGGACATGACGGTGAAGGGCTGGAGGCCTTTGTCCTTGCGGGCCTTGAGGCCAGCGACGATCAGACCGAAAACAGTCTTGGGTACCGCCGGGTTGTTGCCGTCTTCGGTAATGGCCGGATGCTGGGGATTGAACGCGCCAGAGGCGTCGATGAAATAGCCGCCTTCGGTGATCGTCATCGAGACGATGCGAATTTTCGGGTCGGCCAGCGTATCGATGATGACCGCGGTGTCGCCGATCTTGAGAATGTCGATCATCGGTCCGGTAACGCGTGCGCTGGTGCGGTTGTTATCCTGCTCCACCACGGTTGTCAGAAAATCCTGGCTCGCCAGCTTCTCGCGCATCACAGCATCTGATGGCAGAACGCCCGCGCCGACAATGGCCCAGTCGTGATCGGCGCCTGTGTTGAACAGATCGTCCAGATAGATCGCCTGATGGGCGCGATGGAAATTGCCGACGCCGAAATGCACGATGCCAGCGGAAAGGTCACTGCGCGAATAGGACGGAACAGCCGCCGTCGCTTTCGCCTGTTCAAGCGTGGCGAGCGAGAGTTTGAATGTCATATGGCCAGGCCCTTGCTGTCGAACTTGTGGATTTTGGTGTCATCGGGCGTGAGGTAGACGGTATCGCCGTGCTGGCAGGCGAACTCGCCGCCTGCGCGCGCCGTGACCATGCCGATGTCATCGACATTGATGTGGATGAAGGTGTCGGAACCCAGATGTTCGGCCACCGTGACCTTGCCCTGCCACAGACCGCTTTCCTTGGACAGCAGCAGATGTTCGGGGCGAACACCGACCGTATCGCCACCCTTTGCGGCAGCGTAGGCGCCCTTGACGAAATTCATGCGCGGCGAGCCGATGAAGCCTGCGACGAAGAGGTTGCGCGGCGTCTTGTAAAGCTCCATCGGAGAGCCGACCTGCTCGATATTGCCGCGATTGAGCACGACGATCTTGTCAGCCATGGTCATGGCTTCCACCTGATCGTGGGTGACGTAAATCATCGTCGTCTTCAGCGTGTTGTGCAGCTCGGAGATTTCCAGCCGCATGGTGCCGCGCAAGGACGCATCGAGGTTGGATAGCGGCTCATCGAACAGAAACGCCGATGGCTCGCGCACGATGGCACGACCGATGGCGACACGCTGGCGCTGGCCGCCTGAGAGTTGCGATGGGCGACGGTCGAGATAATCGGTGAGGTTCAGAACGGCTGCTGCATCATTGACCTTCTTGTCGATGACGGCCTTGTCGAGCTTGGCCATTTTGAGCGGAAAGCCGATATTGTTGCGCACACTCATATGCGGATAAAGCGCATAGGACTGAAACACCATGGCAAGCCCGCGTTCTGCCGGTGCCTTCTCGCTCACATCCTTGCCATCGATGATGATCTGCCCGCCGGTGACATCCTCAAGCCCTGCAATGAGGCGCAGCAGCGTGGACTTGCCGCAGCCGGATGGGCCAACGAAGACGACGAACTCGCCATCCTTGATATCAAGATCGATAGACGGAATGACCTTGGCTTCACCAAAGACCTTGGAAACGTTTTTAAGGGAAATGCTGCCCATTTTCTTGTTCCTTATTTCACCGCGCCAAAGGTGAGGCCGCGAACGAGTTGTTTCTGGGAAAACCAGCCAAGCACGAGGATCGGCGCAATCGCCATCATCGAGGCCGCAGACAGCTTGGCCCAGAACAGGCCCTGCGGGCTGGAGAAGGAGGCGATGAAGGCCGTGAGCGGTGCCGCATTGGTGGTGGTGAGGCGAATGGTCCAGAAGGACTCGTTCCACGCCAGAATGATGTTGAGAAGCAGTGTGGAGGCAATGCCGGGGATCGCCATCGGCGTCAGCACATAGACGATCTCGTTCCACAAGGATGCGCCATCCATGCGTGCAGCTTCGAGGATTTCGCCCGGAATTTCCCGGAAATATGTGTAGAGCATCCACACCACAATCGGCAGGTTAATGAAGGTGAGCATGATGGTGAGCCCGATGCGCGTATCCAGGAGCCCTGCATTGCGGAACAGAAGATAGATCGGCACCAGCACGGCAACGGCCGGCATCATCTTGGTGGAGAGCATCCACATCAAGATATCCTTGGTGCGCTTTGTCGGCGAAAAGGCCATGGCCCAGGCAGCCGGAATGGCGATGATGAGGGCGACGATGGTGGAGCCAACCGACAGGATCACCGAGTTCATGAAGGGCTTGAAATAATCACGCTGGGTGTTGACCGTGATGTAGTTTTCAAACGTGCCCGATGGCCAGAGGCTGAAGCCCGCAATGGCTTCCGGCTCCGTCTTTAAGGACGTGAGAAACGCATAGAGGATGGGGAAGAACAACAGAAGTGCTAAAGCCCAGGCAACAATGGTGAAGCCGATTTTGGAGCGCGTCGAGACATTACGAGCCATGATCCGTACTCCTATCGATCGAGGTTTTTGCCGACGGCGCGCATCAGGAAGATGGCGACGATATTGGCAAGGATAACGGCGATGATGCCGCCTGCGGACGCACCACCCACATCATAGCCAAGCAGCGCCGTGCGGTAGATGAGGAAGGCGAGATTGGTCGAGGCGTAGCCCGGTCCACCATTGGTGGTGACGAGAATTTCCGCGTAGACGCCAAGCAGGAAGATCGTCTGGATGAGAATGACCACGGTAATAGCGCGGGCCAGATGCGGCAACGTCAGATAAATGAAGCGGCTGAAGAAGCTCGCGCCATCCATCTCAGCGGCTTCCTTCTGCTCGCCATCCAGCGATTGAAGGGCTGTCAGCAGGATCAGCGTTGCGAAAGGCAGCCACTGCCATGCAACAATGATGACGATGGACAGCAGCGGAAACTGCGAGAACCAGTCGATCGGCTGCGCCCCGAAGAACCGGCTGAGGTCTGCCAGCACGCCGTAACCGGGATGCATGATCATGTTCTTCCACACGAGTGCGGCCACCGGTGGCATGACGAAAAACGGCGAGATGACGAGAATGCGCACGATGCCCTGCCCGAAAATGGGCTGGTCCAGCAACAGCGCAAGGCCGATGCCGCCGATGATCGTGATCAGCAGCACGCCGCCGACGATGACGAGCGTGTTCCAGATGGATTGGAAGAAGGCCGGGTCGGTGTAAAAATACTGGTAATTGAACAGGCCGGCAAAGCTGACATTGGCCGGGTTCAGCAGATTGTAATTCTGGAAAGAGAACCACAGCGTCATGGACAGTGGCACGATCATCCACACCAGAAGCATGACAACCGACGGCGCCATCATCAACCGCGCCAGATTTTTAGTGTTTTGCGTCGCCATGCGGCTCCCTCCCAATTCGGAACCGCGCGGTCAATCACGCGGAACGCTTGGCATTTTCTTGTTCTGAACGGGTAGCAATCGGTATCTGTGAAAAAGTCTGTTCAGCAAACGCGCCGCCCGGTCATCACGACCGGGCGGCTGTTTTCGGGAGGATTACTTGATGTATCCCGAGCGCGTCATTTCGCGCGTGGCTGTGGACTGGGCGCTGGCAAGCGCATCATCAACGCTGGACTGACCGGCAACCACCGCCGAGAACAGCTGACCAACCGTGGTGCCGAGCGACTGGAACTCAGGGATCGCTACGAACTGACCACCTGTGTAAGGCACAGGCTTGACCGTTGGCTTGGTGATATCGGCAGCATTCATGGCAGCAAGCGTCGGTGCTGCAAAGCCTGCGGCCTTCTGGTAGTCAGCGTTCTTGTAGAGCGAGGTACGGGTGCCAGGAGGCACGTTGGCCCAGCCATCCTTGGAGGCGACGAGCTGCGTGTATTCCTTGCTGGTTGCCCAGGCAATGAACTTTTCGGCGGCTTCAGCCTTCTGCGAGCTCTTTGGAATGGCGAGGTTCCAGGACCAGAGCCAGTTGCCATGGTTCTTCATTTCGCCCTGCGTTGGGAAGAGTGCATAGCCAACCTGATCGGCGACTTTGCTATCTTTAGGGTTCGATACGAAGGAGGCTGCAACCGTGGCGTCGATCCACATGCCGCATTTGCCCTGCTGGAACAGCGTCAGGTTTTCGTTGAAGCCGTTGGACGATGCGCCCGATGGACCGGCATCCTTCATCAGGTCAACGTAGAACTGAAGCGCGTTCTTCCATTCAGGCTGATCGAACTGTGGCTTCCAGTTTTCATCAAACCAGCGGCCGCCAAAGGAGTTGGTCAGCGCCGTGATGAAGGCCATGTTCTCGCCCCAACCGGCCTTGCCACGAAGGCACATGCCATTCACATCGGCCGTGCGGTCGGTGATCTTGCGGGCTGCATCGCCAATGAATTCCCAAGTTGGGTTTTCAGGCATCTTCAGGCCTGCTTTTTCAAACAGATCCTTGCGATACATGATCATGGCGGATTCACCGTAGAACGGTGCAGCGTAAAGCTTGCTGTCGACCGTCAGGCCACCTTTGATGGATGGCAGCATGTCTGCGACGTCATAGCCTTCGCCCAGCTTTTCAAGCGGCAGAAGCCAGCCCTGCTTGGCCCAGATCGGCACTTCGTAGTTGCCGATGGTCATGATGTCGTACTGACCGCCATTGGTAGCGATATCGGTGGTGACGCGCTCACGCAGGACGTTTTCTTCCAGCGTGACCCATTCAACCTGTATATCAGGGTTTTTGGCAGTGAATTCGGATGTCAGTCCCTGCATGCGGATCATGTCACCGTTGTTGACGGTGGCGATGGTCAGCGTTTCTGCAGAAGCGAGGCCCGAAAAGGCGAGAGCCGAGCACGCGCCCAGCAGAAGTGTCTTCAATGTCATGATCTTCCTCCCAGAAGAAGTTAGTGAGCATTCGCTTTGCTCTAGGGCAAATACTCACTTTTGGGAGACGGAAGTCAAGCACTTACCTGCGCTGCGATGCACAAGGAATAACTAACATACTGAAATAACGATGATATTTCTGCTCAATCTCTGAGCAAATATTCGGCTGAAGCCTCATCCGTTATCACGCCATTGAGCAGGCCACCGCGCAACGCGGCGAGAATGGCAGGTGATTTTTGCTTGCCCTGGGCAATACCGATCACCGTGCTTGTCTCGCGTGGTGGCAGGGGAACGGAGGCGACACGATCATTGATCGGCGTGTCGAGGATCCGGCCATCCCGGTCGAACGACCAGCCGCAAATCTCGCCCGCACCGCCTTTGGCTATGAGGTCGCGCATTTCCTGAACCTCAAGAAAGCCATCGACGCAGAGCGGCGCGTCCTCTGCCAACTGACCGACACCGACGAAGGTCACATCGGCAGCGGCACCCAGTGCGAGCGTGGAGCGGACCATGGACTGATCATGCAGCAATTCCCGCTCTTCCGCCGACGAACAGAGAACCGGCAAAGGCATGGGAAAGTGCCGCGCCTTGATGGCATCGGCCATGCTGAAGATGACGTTGTAATAGGCCGCAGAGCCATCCGGCCCGATATTGCCGGTCAGCGAGACGATGCGGTGTTGCGGGCATTCCATCGGTGGCAACTGATCGACCGCCGCTTTCAGCGTTCGGCCCGTGCCGATGGCCAGCACGATGGGGTCTGTCTTGCGCAGCCAGCGTTCGATTTCCGCCGCTCCCGCCTCGGCAATGCCGACGGTGGAGGAAACGCCAGCGGGATCGCTTGGTACGACCTCGACATATTTCAGCGAAAACCGTGCCCGCAGGGCCTCGCTTTTTTCCAGGCAAGCGGCAATGGGGTGGTCGAGCCGGACCTTGATCAGTCGTTCGGCAACCGCCAACGACACGAGGCGCTGCGCCGACTGGCGGGAAATGCTCATGGCGGCAGCGATCTCATCCTGCGTGCGACCGGCAACGTAATAGAGCCACCCGGCCCGCGCCGCGTCATCTAGCCGTCCACCTGTTTCGGATCGTTTGGCCATATGCCTGCCCTTACGTCATATTTCCACTGTGCTGACATTTTTCTAGAGCCCATGTCAAACGCGGCGAGGCACGCTCACCCCAACAATGGTCCGACCACGAAATAAAGCGTGGCTTTGGCAATGCCATAAATCACGCCGCTGACGACCGCCAGCGAGATCACCGATAGAACACCGCCGATAAGGGCAAACAGGCCGTCGCGTTCCAGAAGAGCGAAGGAAAAACAGCATATTGCGATAGCGGGCAGGATGTTGCCGAGTGGAATGGGCAGGGCCAGAATGACCGCAAGAAGCAGACAGACAAGGCCAATCAGACGCTCGCATACCGGCAAAAGAAGGACTTCCATGCGCGGCTTCAGAAGCTTCTGAACCCACAGCAGAACAGGGACGATCTTTTGAACGACGCGGGCGAAATCTTCCCGCGCCAGCGAACGATCTGAGATCATGCGTGGCAGCCAAGGACTCTTTCCTGCGAAAAGCTGGGCTGCCAAAAAGACCAGCGGCGTTCCAGTTATCGCCGATGTCCCGGGCGGTGTCGGCACGATGTTGGGCAGCGCAAAGACCAGCATCAACGCGCCGAAGGCACGATCGCCCATGGCAGACAGAAGATCGCCGACGGCAATGCGCTCACGGCTTTCATCGCTGGCAAGCCCTTGCAGAATATCGACAAGGCCGACTTTCGGCGTGGCGGGTTCCGTCAATGCCAGATCGGCATCATCGACCGAACCGGATAGAGCGGGATTGTCCGACAGGCGCAGCATAGGGTTTCAACTCCAAGATTATGGCCCCCGCTGTAACAGAGCAATGGCGGCAGCAATACGACATCTGCCTCACATTGTCGTTGTTTCGCTAACGGCGCAGTCTCGGGTCGAGCAAATCCCGCAAGCCGTCGCCCAGCAGATTGAAGCCGAGAACCGCCAGCGCGATTGCCAAGCCGGGGAGGATCGCGAGCCAGGGCGCGGCGGACAGATAGGTCTGCGATTCCCACAACATCCGGCCCCAGGTAGGTGCGGGCGGTGGCATGCCGAGACCGAGGAAGCTGAGGCCCGCTTCGGTCAGGATAGCAAGACCCAGCTGGATGCTGACCTGCACGATGATAAGGTTGGTGAGGTTCGGCAGAATGTGGGTGAAGGTAATACCGCCCCTGCTCCGCCCCAGGCTTTCCGCCGCCAACACAAAGTCCCGCGCCCATAATTGCAGAGCCGCCGCACAGGTGAGCCGAGCAAACACCGGCACCATGAAGGTGGCGATGGCGACGATGGCAGTGAAGCGGCCGGAGCCGATAAAAGCACCCAGCATCATCGCCGAAAGGATGGGTGGCAGTGCGAAGACGATATCGCAAAGACGCATGAGCAAAGCCTCGACGACACCGCGTTGCGCGGCGGCAAAAATGCCGACGAGCGTGCCGATGGTCGCGCCGATGGCAACCGCCACGACGGCGGTAGAGAGCGAATTCCACGCCCCGACCATCAGCATCGAGAGAATATCACGCCCGAACTGATCGGTACCCAACAGACCCTGCGTCAACGGCGGCTTTAACTTGGCGACGATGTGCATCTTCGTGGGTATCTGCGGTGTCCAGACGAGCGACAGCAGCGCAATGGCAACAAGAGCGCCGGTGATGATGGCACCAGTGAGAAGAGGGACACTGCGGCGATTGAAGCGTCTCATGCAGCACGCGCCCGCAACCGCGGATCAATCAGCAGATAGGCCATATCGACAAGGAAATTCATCACGATGACCAGCGCGCAGAAGAAGAGCACGACCGATTGCATGACGACGATGTCTCGCTGTGTCAGCGCCTGATAGGCGAGACGCCCGAGCCCCGGCAGGTTGAAGACGTTTTCCACCAGCACCGTACCTGCAATCAGGAACGTGAATTGCAGGCCGATCATGGTGATGACGGGAATCAGAGCATTGGGCAGAACGTGTTTCCACAAGGTCGCGGCCTCACCAATGCCCTTGGCGCGAACAGTCCGCACGAAATCCTCGCTCATCACCTCCAGCATGGCCGAGCGGCAGACCCGCGTCAGCACACTGGCTTGAGAGAAGGCAAGCGCCACCGCCGGAAGAACGAGCGCCTTCAATGCCACATCCGCACCTGCCTGCCAGCCCGGAAAGCCGCCTGCGGGCATCCAGCCGAGTGTGGTGGAGAAGAGAAGGATGAGCAAAAGCCCGACCCAGAAGCCGGGCACGGCGATGCCCGCATGGGAAAACAGACCGCACAGAAAATCGATCACGCCGCCTCTGTATCGCGCGGCCATGACACCCAACGGCAGGGCGATGAGGATGGACAGGCCGACGGCGATGAGAGCGAGTGGCAGGGTGACGGTAAGCCTGTCGAGGATGAGCCCCGCCACTGGAACGCCGTAAGTATAGGATTGCCCCAGATCGCCTCGCGCCATCGCCGCGAGCCATTGCAGGTAGCGCAGCACGAGAGGCTGATCGAGACCCATCTGCTTTTGCAATGCCGCAAGTGTATCGGGACTGGCCGAGGTGCCGAGCATGATGGCGGCGGGGTCTCCCGGTAGCAGGCCCATGACGGTGTAGATGAGGAAGGATACGGCGAGCAGGGTGAGAAGGAGGCCGAGGATGCGTTTGACGATGAGGGCGATCATGTTGAGGCCCGTATATGACGGTGGGTGGGGCTTACCCCCCTCTGTCCTGCCGGACATCTCCCCCTCATGTGGGGAGATCGGAAAGACGCGCCCTCGTCACCCAATCCGCAGCGTTCAAGGTGGCCGGAAGATCGCCGCTTATCGATCTCCCCCTTTGAGGGGGAGATGTCCGGCAGGACAGAGGGGGGTAAGCCCCACCCACCATCACTATACGGCAAACAAAACATCACTCTTCCCAATGCACATCCGTCAGCACGTTGGACGGGATCGGCTCATTCTCCCACAGACCCTGTATTTTTTTGTCCCACACGCCGAGCTTCGGCATGACGAAGAGGAAAAGCGCTGGCACATCCTGCGCCAGAATTTTCTGTGCATCCTGATAAAGCTCTTCCTGCTCGACGGGATCAGCGGTCAGTTCGACATTCTTGATGATCTCGTTGAAGGTCGGGTTCTTATAGTTGAAATAATAGGGATCGCGCGAGAATATATCGATATCCATCGGTTCCGCATGGGCGACGATGGTCATTTCGTAATTGGCGCCCTTCAGCACATCCGATACCCATTTGGCCGGAAATTCCGTGGTTTCGATGGTCATCGTCACGCCGATTTCGGCAAACATCGCTTGCAGGACCTGCGAGGTGCGCTGTGCGTAAGGCATCTGCGGTGCCTTGATGGTGAAGCTCAGCCCGTTGGGATATCCCGCCTCAGCCAGCAGCGCCTTCGCCTTTTCCGCATCATAGGACAGAACGCCGGTCGTATTCACATAGCCGCGATCATTGGGCGTGTAATGGCTGCCGATGGCCGTACCGAAGCCGGACCATGCGCCTTCTATGATGGTGGCTCGATCCACCGCCATCATCAAAGCCTGGCGAACGCGCTTGTCGTTGAAGGGTTTGACGGCGTTGTTCATGCCCGCAACGACCTTCAGCTCGGTGTTGCCGATGAAGGTACCGAGCCGCGCATCGCCCTCGAAAGACGCCATCAGCTCTGGTGCGCCGAATTCGGGAAAGGCATCGACATCGCCGGATTTCAGCGCAGCGGCTTGAGCCTGCGGATCGGGAATAAAACGGAAGGTGGCCTTATCAAGCGCGACGGTTACATCCTTGTTCCAGTAATCCATGTTGCGCGCCAACTCGACCTTGTCGCCCTTGGCCCAATTGACGAACTTGAACGGACCGGTGCCGATGGGTATCGTCTTGTTGGTTTCGGCAGACTTGGTGCCGACCATGACCGAAGCGGGCCAGCCGAGCCAATAGAGCAGGCTGCCAGAGGGCTGCTTCAGTTTGAGAACAAGCGTCGTTGCATCAGGCGTTTCGATGCTGCTGATGGCCGCAAAGAACCGCTTCTGCGGATTGACGGAGGCGTCACCACGCGCGCGCTCCAGCGACGACTTGGCGACAGCGGAATCGAAAACCTCTCCATCGTGGAATTTCACGCCCTCATGCAGCTTGAATGTATAGGTCTTTCCGTCTTCGGATATTTCCCAGCTGTCTGCCAGTTGCGGCTGAATCTTGCCATCCCTGTCGATCGTAACGAGCCCTTCGAAGATGTTCTGCCATGTGACCTGCCCGATGAAGACGGGCGCGGCGACGGTGGGATCGAGGCCCGACGGTTCGCCGCCCATGCCGATGACGATGGAGTTTTTAGCGGCTGCAAACACCGAGGTCGCGGGCAGCATGGCTGAAAGAGCAGTGGCGACGGCAAGGCCAAGGGCCAAACGGCGTGTGAATTTTGCAGATTGCGAAAGAGTGCTGCGGATCATCGTCAACTCCGGTCGAGTGGTGCGAACATTTTGTGTTCAGCGCGTTGCGAAAATCGCTACACGACATCAGAGGTAAAAATCAACCGTCTATTTTGGCAGGTTGCCCATGAAGGTCTCGATGAAACCGGCAAGCGTGGCGGCCGCAAAGGACAAGTCACGGTCTGGTGCAACGCAAAGTTCCATATGTGTGCGCACGCCCTTGGTACTGCTCAAAGGTATCGCCACCATCTGCCCGGACTTGATTTCGCGGGCAACGGCAAGTGCCGGAAGAAGCGTAACGGCTGCGCGGTCCAGCACCAATTCTTTCAGCAACTCAAGCGAGCTGGCGGTGAAGACCGGATCGAGAGTGACACCGGCTTGCGCAAATAGCGCGTCGAAGGCTTGCCGTGCCGCGAATGTTTTTTCCGGTAACGCCAACGGCATATTGGCGATTTCTTTCAATGAAATCGAAGGTTTACCTGCTAGTGGGTGCTCTGCGGGAAGGATGACATCATAGCAGATTTCCCGCTTTGCGAGGATTTTCACCTCGGAGGTTTCAGGCGCAAACAGCGTGATGGCGATGTCGGCCTGTGCCGTAACAAGCGCATCAATAGCCTGACGGGCGCTGGTGATATGGACATCGAAACGCAGCTTCGGATAGGTCTGGCTGAATTGCGATAGCGCCGGTGCCAGCAGGCTGGCGACTGTTGCGCCATTGGCATAGATCGTGGCGCGCCCACGCTCCAGCCCCTTGAGATCATCGATCAACTGGTGAACGTGACCAAGTTCGCGCAGAGTCTTTCCGGCACGTTCCGCAAGAAGCTCTCCCGCTGCCGTCAAGGTCACGCCACGGCTGGAGCGCTCCACCAGCGGCGTGCCGAAATACTCTTCCAGATTTTCGATCTGGCGGCTGACAGCGGTGGGCGCAACATTGAGATTTTCCGCCGCCGCGCGCATGGAACTGGTGCGGACAAGCTCATCGAAATACATCAATGCGCGTAGATTCATGGTGGTTTTCCGTTTTCTAATGGGCCGTCATACCGGGCTAGACCCGGTATCCAGCGCGATCAAGTCCTTGATCGCAGAAGACTCTATTCGTCTTGCAGACGCAAGACGGCTGGACCCCGGATCAAGCCCGGGGTGACAGAAGAGTGGGAGAATAACCACGCCTCAATCGCGCACAAAACCCTCACTCGCCACCAGCAACTGCCGTGTGTAATCCGCCTGAAACTCTCGACTTTCCAGCGCCTCCACATCCAGCATTTCCACCACCTTACCGCTTTTCATGACGGCAAGACGGTCGCACATGTGGCTGATGACGCCCAGATCGTGGCTGACCATGAGGAAGGTGAGGCCACGGTCCTTGCGCGCCTGTTCCAGCAAGTTGAGGATTTCGGCCTGAATGGAAGCGTCGAGCGCCGATGTCGGCTCATCCAGCAGCAGGATTTTCGGCTCCAGAATCAGCGCACGTGCAATGGCGATGCGCTGGCGCTGGCCGCCGGAAAGTTGATGCGAATAGCGGAAGCGGAAACCGGTTCCTAGGCCGACTTCATCCAGCGCACGGGTGATACGGCCTTCCTTGTCATCCATGCCGTGGATCGTCAGAGGCTCCAACAGCAGCGCGTCCACCGTCTGGCGCGGATGAAGCGAGCCATAGGGGTCCTGAAACACCATCTGCACATCGCGGTAAAAACTCTTTTCGCGAAACTTGCTCTTGTAGGTCCGCCCCTCGACCATGAGGCTGCCCTCGTCGAAGTGGTTGAGACCGGCAATGGCGCGCAGCAGGGTGGATTTGCCTGAGCCGGATTCGCCGACGAGCCCGAAAGATTCGCCCTGAGCGACATCGATACTGACCCCATCCAGCGCGATATGGCCTTCGAAATCCACCAGCAGATCGGTGACGGACAGAACTGTGGTCATAGGCGCCACTCCACCTGACGGTCCAGAACCGGCAGCGGATGCCTGTTCTCACCAATCTTTGGAAGGCAGTTGAGCAGCCCGCGGGTATAGGGATGCTGGGCATTATCCAGATTGGCCGCCTGAAGCTCTTCCACCACGCGGCCCGCATACATAACAATGACGCGGTCGCAAAAGGACGAAACCAGCCGCAGATCATGCGAGATGAAGATGAGACCCATGCCGCGATCCCGCACCAGCTTGTCGAGAATGCCGAGCACTTCCAGCTGCACGGTCACGTCAAGCGCCGATGTCGGTTCGTCGGCAATCAGCAGTTCCGGGCCGCAGACCAGCATCATGGCAATCATCACACGTTGGCCCATGCCGCCGGAGACTTCGTGCGGGTAAAGACCGAAAACACGCTCAGGCTCGCGAATCTGCACGGCCTCCAGCATGTCGAGCGCCCGCTGTTTGGCCGCCGATGTGCTGATGCGCTCATGCGTCTGCAAGGTCTCCACGATCTGGCGACCGATCGGCATGACCGGGTTCAGCGAATATTTCGGGTCCTGCAGAATCATGCCGATGCGCTTGCCGCGAATACTCCGGCGCTGCTTAGCTGAGGCTTTCATGAGATCGATATCGCCGAAACGCAAGGCATCCGCCTCGATTTTTGCGGCTGACGGCGTCAGACCCATGATGGCGCGGCCGGTCTGGGACTTGCCGGAACCGGATTCACCGACGATGCCCAGACGTTCCTTGCCAAGCGTAAACGAGACGCCGCGCACCGCTTCCACAAGCCCTGTGCGGGTGGGAAAGCTGACGCGCAGGTTTTCGACGGTCAGAAGCGGCGCACTCATTGGCCTGCCTCCTTCGGGTCCAGCGCATCACGTAGACCATCGCCCAACAGGTTGAAGCCCAGGCTGACGATGAGGATGGCAATGCCCGGCATGGCCGCAACCCACCATTGGTCGAGAATGAAGCGGCGACCGGATGCGATCATCGCGCCCCATTCCGGCAGCGGCGGCTGTGCGCCGAGGCCGAGGAAGCCGAGACCAGCTGCCGTCAGAATGATGCCTGCCATATCCAGCGTGACACGCACGATGAGCGATGACATGCACAGCGGCATGACGTGTTTGAGCACAATGCGCCACGGCGACGCGCCCATCAATTGCACCGCTGCGATGAAATCGGAATGGCGGAAGGTCATGGTTTCAGCGCGGGCAATGCGGGCATAGGGTTGCCATGAGGTGATGGCGATGGCGAGCACCGCATTCTCGATGCCCGGCCCGAGTGCCGCAACCAGCGCCAGCGCCAGAACAAGCTTGGGGAACGCCAGAAAGATATCGGTGATGCGCATAAGGACTGCATCCACCCAGCCACCGGCATAACCGGCCACCGTTCCGACGATGAGGCCAACGGGGGCTGCAATGATGGCAACCAGCAGAACCACGAATAACGTCAGACGCGACCCATGGATGAGGCGCGAGAGGATATCGCGGCCCTGATCGTCCGTGCCGAGCAGATAGCCTGCGCTGCCCGGAGGCAACAGGCGGGCATTGCGCAGATCACCCTGAACAGCGGAATGCGGGGCCAGCACATCGGCAAAGATCGCGACCAACACCAATACGAGAATGATGCCAAGCCCGGCCAGCGCCAGCCGGTTTTCCGAAAAGCGCCGCCAGATGACATAGGCGCGGCCAAGTCGTGCCTGCCTGCGCGAGGCGGGGCGATCGGACAGCAGCCATTCGCGGCTATAGGGTTTCAAGGGGGTCAAAGCTGTCGTCATCGGCTGCGCGTCCTTGGATCGAGCGTCCGGTAGAGCAGATCGGACAGGAGATTGATGCTGATGAAGACAGCGCCGATCACGATGGTCCCGCCGAGAACGGCGTTCATATCCGCATTCTGCAGGGAGTTGGTGATGTAGAGCCCCAGGCCCGGCCAGGAGAAGATGGTTTCCGTCAGGACCGACCCTTCCAGCAGACCGGCATAGGACAGCACGATAACCGTCAACAGTGGCACGGCAGCGTTGCGCAGCGCGTGAAACCAGATGATGCGGGTTTCAGACAGGCCCTTGGCACGGGCCGCGACGATGTATTCCTGGCTCAATTCATTCAGCATGAAAGAGCGCGTCATGCGGCTGATATAGGCCAGCGAAAAGTAACCGAGCAATCCGGCAGGCAGAATGATGTGGCGGAAAAGGTCCCACAGCACATCCCACTGCCCCTGCCAGAAGGCATCCAGGAGGTAAAAGCCGGTGACGGGGGTGAAGGTGAATTCGTAGACGATATCCATGCGCCCGGGGTAAGCGACCCAGTTCAGCTTGGCGTAAAACACCAGCAGCGCCAGCAGGCCGAGCCAGAAGATCGGCACGGAATAACCGACGAGACCGATGATACGCACGATCTGGTCGATGATACTGCCGCGCTTGACGGCGGCGAGAACACCGAGCGGAATACCGAAGACGGCACCGATCAGCGTGCCGATGGTGGCAAGCTCGATTGTGGCGGGAAAGACCCGGATGATATCGGTCATAACAGGGTTGGTTGTGAGGACAGACGTGCCGAAGTCGCCGGTCAACGCCTGTTTGATGTAGAGGAAAAACTGCTGCCAGAGCGGCAGATTGAGGCCGAGTTCTTCGCGCACTCGCTCTATCACATGGGCAGGCGCACGATCCCCCACGATCGCCAAGGCGGGATCGATGGGGATAACGCGACCGATGAAGAATGTAACCGCCAGCAACCCCAAAAAGGTGGTGATGACGGTAACGAGGAAGCCGAGAACGGCGGTCAGGCGCTTGTTGGCGCGGCTTTTGCCGCGCCTTGGCCTTGGTACTGTTTCAATAATGGTCACTGAATCAATCCTGCCGGACTATTCCTTGGAGACCGGGTAGACATAGTTGGTGTCGAAGCTTGGTCCAAGCTTCAGACCTTTGACCTTGTTGGAGAAGCCGGCAATTTCCGTCTTCTGTTCGATCACGACGAACGGGCCGCTTTCCAGAACCTTTTTCTGAAGGTCCTGATACATGGCCGCACGCTTGGCGTTGTCTTTCTCCAACAAAGCAGCCTGCGTTTCCTTTGTCAGTTCAGGAACGTCCCAGGCATTGCGCCATGCCAGCGTCTTGTTCTTGCCTTCGTCCGAGTTGTCGTAATTGATGGTGAAGGTTTCAGCATTGGAGTTCGGGTCGAAATAGTCGGAACCCCAGTCACCGATATAGATGTCATGCTGGCGAGCGCGATACTTTGTCAGAGTCTGCTTGCCATCGCCGGGAATGATTTCCAGCTTGATGCCAGCCTGCGCCAATGTCTGCTGCATGTTTTCCGCAATGCCGGTAACCGGCTGCGTGTTGCGCACATCCATGGTTACCGTAAAGCCGTCTTTCAGACCAGCCTTTGCCAACAGTTCCTTCGCCTTCGCGACGTCCAGCTTGTAAGGGTTTTCATCCAGCGCACCGAGCTGCCCCTTCGGCAGGAAGGTCTGGTGTATCTCACCGATGCCCTTGATGATGGTCGCACCGATACCTTCGTAATCGACAAGATACTTGAAGGCCTCAACGACCTCAGGCTTTTTCAGGTTCTCGTTCTTCTGGTTCAGGCCGAGATAATAGACCGTACCCTTGGGTGCAGAGATAACAGTGAAGCCTTCCTTCTTGGACACGGCTTCCATGTCGCCTGGCTCAAGATTGCGGGCAACATCGATATCGCCATTTTCAAGCGCCAGACGCTGACCGGAGCTTTCCTTCATGTGGCGGTAGACGACGCGCTTCAGCTTTGGCTTTTCAGCGTAATAATTCGGGTTGGCCTCAAGAATAACGGCTTCGTTGGCCTTCCAGCCAAGAATTTTGTAAGGGCCGGAACCGGCGTAACCGGTCTTGAGGAATTCGTTGCCGAAATCGCTGTCATATTTGTAATCGGCGCTTGGCGTCACCGCCTTCGCCTTCTCCATCACCAGCTTCTTGTCCACCACCGAGGCAACCGTTGCCGTTAAAACGTTGAGAACGAAGCTTGGCGCATAGGGCTTGTCAACGGTCAGCACAAAGGTGTTGGCATCGGTTGCCTTCGCCTTTTCTGTGACGTTATCGCCGTTGAGGCCGAATTGCGTCAGAAGGAAAGCCGGGGATTTATCCAGCTTGACGGCACGCTCCATGGAGAAAGCGACATCTTCTGCACTCAGCGGATTGCCAGAGGCGAATTTGAGGCCCTGCTTCAGCTTGAACGTGTAGGTCAGACCGTCTTCGGAGGTCGTCCAGCTTTCGGCCAGATCACCCTTCACCTTGGACGTATCAGCGATATCGATGGAAACGAGCTTGCTATAGGTGTTGCCGGTGACTTCCGCAGTCGTAATCTCGAACGCCTCGCCCGGATCGAGCGAGATGATGTCATCGATGGCGAAACCTTCGACCAGCGTATCGGCAGGCGTTGCCGCAAAGGCTTGTGGCGCTGCGAGAGAAAGCATCGAAAGAGCCACGCTGGTGGCGAGGATGCGGGCGGCTTTGTTGAGCGATTTGTTCATCGTCTTCCCCTGTTTGTATCTCGGTGTCTACTCGGTCTCAGGCTGGTTCGTGCCATGCCTGAGCCAAAACGCGCAGCCAGTTTTCCCGGCAAATTTTAGCAAGGTCTTGATCAGCGTATCCCGCAGATTTGAGCGCGGCAACAAGATTATTGTTGCCACTGGCATCGCGGATTTCCGTTGGGATGGTCGCGCCATCGAAGTCCGAACCCAGTGCCACGCAATCGATGCCCATGCGTTTGACCATGTAATCGATGTGCTGCACCATGGCCGAAATCGGCGTGTTGGCGTCATCGCGCGCATCCGGGCGCAACATGGTCACGGCGTAATTGAGACCGACCAAACCCTTGCTCTCCTTGATGGCGTCCATCTGCTTATCGGTGAGATTGCGGGCCACGGGCGTGAGCGCATGGACGTTGGAATGGCTGGCGACCAAAGGCTGATCGGTGGTTTTCGCCACGTCCCAGAAGCCTTTTTCGGTGATATGCGCGAGATCGATGAGGATGCCGAGCCGGTTGCAGCGCTTCACCAGCTCGAAACCGGCATCGGTCAGCCCTGGCGCCGTATCCGGCGACATGGGATAGGCGAACGGCACGCCGTGGCCGAAAATATTATGGCGGCTCCAGACAGGGCCGAGCGAGCGCAGCCCTGCGGCATAGAACACATCCAACGCATCGAGATCGGCGGCAATCGGCTCGCAGCCTTCCATGTGCAGCACTGCTGCAAACACGCCGTCTGCCATGGCTTGGCGGATTTCGACGGTCGAGCGGCACAGCTTCCAGCCGCCCGCCTGATCAAGACGTAGCGCAATCGCAGCCTTTTCCAGCGCGATATCGAGCGATGGCTGGCGCTCGAGCGGTGCCGCAAGCGGGGTGATGTAGTGGCCTGATGCGTCGGGCTCCTTGAGGATCAGATCACCAGAGGGAATGTAGATGGCGCAGATGCCACCTGCCAATCCGCCCGCCTTGGCGCGCGGCGCATCGATATGGCCTTCATATGTACCCTGCATGAACTCGGCGACGGGATCGCTTCCCATTTTGGCGTTGCGCCACAAACGCAGGAGGACATCATTATGACCGTCGAAAACAAGTTGCATGCAGGAATTCCAAAAGGCGGGGTCGTTTTTTATATTTAAAGCCATGAGCTTAGCGATAAGCTCGATGCCGGGGTACGCTGTTGGTGATGATCCTAGGCCCATCCTCTTCGGCTTCGCAAGTCAAAAAATGTGCAGGGTGAAAAAATGACCAGAGCGCGCCTACCGGCGATTGATAGCTGTCAGGAATGCCACCCGTCACCGCCCTTTTTCAGCATCGGCGTCTGAAAAACCCTTTGCACCCTGCCGGTCCATTGCTCGCCGAAACTGGCCAGTTTTTCCTGCCATCTGTCAGATTGCAGCATGGCGGCACCGATGACGACGGGCTCGATGTTGGACGCGGCAAGAAGTGAAAGACCGGCGATGATGGAGGTGCCGCTGGAAATCACATCATCCACCAGCGCAACTCGCTTGCCCTCCAGTAGTGGAAGCATGCGTGGGTCGATATAGAGCCGTTTCTGCTGTTGCGTGGTGATCGAAGACATGGGCACGGACAATTCGTCCAGATACCAGAATTTTCGCGACGTCCCGAGCGGCACGTAGCGGCTGTGGCCAAGGTGGCGTGCGACTTCTGCCGCAAGTGTCAGGCCAAGCGTGGGAAGACCGACGATGACATCGATATCGAAAGGCTTGAGCTTCGCCGCGAGATTTCCCGCCAAAGCTTCGACAACAGGGAAAGATGCCTGATTGACGATCAGCGATGCGAGCGCATGTTCCCCATCGGCTAGCGGGCGGATCGGCAGGCGCAATTGCCTGCCATCATCGAGCGTCACCGGGAAGGAACCGGAATGGGGACCGGCGAGATCGAAGCTGCCGGGCGCATGGATATCCTGCCAGAATTCGTGCGGCTTCATGACCATTCCTTTCGCGGCGATATTATTTCCGTTTTCTCAGTCGGTACTATTAATTTTCAGGGGCTTCTGCACTAGAAAAAGAAGCCCGTTTTGCTTTCGCAAGGAAAGACCGCCCATGACCCCGCTCGCCCGGTTCGGAAACGACCTGCCTTTTCTGACCGCTCTGCGACACGACCTGCACGCCCACCCGGAACTGGGTTTCGAAGAAGAGCATACCAGCGCGCTGGTTGCCAAGCATCTGGAAGAGGCCGGGATTAGCGTTCATCGGGGCCTAGGCGAAACCGGCGTCGTCGGCACCCTTCAGGTGGGCAATGGCACCCGCCGTATCGGCCTGCGCGCGGATATGGATGCGCTCGCCATGCCTGAGATGGCGGAGCGGCCCTATAAATCCACCATCCCCGGCAAGATGCACGCTTGCGGCCATGATGGACACACGGTGATGCTGCTGGGTGCTGCACGTCACCTGGCCACGAGCCGCAATTTTTCCGGCACCGTGCACTTTATTTTCCAGCCTGCCGAAGAAGGACGTGGCGGCGCGAAACAGATGGTGGAGGACGGTCTGTTCGACCTATTCCCCTGCGATGCCGTCTATGGCCTGCACAATATGCCGGGGCTGGATGTTGATGAAATGGCGGTGGTCGAGGGACCACAACTGGCGTCCTCCGATAGCTGGCGCGTGACGTTCAAAGGGGTCGGCACCCACGGTGCAAAACCGCATCTGGGGCGTGACCCGATCACGGCAGCGGGGAGTTTTCTGGCCGCGCTGCAAAGCATCGTCGGGCGCGTGGTCGATCCGCTGCAACCGGCTGTCGTCAGCGCCTGTTCGGTGCAGGCGGGTGATCCCAAAGCGCTCAATGTCATCCCTGATGTCGTCGAGATCGGCGGCACGGCGCGGGCTTATTCGGCTCATGTTCGTGACCAGTTGGAAGAGGAAATCGGGCGGCTGGCAGCGGGAACCGCCGTCATGTTCGGCATCGAAGCCAGCTACGACTTCATCCGTCGCATACCTCCCGTCATCAATGATACGGATGCGACAAGCCGCGCCCTCAAGGCGGCGCAAAGCGTTTTCGGAGAGAAAGCACGGACAGCCTTTCCACCCTCGACGGCTGGCGATGATTTCTCGTTCTTCGCCAGCGAGGCTCCCGGTTGCTACGTCTGGCTCGGCAATGGCCCTGCCGTCGATGGCGCGCTGCACCACAACACGTCTTATGATTTCAACGACGACGCGATCGTATCAGGCGTTGCGTTCTGGACGAGTTTGGTGGAGCAGGAACTGGCCGCGGAATGATCGCCTTTAGTCCAGAACCTCCAGCACCGGCGTCTCCATTACCCTTCCCGAGACAACATCGGCAATGCCCATATCCGTCTGGTGCGGGCCGATATTGCAGGCGAGTGTGGCACCGAAGCAGGCTTTGAAGACGAGATAAGGCGGCTGCCACTCCACGATTTGACCGACGGCATCGCGCACCGACTCGAAACCGGAAGCGACATCCACCAGAGGCGCATCCGAGACGAGGCCGGAAAGTGGAAGCGCAAGCAAGGCAGTCACCTTGCCGCCGGATGCGGCAGCCATGCCGCCACCAGCCTTGATGATGGCGTTTGCGGCGACCGCCATATCATTAGCATTACCGCCAAAAACCGTAAGGTTGTGGCTGTCATGTGCGACCGTGGTGGCGAATGCGCCGTCCCATTTTCCCCAACCGGTGAGGAAACCGGTTCTGGTGATGGGATCGGCCTTGCCGTGGCGGTGGGTGACGGAGATCATGGTTGCGCCCTCCGGCGACACCACGAAACCGTTTTCCACGGCGGCTTCCGCCTCACCCCACTGTGTGAAACGCGGCTTGTCGATGGTGGCGAGTTTGACCCTGTTGCCCTCGGACTTGACCTTGAAATCGGAGGGGGAGCGAGGTGTGAGCTTCACCGAGTGCTTGAGCGGTGCTGCATCCATCTCGGTTAGATCGACCAGCATCTTGCCAGCTTCTGCAACGGGCGTGCCGCTGGCCAGAACATGTCGCGCTGAGAATTGCGACAGGTCTTCGAAGACGGCGATATCGGCCCTACGACCAGCTGCGATCAGGCCGAGATCATTGCGTTGGAGACGCATGGCCGCATTCAGCGTGGCAGCGCGCAGAGCCCATTCCGGTTTAAGGCCGTAGCGCACCAACCGCCTCACGACATCATCCAGCCCACCGTTTTTTGCGAGATCATCAGGGAAAACATCGTCGGTGCACAGTGTCAGCGTTTGCGGCAGATGGCCCAGCGTATTCAGCGCCTCCACGAATTCCGGCAGAAGATGATCGTGCGAACCGCGCAGCTCTATCGTGAGCCCTGCCCGCAACTTTGCCATGAGGTCGGCAGCGGAGGTGAGTTCGTGATCCGACGTGATACCCCCTGCCATGAAGGCGTTGAGATCGGCACCTTCAAGACCGCGTGCATGGCCGCAGATCAGCTTGTCGGAAAACAGGCCTTCCTGAAGAATGGCGCTCATGCGCGGTTCACGCTCGATCACGCCGCGCATATTCATGACCTCGGCGACGCCACCGACTTCAGGCCAGAACAGCATTTCGGCCATGGCCGAGGCATCGAAATCACCACTCGCCTGTTCCAGCCCCGGCGCTGACGGCACCGACGATGGTGCGAGAAGGATGGCCCGCAACGGCAGCCCCTTGCTGGCTTCTACCGCCCAGCGCACGCCATCGATACCGTGGACATTGCCGAATTCATGCGGGTCCCAGACGATGGTGGTGACCCCGCGGGGGACAATGGCACCGGCGTAGGCCGCGGACGTTACCATGGAGCTTTCGACATGCATATGCGTGTCGATCAGCCCCGGCGAAACGAAAGCGCCCGTTGCATCCAGAACCTGTGCGGCATCTGTGCGGGTTCCAGCCGCGTGGACGCTGGCAATCAGCGGACCGACGATACCGATATCCGCCAAACGAAGCTCACCGGTGACAACATCGACAAGCGTGCCACCGCTGATGAGGATATCGAAAGGCTGGTCGCCGCGCGCGGCGGCAACAGTGCGGGCGCGCAACGCATCGTCATTCATCCCGTCACGATCAACGATAAGAGTCTGCTCTTTCATCGGCTGGCCTCCTGACGCAGGGCATCGAGAATGATGGATTTGGCACGCGCGGCATCGACCGTCTCTGCATATTGCGCGTTGAAACTTAACGCATGGGCGGCGCGCGCTTCGACAACGGTGCGGCCACGTGTGAGGCCGCCGTGAAGTTCGATATCGATGCGCGCCGTTTTCCAGCCGATGCAATCCGGTGCCACGAGGGCAACGGCTGCACAGGGGTCGTAAAGCGCCATGGCATCTCGCCCGCGACTGGTGGCGATGTTGATGAAGCCTTCCAGCATATCGGCAATCAATGCGGCATTCTTTCCACCGGCCGCGCGGATGGGCGCAACATCGGATAGCCCGGCGGCGACCTTGCGGCAGAGATCGAGATCGACCATGCGCAGGGGCAGGCCGTGGGCGATGACAATGGCAAGCGCTTCGGGATCGGCGAAGGCATTGAATTCCGCAGATGCCGTATGATTGCCAGCCGTGACGCCGCCACCCATCCAAATCAGGTCTGTGATGCGGGCGGCAAGGTCTGGTCTTGCGAGGCAGAGCGCGGCGATGTTGGTGACGGGGCCCAAAGCGAGAATACGCTTGTCTTCGCTGCCCTCTCCCAGCCAGTCGCAAAGCGCTTGAAACGCTTCGCTGTGCGGCAGATCGGCAGCGTTGGGCAAGCCCGCGCCAACCGTTGGAATGCCGGTATCTCCGAGAATGGTTTGTGCTGTCTCGAGCTTTCCGAGCACGGGATTTTCGCGGCCCATATGGATGGCGAAGTCCCAGCCAAAGGCCATTTTCGCGCTGGCAGCATTGCGGCGCACCTGCGCAAGCGGTGCGTTGCCGAACACCAGCGAGAGTCCATCTATCTGAAGTCCATGAGACGTCGCCACCATGATGGCGGCGATGTCATCGAAGCCCATGTCGCAATCGATCCAGATACCCATGATCAGCTGAACACTTTCAGGCTGGCTGCTTTTTTTACGGGCAGATCAAACGCGAGGGGTGTGCCGATGTCCTGCACCGGCAAGGCAGCATCGACCTCGGCCTTGATCGGCCCCAGCGGCGTATCCAGCAGATACTCACGCGTGTTGCCGGCAAAAGACGTGCCGCGCACGGTTCCCTCGAAAGGTCCTGAACCGAGGGTCACCATGCGCGGCCTCCAGGCAAGTCCCGCCGTACTCGGAACCTGACCGGAAAGGGCGATGCGGCCATTGTCTGTTTTCAATTCTGAACCTTCCAGACGGAAGATGTTCTCAAAGCCGACGAAGTCAGCCACGAAGGATGATGCGGGTGCGTTGTAGATTTCTTCCGGCGTGCCGATCTGCTCGATCGCGCCGTTTTTCATCACCACGATACGGTCTGCCAGAGCCAAGGCCTCGACCTGATCATGGGTGACGAAGATCATGGTGACACCGGTGGCTTTCTGCACCCGCTGAAGCTCGGTGCGCATTTCCAGCCGCAGCCTTGCATCGAGGTTGGATAGCGGTTCGTCCAGCAGCAGAACCTTGGGGTCCATAACCATGGAACGGGCCAGCGCCACGCGCTGCTGCTGGCCACCGGACAATTCCGCCGGTTTGCGAGAGGCGAAAGTGGAGAGACCAACGGATTTCAGACCGGATGCGACTTTTCCATCCAGCAGAGAACCTTTCATCCCCTTCAGCTTTAAACCGAAGGCGACATTTTCGTAGACGGTCAGATGTGGAAACAGCGCGTAAGACTGGAACACCAGCCCAACCGCCCGCTTGTTGGCGGAAATGCGGGTGATATCAACACCGTCAAGATCGATCCGGCCACCAGCCGCAGGCATCAGCCCGGCAATGGCGCGCATCGTCGTGGTCTTGCCGCAACCGGAGGGGCCGAGCAGTGCCAGTAGCTCGCCCTTGCGGATGTCGAGATTGAGGTCTTTGACGGCAACGGAACTGCCATAGGCCAGCGACAGGTTCTGGAGCGAAAGATAGTTTGCATCAGACATAACGGGAGAACCCCAGAAAACGTTCGGCCATGAAAACTATGCCGATGGAGAGAAAGGCGAGCAGCGAAGACAGGGCTGCAACGGATGGGTCGAAGACGATTTCCATATAGCCCAGCATATCGATGGGCAGGGTGCGCACGCCGGGACCGGAGAGGAACAGCGACACCGGCACCTGATTGAAGCTTGTCACGAAGCCCAGAATGAAGGCCGAAAGAATGCCGCCCCTGATATTCGGCAGCACCACGCGGAAGAAAGCGCCGATGCGGGACGAACCAAGCAGGACGGCTGCTTCCTCAATATCAGAGCGCAGATTGGTAAGGCTGGCCGACACCACGCGCACCGCATAGGGCAGGATCAGCGCCGTATGTGCCAAAAACAGCGCAAGCGTAATGCCGATGCCGAACGGCACTACGAAGTAGCGCAGAAGCGCCAGACCAACGATGATGCCGGGAACGATGATGGGAGCCGAGACGATGGTGCGGATGGTTTCCGAAAAGGGCAGCTTGTAGCGCGACATGGCATAGGCAGCGGGAATGCCGAGGATCAGCGCTGCGAACGTGCCGCCGATGGCAAGGAACATCGACATGGCGAAGCTTTCGCGAAAACTTTCGACCGTGAAGACCTTGGCGATCCATTTCAGCGAAAAGCCCTGCGGCGGAAAGGCCAGCGTATCGCCTGCCGAGAAGGAGGCCGCGACAATGATGAGGAACGGGCCGATCAGAAAGCCGATGACCAGCGCGAGCGTCAGCGGAATGAAGAGGTGCCGGGTCATGTCTTGTTCCTTGCCGTGGCGATGCGCTTGAGCAGGATGTTGGCCGCAAAGCTCATGACGATCAGAATGAAGGCGATGACGCTCGCCGCGACGAAATTGTTGGAGACCGTAACCTGCTGATAGAGCAGCGTTTCCAGCATCAGAACCTTGGAGCCGCCGAGAATGGCGGGGGTGATATAGGCCGTCAGCGAACCGGTGAAGACCAGCGTGCCGCCGACGACAAGGCCTTCCTTGGTCAGCGGCAGAATGACCTTCCAGAACACCTGCAACCAGTTGGCACCTAAAACGCGGGAGGCGGCGATGACGTCTTTCGGCATGTTTTCCAGGGCGCTGATGAGGGAGATGATCATCAAAGGCAGGAACAGTTGCAGCAGGCCGATGAAGACGGCGGTTTCGGAAAACAGAATGCGGATCGGCGCATCGGTGAGACCCACCAGCTTCAGCAACTCGTTGACCATGCCGGTGCGACCGAGAATGACGATCCACGCATAGGTGCGGGCCACGGGCGAGATCATCAACGGCAGAATGACGAGGTTGATCATATGGCCCTTGGAGTTGGCTGGTAGGTTGACGATGGCGAAGGCCGCTGCGTATCCGATGATGGCGGAGACGACGGTGACGAGCGCGCCGAGCTTCAGCGTGCGCCGGAACACGGCCCGGTTCAGCGGATCGAAAAAGAAATCCACATAGGCCTGAAAGGCCCAGCCATCGGCAGTGCGAAACCCTTCCGACAGAAGGATGAACACAGGCACAAGAAACACCGCCGCCGCAAAGATCGCGGCGGGCAAGGCAAGCGCCAAGGCTTCAGCCCGGTTTTGAAACATGGAGTATTCTCCGGTGTTGAAATATCTCCGCCTTTGCTTGGCGGAGGATTTGTTATTGAGCGTCGGTGGGTGCCAGCCCCCCTCTGCCCTGCCGGGCATCTCCCCCACAGGTGGGGAGATTGGCTGGGCGCGCCGTCACAGTCCAACCGCGACTTCACTGGAAGAGGAAGGGTTGCCCCGGGTCAATCTCCCCCTGAGGGGAGATGTCCGGCAGGACAGAGGGGGGTGACGTACGTCAGCACCTAGGCCCCGCCCCGGCAACCTTCCTTACTGCCCAACCTTCGCATTCCACTCCGACAACCATTTGTCGCGGTTATCGAGCGTCACCGCAGATGGGATCAGCTGGAGGCTCTTCGCCGTCTCATCGCCGTAAGTGATGTTGTTGGCCACCTCTTCAGAAACTTTGACTTCTTTGTTGGTCGGGCTATCGACCAGCTTTTCGGCCAGCGCCTTCTGCACATCGGTGGAGAGCCAGAAGTCCATGAACTGTAGCGCCAGATCTTCATTCTTGCCGTTCTTCGGGACGATGAGAACGTTCATGCCGCCCGTCTGGCCTTCCTTGGGCGTTGCCCATGCCAATGGCAGGTCTAGCTTGGTAAACGGTGCCCAGGAGAAGCGGCCGATGGGCGCCGCCCAGATTTCTTCCTGTTGCATCAGTTGCACCAGCTGCGAGGACTTGACGTAGAAGGTGACGATCTCGTCCTTCTTTTCGCCGAGAGCCTCGATGGCACCGGAGAGATCAGGCGTATCCTTGCCGATGGCCTTACCCAGCATATAGAGCGCGGGCGGACCCTGGTTTGTGGTGACATTCGGGAAGGCGACGTGGTCGACCACGCCGTCCTTCAACAGGTCGGCCCAGCTATCGATCTTCATCTTGTCGGTACGGTAGACGATCGAGGTGGCGTAGAAGTTGACGCCGACGCTCATGCCATCGCCATTCGGGTCCTTGGCAATGTCGTAGAGCTTGTCGACATTCGGCACCTTGGAGGTGTCTATCTTCTGCACCAGGTCCTTACGGGCGGCGGAAAGCGCATCTGCCATGGATACGATGGCGAGATCGATGACCGGGCTTGCCTTGTTGGCTTCCATCTTGGCCAGACGCTCGACGCTGTTGCCTGTTTCAACCACCAGCTTGCAGCCGCATTTGGCTTCGAACGGCGTGTAGACCAGTTCCTTGAATTCGTCCTGCGCGAAGGCATAGACGGAAATCGTGAGCGTCTTGTCCTGCGCCTGCGCGGCACACATGGACAGCATCAGCGCGGTGCCGGATGCCAGAATGATCTTCTTCATGATGCGAGTTCTCCTGCTGTCGAGGTTTTGTTGACTGCCTGCTTCTTATGGTTGGGGCCGCAAGAGCTTCTGACGATGAGCTCCATTGCGACTTTTGAGATATCGGCGACGACGCCTCCCGAAACGGGGCGGTCTTCGGCATCGATGCTGCGCACCAGAGCGGTGACAGCCAGATCGGCAATCCGCACCATATCCATGCGAATGGTCGTCAGCGCCGGGGTCACGACAGGCGCCCAGATCAGGTCATCGAAGCCGGTGACGCTCGCCTGTTCCGGCACGGTGATGCCATCGCGCTGCAATTCGGTAAGAGCGCGTAAAGCATGGAGATCGGAGACGGCGGCAAATGCCGTAAAGCCCTGCGCCACTTTCTGAGCAACGCCCAACGGGCACCCTGCGCCGTCATGCTTTTCCAGAGAGGCGATCCACAATGTCTCGGCTTCAGCCAAGCCGGAGAGACCGGAGCGGATGCCGCCCACGCGGTCGTTCTGCACATTGGAATCCGGGTTGTTGCCGATAATGACCACCTTACGATGGCCGAGTTCCGCCAGGTGACGACCGATCTGAACGCCGCCGCCCCAGTGATCGGCCGACACCGTGTTGCCGTGTGTGGAGGGAGAATCGATGACCGCCACCGGGCAATCGACATTGCCGATGCGCGTGCCGCGACGCGGCACGATGACCATACCTTCGACGCCGCGCTCGATGAGGCGGTTGATGGCATCTGTCTGCTTGGCAACATCGCCATGTGAGTCGGCAATCAGGACGCCGTAACCGGCATTATCAGCCGCCTTTTCGATAGCCTGCGCGATTTGCGGGAACAATGGATTGGCGATATCCGGCAGGACAAGACCCAAAACGCCGCTCTTACCCGTGCGCAACGCGCGACCAGCGATGCTCGGCACATAGCCCAACGCATCTGCCTTAAGGCGGATTTTCTCGGAAAGCTCTGCAGAAACGCGGCCTTTGCTGGAAAGCGCATTGGACACCGTCGCTGTCGACACACCCAATGCCGCAGCGATCGCCGTCAGATTTGCGCCTGCACGACCAGTGGTCATGGCTTGCCCGCCCGTGTGATTAAACGTTTAATCAGTGTAGTTCGAAACCGCTTTTTTGTCGAGTCGCTGACGGGTAGATTTCTACGGGAAAACTCTAAGCTGTGATAAGAAAGGCGAAATTATTATCAGGCCTTCATACGAAACGCCTCGACTTCAGCCAGAAGCCACTGTTTGAACAGCACGACGGGCGCATGATTGATGCGCGAAAGCGGTGCGACGGCGTAGTAGGAGCTGGGGCTTTTCACCTGATGATCGAAGGCTGGCACGAGTTGCCCAGCCTTCAGCTCGATATCGATCAGAAACAGCGGCATAAGCGCCACGCCCAGGCCGGCGATACAGCCCTGCGCCACGCTGGAGAATTGTTCGAACCGCATGGCGGGTGCATTCTGTGCGCCCAGCCCAAGGCTTTGGAACCAATGATCCCATGCGCCCGGTCTGGATGCCATATGCAGCAGTGGCAGGGTCGAGATATCCTGCGCCTTGGCGATGGGGTGCTGCGCCAGAAAGGACGGGCTGCACACGGGCGCAACCATCTCGTCCATCAGGAACGTGCTTTCAGCCGCCGCCCAATCCGGCTGGCCGATATGGATGGCCATATCGAGGCCTTCCTTTTCGAAATCGAACTGGCCGATGCGGGTGGCGAAATTGAGCGTGATTTCTGGATGCGCCGCCACGAATTTGGGAATGCGCGGCAAAAGCCAGCGTGTGCCGAAGGTAGGCAGCATGGCAAGGTTCAGCGTGTTGCCATGCGTTTTGGTCATAATCTGCAAGGATGCGGAGCGAATATCGCCCAGCGCCGTGCCGATGGCTTTGGCATAGGTCTGGCCTTCTGCCGTCAGAGAAACGCCCCGCGCCCCGCGATCGAACAGCCGAACGCCAAGTTGTTCTTCAAGCGACAGAACCTGCCTGCTGATGGCCCCTTGCGTCAGCGAAAGCTCGTCTGCGGCCAGCGAAAAACTGCCGAGCCGCGCCACGGAATCAAAGGCGGCGAGAGCGCTGGTGGAGGGCAGAAGTTTGCGGCTGAGCGAGGTCATGGCGCATTCCTATCGGTAATAGCAAAATGAGTAAACATGGCTTGCCGCGATGGTATCAAAGGCCAATAATCTGTTCAGAAATTTTGGAGATTTACCGTGAGCGAACGCACAGCATTCAATTGGCAGGACCCGTTTCTTCTCGAGGAGCAGCTGACCGAAGACGAGCGGATGATCCGCGATACGGCAGCGGCCTTTGCCCAATCGGAGCTTCTGCCGCGCATCAACGAAGCCTATCTGTCCGAAACATCCGAGCCTGAGCTTTTCCGTCTGATGGGCCAGACCGGCCTTCTGGGCGTGACGCTTCCTGAAAAATACGGTGCTGCCGAAGCCAGCTATGTCGCCTACGGCCTTGTTGCCCGCGAAGTCGAGCGCATCGACAGCGGCTATCGCTCCATGATGAGCGTGCAGTCCTCGCTCGTCATCTACCCGATCTTTGCCTATGGCTCGGAAGAGCAGAAGGACAAGTATCTGCCGGGTCTCGTCTCCGGCGAGCTGATCGGCTGTTTCGGCCTGACCGAGCCGGATGCCGGTTCCGACCCGAATGGCATGAAGACACGCGCCGAGAAGATTGATGGTGGCTACCGCCTGCGCGGTTCCAAGATGTGGATTTCCAACTCGCCGATTGCCGACGTCTTCGTCGTCTGGGCAAAATCCGAAGCGCATGACAACCAAATCCGTGGCTTCGTGCTGGAAAAAGGCATGAAGGGCCTGTCCGCACCGAAAATCGGCGGCAAGCTGTCGCTGCGTGCTTCCATCACCGGCGAAATCGTCATGGATGGCGTCGAAGTGGGCGAAGATGCGCTGCTGCCGAATGTCTCCGGTCTCAAAGGCCCGTTCGGCTGCCTCAACCGCGCCCGCTACGGCATTTCCTGGGGTGTGCTGGGTGCCGCCGAAGACTGCTGGTTCCGCGCCCATCAATATGGCATGGACCGCAAGCAGTTCGGCAAGCCGCTGGCCGGCATGCAGCTTTACCAGAAAAAGCTGGCCGATATGCAGACGGAAATCACGCTCGGTCTTCAGGCGTCGCTTCGCGTCGGTCGGCTGTTCGATGAGCACCGCATGGCCCCGGAAATGATCTCCATCGTCAAGCGCAACAATTGCGGAAAGGCGCTGGATATCGCCCGCCAGGCCCGCGACATGCACGGCGGCAACGGCATTCAGATCGAATATCACGTCATGCGCCATGCCCAGAACCTGGAAACGGTCAACACATACGAAGGAACGCACGATGTTCACGCCCTGATTTTGGGCCGCGCCCAGACTGGCATTCAGGCGTTTTTCTGAGATTTAATGTTAAAATACGAAACCGGCGACACCCCTCGCCGGTTTTTTGCTGCATTGCGAAGATAAAATCATACTTTTCCCGCGCTAGACGGTTGAAACCGTCGCCGCGAGAATTAATATAGAGATGTCATCATCGTCTCTGGCAAATCCATTTGCCATATCCGGTCTCGTTGCCCTCGATTGTCCCGCCATGGAAGACATGTCATGCAGCGCCGGTAAATTCCGAGACCGCAAGTCAACGCCAAAGCATCGGCACCGTGCCGGTGGGTCAAGCCACGAAGGTATTTCAAATGCATAGCTATCCCGATATCAAGCTTCTCATCAACGGTGAATGGCGCGATGCCTTGTCCGGCAAGACCATTGCCGTTTCCGATCCTGCCACCGACGAAATCCTCGGCAACATTGCGCACGCCGAAAAGGCCGATCTCGATCTGGCGCTGGATGCTGCCGACAAGGGCTTCAAGGTATGGCGCGAAACATCCGCCTATGAGCGTTCCAAGATTATGCGCAAGGCAGCCGACCTGTTGCGCGAGCGCAAGGACACGATTGCCTGGCTGATGACCCGCGAACAGGGCAAGCCGCTGGCGCAGTCCGCCATGGAAGTCATGGGCGCTGCCGACACCATCGACTGGTTTGCCGAAGAAGCCCGCCGCACCTACGGCCAGGTCATCCCTGCCCGCGCAACCGGCGTTTCGCAGCTGGCCATCAAGGTTCCAGTCGGCCCAGTTGCCGCGTTCACGCCTTGGAACTTCCCGATTAACCAGATCGTGCGCAAGCTTTCCGCAGCGCTGGCCGCCGGTTGCTCCATCATCGTCAAGGCGCCTGAAGAAACACCGGCATCGCCTGCCGAACTCATCCGCGCATTCGTGGATGCGGGCGTTCCCGCTGGCGTCGTCAATCTCGTTTACGGCGTGCCTTCGGAAATTTCCGAATACCTCATTCCGCATCCAGTCATCCGCAAGATTTCCTTCACCGGCTCCACGCCTATCGGCAAGCATCTCGCATCCCTTGCTGGCAAGCACATGAAGCGCGCCACGATGGAACTGGGCGGTCATGCACCCGTCATGATTTTCGATGATGCCAACATCGATAAGGCCATCGAAATCATGGCCATGTCGAAGTTCCGCAATGCCGGTCAGGTCTGCGTCGCACCGACACGCTTCCTCGTACAGGAAGGCGTTGCCAGCCAGTTCCTCGACGGTTTCGTCAAAGCCGCCGAGGCCGTCAAGGTCGGCAATGGTCTGGAAGATGGCATCACCATGGGGCCGCTCGCCAACGAGCGTCGCATCCCGGCCATGGAAGCCCTCATTCAGGATGCCGTCACACACGGCGCAGAACTGAAGACCGGCGGCAAGCGCATCGGCAACAAGGGTAACTTCTTCGAACCGACCGTGCTGGCCAATGTGCCGACATCTGCCAAGATCATGAACGACGAGCCGTTTGGCCCGGTTGCCATCGTCAACACGTTCAAGTCCTTCGATGACGCGATCTCCGAAGCAAACCGCCTGCCCTTTGGCCTGGCGTCGTTCGCCTTCACCGGCTCGGTCAAAACGGCCCACGAACTTGGTCGTCAGGTCGAAGCTGGCATGCTGACGATCAACCACAACGGCCTTGCTTTGCCGGAAGTGCCGTTTGGCGGCATCAAGGACAGCGGTTACGGCACAGAGGGCGGCTCGGAAGCCGTCGGTGCGTATTTGGAAACACGTTTTGTCAGCCAGATGAACTGACATCTAGCTGATTTGAGTTGAAACTTTAAAGCCCGGCGTTTTGCGACGCCGGGCTTTTTTGTTGCGAAAAGCAGCACTCTTTGCTAAACGAACAAAGAGTGAACAATGAGGCGACCACATGGCAGAGATAAACGACACGGCAGCGCCTGCATTGAAGGAAATCTTCAACCGCGCCCGTCTGCAATCCATCGCCGCTGAAACAAAAGCTGTCTATCCACCTTTCGATGAGCAAGCGTTTCTGGCGCTGGCCGAAACCAACCTCGAAGCACTCGGCATCATGCAGCGCATGCGACAGGTCGCGACCAGCCTTCATGCAACCTTGCCCGGTGACTACCTCCGAAACCTCGAAATTCTCACGGCATTGGCGCCGCGCATCAACCACGGTTTCGCCTCGATTTCGCTTTCGGAATATGTGGCGCTTTACGGGCTCGAACACTTCGACGTCTCCATGAATGCCCTGAAGTTTTTCACCCGCTTCGGATCATCGGAATTCGCGATCCGTCATTTTATCCTCTCCGATATGTCCCGTGCGCTGGCGACGATGGAGGAATGGTCGCGAGATGAAAATGAACATGTGCGCAGGCTGGCTAGCGAAGGTTGCCGCCCGCGTTTGCCTTGGTCGTTCCAGATCAAGGCCCTGATCGATGATCCCTCACCCGTCGCGACAATTCTTGAAAATCTGAGAAGCGACGACGCGCTTTATGTGCGCAAATCCGTCGCCAACCATCTGAACGACATCACGAAAGATCATCCGCGATGGGTTCTCGACCGCATCTCGACATGGCCAAAGGAGAACAAGCACACCGCATGGATCATCCGGCAGGCATTGCGGACGCTGGTGAAGAAAGGTGATGCCTCGGCGCTCGCGCATCTGGGCGCGCATGAGAAGGCCAACGTTTCTGTAGAGGTATTCCAAGTGACACCGGATGCCCTGCCACTGGGCGGTAACGTACGGATTTCGGCATCCCTTCGGTCTAAATCCGAAAAGCCGCAAAAGCTGGTGATCGACTACGCCGTTCACTATGTGAAGAAGGGCGGCGGCACATCGGGCAAGATTTTCAAATGGAAAGAGTTGAGCCTTCAACCGGGAGAACTCTGCACGCTCTCCATCAGCCGCGCCATCCGCGATTTCACCACGCGTAAGCATTATCCCGGCCTGCACCTGATACAGTTGATGGTGAATGGCAAAGCGCTGGCCGACACGGCGTTTGAGCTGTCCATTTAACCCGCCGGGAAAATCTTCGCTCTGCGAATGACGATGTGGCCCCGATCACCCGCCTCAACCGCCGTTTCAGGCGGAACGTCGAATTCTAAGAGATCACCTTCCGTGGTCGAAGCAATAACGCGGCGGTCGCCTGCCCGGTCCAGTACGCGGGTAACTTCTGCGGGAATGCCATCATGCAGGTCTTCCCATTCAAGATCGTTGGGACGGGCGTAGATATCGACGGGGCCATCGGCCTTGCTGTAGGCGAAGGGCACTTCGGCTGAGCCGACGAAAACCTTGCCTGCACGGGCGGTGCCTGAGATGCGGTTGGCATCGCCCAGGAAGCGCATGACGAAGGATGAGTTGGGCTGGCGGCAAACCTCTTTCGGGGTGCCCTGCTGGACGACTTCACCCTGATTGAGGATGACGACGCGGTCGGCGAGATCGAGCGCTTCTTCCTGATCATGGGTCACGAAAATGGTGGTGATGCCGAGTTCGTTGTGGATTTCGCGCAGCCAGCGGCGCAGATCGCGGCGCACATTGGCGTCCAGCGCACCAAAGGGCTCGTCCAGCAGGAGAACCTTCGGATCGACGGAAAGCGCACGGGCGAGCGCCACGCGCTGTCTCTGTCCGCCGGAAATCTGAGCGGGAAATCTTTCACCCAGCCCATCCAGCTTCACCAGCCGCAGCAGGTCTTCCACCCGCGCATCGATGGCTGCCTTGTCGCGCTTGACCTTGGAAACCTTCATGCCGAAAGCGATGTTTTCGTGGAGCGTCATATGCGGGAACAACGCATAATGCTGGAACACGAAGCCGACGCCACGGTCGCGCACCGGGATATTCGTGGCGTCCTCGTCCCCAAAATAAATCTGGCCGCCATCGGTGTATTCCAGACCCGCCACCATGCGTAGGATCGTGGTCTTGCCCGAGCCGGAAGGCCCGAGAAGCGCCAGCAGTTCACCGCTTTCGATATCCAGCGAGACATCGCGCACCGCACGGAAATTATCGAAGGTCTTCACCACGTTTTCGAGGCGGATTTTCATGCGCGTGTCTCCGATGCGGCGGTTTTCTTCGCGCCACGCCCTGCCCCGCGCTTTTCAAGCGCGACCTTGGCGAAGATCGTGACGACGGCGAGGGCCGCGAGAATGGATGCCGAGGCGAAGGCGCCAGCGGCCTGATAGTCATGATAGAGCAGTTCGATATGCAAAGGCAGGGTGTTGGTCTGGCCACGAATATTGCCCGAAACCACCGACACAGCCCCGAATTCACCCATGACGCGCGCATTGCACAGCACGACGCCGTAGAGCAGCGCCCATTTGATATTGGGCAGCGTAACCGACCAGAATGTGCGCCAACCGGACGCGCCAAGCGAGGTGGCCGCCTCTTCCAGATCACGCCCCTGCGCCTGCATCAACGGGATCAGCTCACGTGCCACGAAGGGAGCGGTGACGAACATGGAGGCGATGACGATGCCCGGCAGGGCGAACAGCAACTTGATATCGTAGGCTGCAAACAATGGGCCGAGCAGGCCTTGCAAACCGTACACGAAGAGGTAGGCCACGCCCGCAACGATGGGAGAAACGGAAAACGGAATTTCGATGAGGACCAGCAAAAAGCGACGGCCTCTGAAATCGAATTTCGTAATGGCCCATGCAGCGGCAACGCCGAAAACGGTGTTGACTGGCACCGCGATCAAAGCCGTGATCATCGTCAGCATGATCGCGTGGCGCGTATCCGGATGATTAATGGTTGCCGTGTAAGTCTTCCATCCCTGGGAAAAGGCTTCGACGCCGATGATAAGCAGGGGCGCGACGACGAGCAACGCTCCTGTTATCAGAACGAAGGCGATCAGTGATCGGCGCACCCAAGGCGCGTCACCCACGCGCGGCGGCTTGCGAAGGGAAGAATGAGCGCTCATCGGCTAGCTCCTTACCGTGTAACGCAAGGCGCGCGTTTGGAGATAATTGGTGACGGCCAACATGACGAAAGCGGTAATCAGCAGAACCGAGGCAATGGCGGCCGCGGCCTGATAGTCATATTCCTCCAGCCGGATGAAGACGAGGAGCGAGGTGATCTCAGTCGAAAACGGTTGGTTACCGGCGATGAAGATGATCGCGCCGAACTCGCCAAGGCTGCGGGCAAAGGAGAGCGACAGCCCCGCCAGAATGGCAGGCGTCAGCAGCGGTAGAATGACCTTTCGGAAAATCTCGAAATCCGAACCACCCAGAGACTGAGCCGCCTCTTCCAAGGCCGGGTCCAAATCCTCCAACACCGGCTGCACGGTGCGCACGATGAAGGGCAGGCTGGTAAAGGCCATGGCGATGATGATGCCGAGCGGCGTGTAGGCAACCTTGATGCCGACATGGGCAAGAGCAGACCCGAACCAGCCATTGCCAGCAAAAAGCGCCGTAAGCGCAATGCCCGCCACCGCCGTTGGAAGTGCAAAGGGGAGATCAACGATAGCGTCGACCAGACGCCAGCCGGGAAAACGGTAGCGCGTCAGAACCCAAGCCAGTGCCAGGCCGAACACCGTGGTGAAGAGCGTGGCCGCAAGCGCGCAGAGAACCGTCACGCGGTAGCTGGCAACGGCACGCGGGGAGGAGATGATCGCCCAATATTCCGCAGGACCGAGACTTGCAGCTTTGAAAACGAGGGCAGCCAGCGGCAGCACAACGATGATGCCGACATAAAGCAGGGTGACGCCAAGAGACAATCGCAGCCCCGGCAAAACATTGCGTCTCAAACCCGTCCCCTATCATGGAAGATCGACCCGGCGGGAAGTCCACCGGGTCGATGTCATCTCGAACAATTAGCGCTTAGCGGTTGCCGTAAAGCGTATCAAGCACGGCGCCGGATGCGAAGTGTTCTTTCTGGATTTTGTCCCAACCGCCGAACACATCGTTGACGTTGACGAGGCGGATGTCTGGGAACTGATCCTTGAACTCAGCCGTGACCTTGTCATTGTGAACGCGGTGACCGAACTGCGCTGCAATGCGCTGGCCTTCCTCGGTGTAGAGGAAATCGAGATAGGTCTTTGCCAGTTCACGCGAACCGCGCTTGTCGACAACCTTGTCCACCACTGCTACCGGGAATTCCGACAGAAGGCTGACGGAGGGAACGACGCTTTCGACTTTGTCCTTGCCATATTGCTTGGCAATGCCGCGTGTTTCAGCCTCGAAGGTGATCAGCACGTCACCGACTTCACGCTCGACAAAGGTCGTGGTGGCCGCACGGCCTCCGGTGTCGAATACAGGCGTGTTGGCGAAGATTTTCTTGATGAAATCCTGAACCTTGGCCTCATCGCCATTGAACTTTTCCTTCGCGTAGGCGGTCGCGGCCAGATAGGTGTAGCGGGCGTTGCCTGATGTCTTTGGGTTCGGGAAAACCAGCTTCACATCGTCCCTGACGAGATCGTCCCAATCCTTGATATTCTTGGGGTTGCCAGCACGAACGAGAAAGGACGGAAAGGAATAGAAGGGCGATGCGTCATTGGCGAAACTCTTCTTCCAATCAGCAGACACGAAACCCTGCTTCACCAGAAAATCGATGTCCGTCACTTGGTTGAAGGTTACGACGTCCGCCTCGAGACCTTCGACGATGGCACGCGCCTGCTTCGATGTACCTGCATGCGATTGGTCGATGGTGATGCCCGGATGCACCTTGATGAAGGCTTCGTTCTCGGCAACAAACACTTCACGCGCCACGTCATAGGACGCATTGAGAAGCGTTTTTGGCTCCTGCGCAGAGGCAGACGTCGACAGAAGCGCCGCGATGGTTGCGCCGATCAGGATGATGCGTTTCATGAAATTCCCCAAACCACAAATGTAGGGGCAAGATACGGAAGCGAGAGCGTCCATGCGAGGAACCCAACGCTCCATCTCAAGTCGAACTTAGAATTTTTTACCGCTGAGACAGTAAAATTCGAACGCATATGCGCATTGCAATCCATTCAGAGGCGGTGATCGCGAAACAGCGGCCGTTTGACGGAAACGAAATATCGATCAATATCCTCGTCATCGACGTCACCAAGAGTGGCCGGACACCATCTGGGATTGCGATCCTTATCGATCAGCGCGGCGCGGACACCCTCATAGAAATCATGATTGCGCAGCACTTCGCAGCCTGCGGCGAACTCACGCTCCAGGCATTCGATGAGCCCCGAACTTTGCCGTCCGGCTCGCAGAAGCCGCAAGGTCAATTTCAGGCTGGTCGGAGACCTTGATTGCAGAACATTTAGCGTTTCTCTGGCGAAGTCAGCGTCCATGGCGGTGAGAGCATCGATGATCTCCTCAATCGTGTCAAAACCGAAAGCGGCGTCGATCACCTCACGATTGGCGGCTAGAACAGCGGGAGCTTCAGGCCTCACGGAAAACCTCTCGATCACGGCGCCGACATCGGCAGCGAAAGAAGTGTGCGCCAATGCTTGCGCCAGTTCGGGCAGCCGATGCGTGGGGATGTAAGAATCTGCAAGGCCCGCATAAATGGCGTCTGCCGCACCCACTTCACGGCCCGTCAGGCCCAACCATGTTCCGGTTTCCCCAGGCGCTTTGGGAAGCAGCCACGTTGCGCCGACATCAGGAAAGTAACCGATGGCCGTTTCCGGCATGGCGAGCCGGGTGCGCTCGGTAACGACGCGATGTCGACCATGTGCGGAAATGCCGACACCTCCCCCCATAACGATGCCGTCCATCAGGGCGATATACGGTTTCGGATAATGGGAAATCTGTTCATTCAGCGGAAACTCCTCACGCCAGAAACGCGTGCGCCCAGCCTCATCGGCGGATCGCGCCTCATAGATCAGGCGCACGTCACCACCGGCGCAAAGCCCGCGCTCTCCTTCTCCGCAAAGGACGACACTCGTCACACCCGCATCCCGGGCGAACATGTCTAGCCCCGCTTTCATTCCTGAAACCATGGCCTCGTTGAGGCTGTTGATGGCTTTGGGTCGGTTCAGGCGGATAAGGCCGACGCTGCCTTTTTTCTCGGTAATAATTTCATCTGTCGTGGAAACGTTCTGCATCGTGCCTCCTCTGTCACTCTGCAACACCACCCAGTCTGAAGGTCCCGGTGCCATCACGCAACATTTATCGCTGTGAGGTGAAACGGGGGGATTTCCTGCGCGTTGATATCCTCGAAAAAGTGACAACCATGACGTTTTGCGGTGCAGCAATTTCACTTGACGCTCTTGCGAATCGTGGCATGTAATGAGTTGGTAAAATACCGGCGCCAATTCCTGTCCAGCGTTCCAGCCGGACCATACAGACGGCCCTTTTCGGGCGATGACGTAGTAACGGGAGATCAATATGCAGGTTTCATCGCAAGAGTGGATCAGTAAACGTGCCTACACCCTGTGGGAAAGCGAAGGTCATCCGCATGGACGGGATTCCGACCATTGGGAGCAGGCAAAACATGAATACGCACTGATGGAAAATACGCGGGCAACAAAGCCTGCAACCCGTAAGAAATCAGACGTGAAAGACAGCGCTGCTGCCCAGGAAGCAGCGAAACCCAAAGTGTCTGCACGCAAGAGCGCTAAAAAATAGCGCACCGTCCCAAGCAAAATCATGTCAATAAAAAGCCCCGCTATACGGGGCTTTTCGCTGTGATGTATCGGCAGATCAGAATGTCAGGGCGCGATCGCCGTTCTCGTCCTTGATCCGGCTTGGCAAGCCGATTTTGTTGAGAACGTTGAGGAAAGGCTGCGGTGGAAGCTCTTCCACATTCGCCATCTGCTTGACATCCCACTCGCCCGTCGCAATCAGCATGGCGGCAGCAACTGGCGGAACGCCAGCCGTGTAGGAAATACCCTGGCTTCCGACTTCATTGTAGGCGTCCTTGTGGTCGGCCACATTGTAGATGAAGACTTCGCGCTCTTTGCCGTCTTTGATGCCCTTTACGATATCGCCGATGCAGGTCTTGCCGACATAGTCAGGCGCCAGCGACGATGGATCAGGCAACACGGCCTTGACCAGTTTCAGCGGTACGACTTCGAGACCTTCCGCAGTCTTCACCGGTTTTTCGGAGAGCAGGCCAAGGTTCTTCAGAACCGTGAAGACGTTGATGTAGTGGTCACCAAAGCCCATCCAGAAACGCACATCGGCACCATCCATGTTCTTGGACAGAGAATGTACTTCATCATGGCCGGTCATGTAGGCCTTTTGCTTGCCGACGACCGGCAGGTCGAATTCCTGGCCGACTTCGAACATCTCGTTCGTCTGCCACTGGTTGTTCTGCCAGGAATAAACGACGCCGGTGAATTCGCGGAAGTTGATTTCCGGGTCGAAGTTGGTCGAGAACCAGCGGCCATGGCTGCCAGCGTTGATGTCGACAATATCGACGGACGTGACCTCGTCGAAATACTCATCCTTGGCCAACCGCGCGTAAGCGTTGACAACACCCGGATCGAAGCCGATGCCGAGAATGGCGGTGACGCCCTTTTCCTTGCACTCGGCCGCGCGCTGCCACTCGTAATTTCCATACCAAGGCGGATTTTCGCAGATCTTGGTCGGATCCTCGTGAATGGCGGTATCCATATAGGCAACACCCGCATCCATGCAGGCACGAAGAACGGACATGTTGACGAAGGCAGAACCGACATTGATGACGATCTGAACGCCGGTTTTCACGATCAAGGCTTTTGTCGCCTCGACATCCATCGCGTCAAGCGCATGGGCCTCAAGCTTTACGTCTGTCTTGAGGCTGTTCTTTTCGCGTACGGACTCGACAATCTTGCGGCACTTTTCGACGGTGCGTGACGCAATATGAATGTCTCCCAATACATCGCTGTTCTGGGCGCATTTATGCGCCACGACCTGTGCCACGCCACCGGCGCCGATGATGAGAACGTTCTTCTTCATTTCAGGTGATGCCCCCTTTATCCCCGCAGGGATGAGCTATTGATATTAAGACAGGCTTTGTTCGAAATCGGCAAAGCCGAATTCACGGACGGAACGGACGGAACCGTCCAGCTCCTTGATGGCAATGGTTGGCATTTTGACGCCATTGAACCAGTTTTTCTTGACCATGGTATAACCGGCTGTGTCCTGGAAGGAGACGCGGTCACCCACCTTCAATTCGTTCTCAAAACGAAACTCGCCAAACACATCGCCTGCAAGGCACGACTTGCCGCAGACCATGTAAGAATGATCACCCTCATTGGGCGAAACCTTGGCGGTTTCGCGGTAGATCAGCAGATCCAGCAGGTGCGCCTCGATCGAGCTATCGACGATGGCGAGGTTCTTGCCGTTGAACAACGTATCGAGAACCGTTGTTTCCAGCGTCGTGCTCTTGGTGATCGAAGCTTCACCGGGTTCCAGATAGACCTGAACGCCGTATTTTTCCGAAAATTCCTTGAGACGATCGCAGAACTGGTCGAGCGGATAATTTTCGCCGGTGAAATGGATACCGCCGCCGAGGCTCACCCATTCTACACGCGCCAGAAGCGTGCCGAACTTGTCCTCGATCTGCGACAACATGCTGTCGAACAGATCGAAATCGCCATTTTCACAATTGTTATGTATCATGAAGCCGGAAATGCGGTCCATGACCTTTTCGACCTTTGCAACATCCCACTCGCCCAGACGGCTGAACGGACGCGCCGGGTCGGCGATATCGAAGGTGGAGGAGGAAACCTGCGGGTTTAGGCGCAGACCGCGCGTGATGCTTTCGGCCTTGTCGGCAAAACGCTCCAGTTGCCCAATGGAGTTGAAGATGATCTTGTCTGCGTTGGCGATGACCTCGTCGATCTCGTAATCCGCATATGCGACGCTATAGGCATGCGTCTCACCACCGAATTTTTCGCGACCCAGGCGCACCTCGTAGAGCGACGAGGACGTCGTACCATCCATATATTGCGACATGAAATCAAACACTGACCACGTTGCGAAACACTTCAGCGCCAAGAGTGCCTTTGCGCCGGATTTGTCGCGCACATAGGCAATCTTCTCCATGTTGCGAAGAAGCTTTGTCTTATCGATCAGGTAATATGGCGTTTGCAGCATTTGTCAGTCACATCTTATCTTGGACAGGAAAGGTCTCGTCTTGAGACGGGCCTTATATGATGCTTGTGACAGGAAAACAAACCCGCAGCAGAGATTCTGCAATCCAGCTGTTTTTTCGCTACGGTGAAGACACAGGGGAACCAAACGTCGTCAGGCACGTTCTGAAACCAAGCGTGAGCCGTGTAAACGGCGTTTTTGAGATAAATTCAGCAAAGGACACATCATGGCGACGGTTCGTAACGTGGAAGATAAAGTGCGTGAAACTCTCGAAGGCGGCGATGCAGCAGAAGTGTCTGCGCAGCTAGCGCAGCTACGTGAAGACCTTGCCAATCTGGCTGGCAGCGTGAAAGCGCTGGGTGCTGGCGTTTCCCATGAGGTCAAGGCCCGTGCCTCCCGCGCTGCCGACGATGCTATCGCCGCCGGTGAAGAGACAGTCGAAACCGTACGCAATGAAATTCAGTCTCTCAACGACAACTTGACCTATCAGGTTCAGAAGAACCCACTTCAGTCTTTGGGCATTGCCGTTGCTGCAGGTTTCCTTATCGCTCTCGTCACCCGCAAATAAGGTAGCAACATGCTTCAGACGCTGCTGCTTTATCTCGGTGACACCCAGCGAGAAGGCCAATTGGTGACACGGCGCATCAAGTCCACGATCCTTTTGTGGACGCTTGCCGGTGTGTTTTTTGTTATTGCCTTCATTGCTGCCTTGGTTGGCGGCTCGATCTACCTCGCAAAAGAAATCGGGGCCGGACCTGCGGCTCTCGTGATTGCTGGCGTGGCATTTCTGCTCGGCGTCATCATGCTGGTGTGCCTTTCCATCAAACGTAGACCGCGCGTCTATGCTACGCGACCTTTGATGCCGCTGGCTGCAGCACCGATTGCGGCACAGTCCCTGGCTGGCAGCGCGCTTGCAGCACGGCCATTCGTCACACTGCTGACAGCGATTGCTCTTGGCTATGTTGCGACCAGAACCACGATTCTGAAGAAGAAGTAATTCGATTTCCGAAGCCGCCCTCGATCAGAAGGCGGCTTTTCCTTTTTCACCTGCAATAAATTCCGCTGCCCTTCTGCCGACAAAATGCTAGGCAGTTTGCCAACACGTCTTTTAACGGAGAGAATGTTGGATGCGGAAAAAAGTCCTTGTTGTCGGCGGTGCCGGATATATTGGTTCACACACCTGCCTATTGCTGGCTGAACGTGGATATGAGCCTATCGTCTTCGACAACCTTTCCAACGGCCATGAAGAATTCATCAGATGGGGACCGTTTGAACAGGGCGACATTCGCGACCACAAGCGACTGGCCGAAGTTTTTTCCAAACATAAGCCGGAAGCCGTCCTGCATTTCGCGGCACTGATCGAAGTCGGCGAATCCGTCAAAAATCCCGTTGCCTTTTACGATAACAACGTCACCGGTGCGCTGACATTGCTGTCAGCCACGATAGATGCGGGCGTGAAGGCCTTTGTCTTCTCGTCTACCTGCGCGACCTACGGCCTGCCGGAACGGGTGCCCCTGGACGAAACCCACCCCCAGGCACCGATCAATCCCTATGGCCGCACCAAGTGGGTCGTGGAACAGGCATTGAAGGACTACAGCACCTACAAGGGTCTGAAATCCGTGATGTTGCGCTACTTCAACGCCGCGGGCGCCGATTTCGAAGGGCGCATCGGCGAGTGGCACAAGCCTGAAACGCATGCCATTCCGCTCGCTATCGAAGCCGCTCTGGGACGCCGCGAGGGCTTCAAGGTGTTTGGCACGGACTATGACACGCGAGACGGCACCTGCGTCCGCGACTACATTCACATTCTCGATCTGGCGGACGCCCATGTGCGTGCCGTCGATTATCTGCTGAATGGAGGAGAAACCGTCGAGCTTAACCTTGGCACCGGCACCGGAACAACGGTCAAGGAATTGCTCGATACAATCTCGGAAGTCTCTGGCCGCCCCTTCCCCGTGGAATACACCGAACGACGTGACGGCGATTCCACCACCCTCGTCGCCAACAACGACAAGGCAAAGGAAGTGCTGGGCTGGGAACCGCAATATACGCTGACGGATATTATCAGGTCCGCATGGCGCTGGCACTCCTCGCGAAACGCCAGCATGTAAGAGGTGAGCAAGCTTTTATGGTGCTGCCTTTGAAAAGACAAAAAAAACGCCGGTCCAGTGGACCGGCGTCTTCGCTATGAGAATGTTCTCATAGCTCCTCTCCCAGGTAACTCTATTATGGCTTGGGCGCCGTTGTGGTCGCACCGCCAGTTGTGGAGTTGGTTGCCGGCGCGGCAGAGCCTTCATCAGCCTTCTTGTCCTTCATCGTTACGAATTCAGGAGCGGCTTTGAGTGACTCGGCCGTTTCGGTCGTCGTCAGGCGCACTGTGCCGTTGGCGGCGTCACGTGTAACCGTCAGCTTGTCCATTGGGACGGCGACGTCCTTGGCACCAATGCCCAGAAAACCGCCAACGCCGACCACTGCCGCGACGATGCCACCATTTTCCTCAAGAATGAGATTGGTCACGCTGCCAATGCTCTCATCAGCTGCGGTATAAACTGCATTGCCGATGTAGTCATTGGCGCTGATCTGTGTCGCTGCCTGCTCTGTGAGATAAGCTCCGCCTGCTGCCGAAGGCGTCGCTGGCATCGCAGTCGTTGCCGGAACTGTGGCACTTGGTGCTGCCGGTGCAGGCTGCGTCGTACCCTGTGCCATGGCAAGTGATGCGAATGTTGTGGAACCCAAAAGAGCGACTGTGGCGATCATGGTGAGTGTCTTTTTCATTTCGTACCTTCCTTATCCTATCAATGTAACCTGCTCGACGGTTGAACCCGTTCTGTGTGAGCCTGTTGATTTGCAAACGGCACAAGAAGGAAATTGGTTCCGCTGTTTTTTTAGGCAATAACGGATGAAAAGACATAAAAAGCGGCTGGTAATCAGGCATATTATGGGATTGCGAACTATGAAGGCTTGCGCCATTCTGCGGTTCAGCCAGAATGATTTGAACACCGGTCGAAACCGGCGAGACGATGCGAAACAACATCATATTGAAACTAAGACGACGTCTTTCCGGTTTTTTTCCAACCGCGCCTATTAGTGTCTATCTCGTTGTAATGACAGCAGTTATCACGCTGCCTCTGGTTATTTTCGTCGGCTATCTGATGCTGAAACTGGAAGCAAACGAAACAGGCGACCTTCAAAGGGAAGCCGTCGAAGATGCACGCGCAGTCAGCCGCAACATCGATCGCCGTTTGCAGGAAATGGCGACAACTCTCAACCTGCTGACGCAATTCCCCGAGTTAGAGGATGGCGACCTCGCGGCGTTTCACAAGCGCGTGAGCGAAAGCCTTGAAAGACAGGGCCTCTACGTCATCGTTGCAACTGCTGACGGAAAACAACGCCTGAACAGCCGTGTGCCGCTGAATCAGCCCTTGGGCAATGTGCCGCCCGACATCAAGCTACAGGATGTCATTGCCGGACGCAGGATCGCCGTCTCCAACATCTTTTATGGCAATACCAGCAAGGAATGGGTGTTCAACGTCATGCGCCCTTTGCCGCCGTCGCTGTCGGCCGCCGGTGACGCACTGATCATGACCCAAAATGCCAGCGACCTGATGGGACTGGTCTCAACGGACGGGCTTCCATCTGGCTGGACGATTGCGATCGTGGATGGCAACAATCACGTCGTTACATCCAGCGCGCCGAAGACCATCGCAGCCGGATCCGACTTCGATCATACGTGGGCGAACGAAATGCAGGCTTTTAGCGGCAGTTTCGAAAATGAAGACGGCATTATATATGCCTACTCCCAACTGCCGGGATGGTCTTGGAAGGCAGTTATCTGGGGACCGTCCGACAATAGCGATTCTGCATTGGCAAGCACCTGGCGGAAAATGATGATCGGCAGTTTGACCCTCGTCGCAATCGCTATCGCAGGTGCCTATCTCGTCGGCCAGCAGCTCCGTGGGTCAATACGCGAACTTGTCGATGTGGCCAAACGAATAGGCGAGGGCGAAATCGTTTCGCCGATCGACACCAAAATAAAGGAAGCAAATCAGGTCGCTGTCGCCCTTTCGAACGCCTCCTTTGACCGCAGCCAGGCGGACGATCGTGCCCACCTCATCCTGCACGAGCTGGTTCATCGCTCCAAGAACATGCTGACGCTGGTTCAAGCCATGATGCGCCAGCTCGCGCGCGACAGCACGACGGTTGCGGAGTTCCAAAAGGAGGTGGACCACCGTCTTCGTGGCTTGGGAATGTCGATCAGCGCTTTGTCGGAGGTGCAATGGCAGGGACTGCCGATGCGCAAGTTGCTGGAAACCCATTTGAAGGTCTTCGGGAACGCCATCGATCAGGTCAAGCTCAGCGGAGAAGACTTCATTCTTTCGCCGGAAGCTGCGCAGAATCTGGGCCTCATCATCCATGAGCTGGCGACCAATTCGATGAAATACGGCGCGCTTTCCGAGGCGGCAGCCACTGTCGAGCTCTCCTGGGTTCGTAAGATGAACGGTGAGAAAGAGATGCTGACAATAGACTGGAAAGACGTTGGTGGCCCTCCAGCCGTTGCCCCGACACGAAGCGGCTTTGGCACCACAATTACGAGACGTCATGCCGAAAGTGCATTTTCTGCAACCATATCAACAGATTACAAAGAGTGTGGATTCCAGTGGACGCTGACAGCACCTTTTCATAAATTTCTTGCTCAAAAAAAATCTGTTTTGCCGAATTAAAATTTAGACGGCACGGAACCAACTGGCAGAACCCGCGTTTTTAAGGCAAGCCAAGCCACTCCCGTCCCCGCCTGAGGCTTGGCGCACGCAGGTTTTGCCCCTGAAAACCTGCCATAGATAGCACGGCTCTACGGAGCCGTGCTTTTTTGTTGGCACAAGGGCGTCCCCAAACTCCGCAGATGAACAGATAACAAAAGCGACGCGACAAAACGTCGTCTTCCATCGGACAAGCCAAAATTCAATTGGGTTTTATTCAGGTCGGCAGCGGAGCCGGGAACCTCAGGAAATAGTCAATGCTTTCATCAGAGACTTTATATTTAGCTTCCCCACCCAACGCTGCCGGGACGACTTTCTCCAAAACAACGCTTCCGAAATTGCTTCGTTTGTCAGCGTCGGCAGTGTGTTGAGCGCCACTGCCTCCAAGTGGTTCCGTCCAGCGAACTTCGAAGAAATCCGCATCTTTTCGACATTCCAGTGTCAAAGGAAGATGCTGCGATAGGTTCCCACCATGACTGATCGTATTCACGACAAGCTCATGGAAAGCGAGCCCCACATAGAGCGCCCCGTTTGGGTTGAGGAGAAGGTTGTCGCCCTTCATCTGAATCAGGTTAGGATATTCAGGCAAATAGAGATCGGCCTGCTGTTTCAGCAGATCGAAAATCTCTGCTCCGCGCCAATCCGAATCCGTGATCAGATCCTGGGACTGCGCCAAAGCATGCAGACGCCCTCTGAATTTTCGCAGAAAATCTTCTTTGGTAAAACTGAAACGCGCGGTTTGGGAGGATAGGCTCTGGATGATGGCAAGGAGGTTTTTTGAGCGGTGACTGACTTCGCGGAGCAATGATCGAAGCAACTGCTCCCGCCGTCGCTCCACCGTTACTTCTCGAATTGTCGTTTTGAGGACGCGCTGTCCAGACATGTTGACGGTGGAGTAGACGTAAAACTGGAAGACACGGTCCTTGCCGGCATTGACCTCCAGCATTCCCCTGCTTCCTGCTGCCGTCAGATCTTTTTTCAAATCTGACAGGCGGGCAGCAAGCTCTTTTCCAAACATCGTGACGTCGTTCGGATCGTCGCCTGACTCGTCCGGAAGCGTCCAGACGTCAGGCAGATTCGCGATAAAAATATACTCTTTATCACGGTCCTGCAGCATGACCGTCTCATCAGAGTCCAGCAAGGCAAGCACGAGTGAATCGTGAAGGTCTCCCTCTTCTCGCCCCGCATTATGCCACGCCAGCCGATGCAATATTGTCTCCTAACGGGTAACGGCGATCAAGGTCGCTGTGTTCGAGCAAACATGCAGACCTGAACGCCGGGTAAGAACCCGGGTTCCAAAATCTCTTCAGTTCAGCGTCAATTAAGCTGCGACACGTGAACTTTCATTAAAGAACAGAGCCTGACTTATGAGAGCTTTCACCATGTCGGGATTAAATGGCTTGGTCACAAGGAAGGTCGGCTCAGGACGCTCGCCGGTAAGAAGACGTTCCGGGAAAGCGGTGATGAAGATCACAGGCAGCGTCGTCATCTGAAGGATTTCCTTCATGGCTTCCAGACCAGAACTTCCATCCGCAAGCTGGATGTCGGCAAGGATCATCTTGGGCTGCGTACGGTGGAACAGTTCCAGCGCTTCCTTATGGGTGCGCGCAATGCCTGTCACGTTGTGGCCGAGGTCCGTTACCATCTGCTCGATATCCATCGCGATCAGAGGCTCGTCCTCGATGATCATGATGTCGGTCGCAACCTGACGCGCAATTTCAGAGGCAGCCTCATCGATCAGCTTTCCGACCTGCGATTCAGGAACGCGGAGAACTTCGGCAACTTCAGCCATCGAGAATTCTTCTACGGTCGTCAGCAAAAATGCCTGGCGCGGCACCGCCGGCACTGCCGAAAGATTGGCAGACGCACGCTTTTCCCAACCCGTAAGGTTTTCGTCGCTTTTGATGTTGATTGTTACGGAACTAAAGATGGAGACAAACAATTGATAAAGCGAGACGCGATCGCTGCTCGTCTGCGGGAAGATGCTAACATCCGCGATCAATGCTTCCAGGCTGGCGGCGACGTAGGCATCGCCAGTCGATTGTGAACCGCAAACGGCACGCGCAAACCTGCGAAGATAGGGCAGGTGCGGTGCGATGCGTGTAGAAACTGACATGGAATTCTCCCCTGTATCATGCGGTGTGCAACGCACACATAATGGAAAAAACGTGGTACCCAAAAAATAGTTCCAGTTGGTTGGAACTATTTTTTCAGTTAGGCATTAACAGCGACATCACCTAACGAATACCGGAAATCATGAATATGTTTCAATCGGATCAGGATCCATCTGAAAAGGGAACGTCTCCGACTGTTTCCGACTCAGGTAGAACCGTCATCTCGCGTAAACTACGGGAACTGTACGACACAGTTCAGGACGAAGGCATTCCAGACAAGTTCCTCGATCTGCTTGAGAAACTCGACGAAGCTGAAAACAAAGCAAAAGCTTCGAGGGGATAATGGCAGAAGAACACACCAAGAACGAAACCAATTTCAAGCGAGAAATGCTGGCCGCGCTCCCCAATTTGCGCGCATTCGCTATCTCTCTCATCCGGTCCCGCGACCGGGCCGATGACCTCGTGCAAGACACGATCATGAAGGCTTGGGCGAAGCAGGAAAGCTATCAGCCCGGCACCAACATGCGCGCATGGCTGGTTACGATACTTCGTAACGAGTTCTACAGCCAGATAAGAAAATCAGGCCGCGAAGTTCAGGACACGGATGGAGCTTACACATCCCGCCTGTCTGTTCCACCAGAACAGCACGGTTCCGTCGATCTTCAGGATTTCAAGACCGCGCTTGCAAAACTGCCGGAAGATCAGCGTGAAGCCATTCTGCTGATCGGCGCGTCGGGCTTTGCCTATGAAGAAGCTGCGGAAATTTGCGGTTGCCCCGTCGGGACAATCAAAAGCCGCGTTAGTCGTGCACGTCTTCGTCTTCAGGAACTTTTGGGGATTCAGGACGAAAACGAATTCGGTCCAGACGCTCAGGTAGCAGCGGTCACAGCGGCTGCGGCTATACGTTAAACCTGACTGACATCAGAACGGCGCAGCCCAAAGGCTGTGCCGTTTTATATTCCCACGTCTTTGACAGACTGCATGACGACGAATGTCGATGTGTTGGCCACACACGGTAGGCTGGATATTTTTTCACCCAGAACCCGCCTGTATTTGCGGATATCGTTGGTGCGAACCTTCAACAGATAATCGAAGGCTCCAGCGATCATGTGACACTCCTCGACTTCCTTGATCTTGCGGACCGCCGTGTTGAAATCCTCCAGCGCCTTCTCGCGCGTATCAGACAGTTTGACCTCGGTGAAGGCGATGTGCTCCAGCCCCAACTTGGCCGGATTGAGCATGGCACGAAAACCCAGAATGTATCCCTCATCCACCAAACGTTTCAGCCGCGTCTGGCACGGCGTCTTCGACAGACCGACCTGCTTGGACAATTGCAAGATCGACATGCGGCCATCATCGCTCATTGCCTCCAGTATCTTCAGATCGAAATGATCGAGATCACCTGTATCAGACGATTTTGCCATTCATATTGCCTCCTGAAATGCTCATTATAAGTCGGTTTGTCCTGATATACCGCTAAAATAGGACCATAGCAATTTTGCCACCAGTGATATTCTGATGTCTGAAAAAGATCGCCTTGCGACAGATATTCGAGGACTGGACCGATGGTAGAAAATACAGCTGGGTTTGCCAAATCACACGCCAACCAAACATGTGATATTTTCGCGCATTTTGCGCCACCGGTGCAGCCGCAAAGCGCCCTGCGCCAAGCCATCACCGCTGCCTACCGCCGGGCGGAGCCGGATTGCATGGCGCGGCTACTCGAAGCGGCAACCGTTTCGCCTGAACAGGCCGATACAATTCGCACGACTGCACGCAAACTGGTTCAAGCGCTGCGTTCCAAAGCCAAAGGGACCGGCGTCGAAGGATTGGTGCAGGAATATTCGCTATCGAGCCAGGAAGGCGTGGCGCTGATGTGCCTTGCCGAAGCCCTGTTGCGTATTCCCGATGCCGCCACACGTGATGCCCTGATCCGTGACAAGATTGCCACCGGCGACTGGAAATCTCACCTCGGCGGCGGTCGCTCACTGTTCGTCAATGCCGCGACCTGGGGGCTGGTCATCACGGGCAAGCTGACATCCACCGTCAACGACAAGGGCTTGTCGGCAGCGCTGACAAAACTCATTTCCCGTGCGGGAGAGCCGGTCATCCGCCGCGGCGTCGACATGGCCATGCGGATGATGGGCGAGCAATTCGTGACCGGCCAGACCATCGGCGAGGCAATCAACCGCTCGAAGGCACTTGAGGCACAAGGCTTCCAATATTCTTACGATATGCTGGGCGAAGCCGCGACGACGGCTAAGGATGCCGAGCGCTATTACCACGATTACGAGCAGGCAATTCATGCCATCGGCAAGGCCTCAGCCGGTCGCGGCGTGTATGGTGGTCCCGGCATTTCCATCAAGCTTTCCGCCTTGCATCCGCGCTATGCCCGCGCGCAGGCACAGCGTGTGATGGATGAACTTCTGCCGCGCGTGAAATCCCTGATGCTGCTGGCCAAGCGCTACGATATCGGCCTCAACATCGATGCCGAAGAAGCCGACCGGCTGGAGCTTTCGCTCGACCTGCTGGAAGCAATCGCGCTTGACCCGGAACTGGGAAATTGGCAGGGCATAGGCTTCGTGGTGCAGGCCTATAGCCGCCGCTGCCCCTTCGTGCTGGATTATATCATCGATCTCGCCCGCAGATCGAACCGCCGTATCATGGTGCGTCTCGTCAAGGGTGCCTATTGGGATGCCGAAATCAAGCGGGCGCAACTGGACGGATTGGAAGACTTCCCAGTCTTCACCCGCAAGGTCCACACGGATGTCTCCTACATCGCCTGCGCCGCCAAGCTGCTCGCCGCCCGCGACGTGATCTTTCCGCAATTCGCAACCCACAACGCGCAGTCGCTGGCAACGATCTATCACCTCGCTGGACCCGAATTCAAAATCGGGGACTACGAGTTCCAGTGCCTTCACGGCATGGGTGAACCGCTGTACAGCGAAGTCGTCGGCAAAAAGAACCTCGACCGTCCCTGCCGCTTTTACGCACCGGTTGGCACGCATGAAACGTTGCTGGCCTATCTCGTGCGCCGATTGCTGGAAAACGGCGCCAACTCTTCTTTCGTCAACCGTATCGCCGACCCGAATATTCCCATCGATTCGCTGCTGGAAGACCCTGTCGTCGCGGTGAAATCCATGGCTGCACCGGGCGCGCAACACGAGAAGATTTCCAAACCCGGCAATCTCTACGGCGCGCGGATAAATTCGGCTGGGCTGGATCTGGCGAATGAACAGACGCTGGCGTCATTGAGTGAGGCGCTCTGGACCAGCGCGGAGATGGAATGGAAAGCTGTGCCACTGGGTGCAACCGGTTCTGCGAGAGCCGTTCTCAACCCCGGCGACCTCAATGATATCGTCGGCTTCGTGACCGAACCGACCGATGCGGATGTAAGACAGGCGCTGGAAGCCGCCGCCGCATCCAGCTGGCCGCAAACCAGCGTCGAAGACCGCGCCGCTTGCCTGGAAAAAGCAGCCGATCTGATGCAGGCGAAATTGCCCGTTCTGCTCGGTCTCATCATGCGCGAAGCCGGAAAATCGGCGCCGAACGCCATCGCCGAAGTCCGGGAAGCTATCGATTTTCTACGGTATTATGCAGCCGAAGCACGTAACACATTCGGCCCGCAGCAACAGGCTCTCGGCCCAGTCGTCTGCATCAGCCCGTGGAATTTCCCGCTTGCGATCTTCATCGGTCAGGTCGCGGCAGCGCTCGTGGCAGGCAACCCGGTTCTGGCCAAGCCCGCAGAGGAAACGCCGCTGATTGCCGCAGAAGGCATTCGCCTGCTGCATGAGGCTGGTGTTCCCGCGGATGCCGTGCAGCTTCTGCCGGGCGATGGCAAAGCCGGCGCGCAGTTGGTGGGTGCCGAGCAAACCGCAGGCGTCATGTTCACGGGCTCCACCGAAGTCGCTCGCCTGATCCAGAAACAGCTGACGGCGCGTGTGTCGAGCGATGGACAGCCGATCCCGCTCATTGCCGAAACCGGTGGCCAGAACGCCATGATCGTGGATTCCTCGGCTCTGGCCGAACAGGTTGTGGCCGATGTCATCGCGTCCGCCTTCGATAGCGCCGGCCAGCGCTGCTCGGCGCTACGCGTTCTTTGCCTTCAGGACGATGTGGCTGAGAGAACGCTGACGATGCTGAAAGGCGCCTTGCACGAATTGCGAATCGGTAGAACGGACCGGCTGTCGGTGGATGTCGGCCCGGTGATTACGCTGGAAGCCAAGGAAAACATCGAACAGCACGTCGAAGCCATGCGGGCGCTCGGCAACCGGATCGAGCAAATCACACTGGCTGGCGACACCGACAAGGGCACCTTCGTTCCGCCAACCATCATAGAGTTAAAATCCCTGTCCGACCTCAAGCGTGAAGTCTTCGGCCCTGTCCTGCACGTCATCCGCTTCAAGCGCGAAAAGCTCGACCGTCTCATCGATGATATCAACGCAACCGGTTACGGCCTAACATTCGGCCTACACACGCGCCTCGATACGACGATTGCGCATGTGCTTTCCCGGGTGAAGGCGGGCAATCTTTACGTCAACCGCAACATCATCGGCGCCGTGGTCGGCGTGCAGCCCTTCGGCGGACGCGGTCTTTCCGGTACAGGTCCAAAGGCTGGTGGCCCTCTTTACCTCGGTCGTTTGACGAAGAATGCACCGCTTGTAGACCGCAAGGGGCATCAACACGACACTGCAATCACCGATTTTGCCAACTGGCTGGAGGCAAAGGTTGACAAGGCGGCAGCGGAAATGGCCCGCCTCTCCGCCAAACTCTCCGGCCTCGGTTTTGAAACCGAACTTGCAGGTCCGGTGGGAGAGCGCAACCTCTATGCCCTGCATCCACGCGGCCATGTTTTGCTGGCACCGCTGACCGCACAGGGATTGTTCCGGCAACTGGCAGCGACACTTGCAACCGGAAACACGGTGGTGATAGATAAAGAAACCGGTCTGGAAACGGAACTGAACGGTTTGCCATCCAGCGTGACGGCCCACATCACATGGTCCGCTGATTGGGTCAGGTCCGGCCCCTTCTCGGGCGCGTTGGTGGAAGGTGATGCGGAGCGGGTACGTCAGGTGAATGCGCGCATTGCCGAGCTTCCCGGCCCGCTGGTTCTGGTTCAGGCCGCAACCAGTGAAGCGTTGCTGGGAACGGACCAGCCTTACAATCTGAACTGGCTGCTGGAAGAAGTCTCTGTCAGCGTCAACACGACTGCGGCGGGTGGAAATGCAAGCTTGATGTCGATTGGCTGATCGTCGCGTCGGTCCTGTACGGAAATTCCCGTTTCATTCTGTTTCCCGATCATATACGGGTTTGAGAGGTGCTTTCGGTGGAGAAAGCGCGCATGTTGATGCGAGACTGGAATGGACACACGCAGACGGCTGGTTCCTGATATCGTGACCTTGCAGGCTTTCGAATGCGCTGCAAGGCACGGCAACTTCACGCGCGCTGCCGAAGAGTTGAACCTGACGCAGAGCGCGGTCAGCCGCCAGATCAGCGATCTGGAAGCGCAGACCGGCATGCTGCTGTTCGAGCGCATTCGCCGCCGCGTGGTGCTATCCGATGCGGGGCGCAAGTTCCTGCCTGACGTGCAGAAGCTGCTGCATCAATCCGAACAATTGATGGTGCGGGCCGTCACGGCTGGCTCCTCCAGCGCGCTGCTGTCCATCGCGACCCTTCCGACATTCGGTAGCCGCTGGCTGACACCCCGCCTGCACGACTTCATGGCAAGCCACCCGAACACGGTGCTGACAGTAGGATCGCGCACCCAGCCCTTCGATTTCGATGAGGAAGGCTTCGACATCGCCATCCATTACGGCCAGCCGGTGTGGGCGCGTGGTACATGCACGTTCCTCTGCAACGAAGTGATCGTTCCCGTCGCCAGCCCGCGGCTTCTGGCGTCCAAACCTGTCGCAAACCATGCCGATATGCTGGACGGGCCGTTACTTCACATCACCACGCGTCCCAAGCTGTGGACGGAGTGGTTCGAGATGAACAGGCTTGCCTCCGACAGCGCTTATCGCGGCAACCGTTTCGACCAGTTTTCCATGCTGATAGAGGCCGCAGTCAGCGGTCTGGGCTTTGCGCTCTTGCCGAAATATCTGATTGAAACCGAATTGAAATCAGGCTTGCTGAATGTCGTGTTCGACGTGCCGCTGGCGACGGAAAACAGCTATTATATCGCTCTGCCAGAGGGGCGTCAGGACAACGTGCTGGTCCAGGCGTTCCAAAGCTGGCTTCTTGAACAGGTCGGGCAAAACCTCTGAATCATAGTCTGTTGCGGAAAAACGGATTCCACCGCACGATGCCAAGGCGGATTTTTTCACGCATCATAGTCAGCAATCCGGCAGAGGCTATGACCACCAGACCGGAGATCGCAAGCGTATCCGGATACTCGCCGAAGAAGGACGCGCCGATGGCAACCGCCCATAATATCTGGGAATAGTGCGATGGGGCGATCTGACTGGCAGGGGCAATCTTCGTCGCCGTCAGCAGGGTTATCTGGCCGATAGCGGTGCACATGCCGATGACGATGAAGGCACCGATCTGGTTCAGCGTTGGAACCTGAAACTCCGGGATCATCAGGATACCGTTGAACGTCAAACCATACATAATGAGCACGCCCATGATCGATGTGCGCTTTTCCCGTCCGGCGAGCGAGCGCAGAAGAACGATGGTCAGGCCCGCGAGAAAGGCCACGCAAAGCGCTGCGAAATGCCCGAGTTCCAGTGTTTTGAAACCGGGGCGCACCACCAGCAACACGCCAACGATGCCAGCCATGACCGCAGACCAGCGCCACAGTCCAATATCTTCCTTCAGCACCAACGCCGACAGGATGGTAACGAAAAGCGGTGACAGGAAAATCAGCGCATAGGCCTCTGCAAGCGGCACGTTAGTGAACGCATAAATGCCCAAAATGCCCGCGAACAGGCCGGAAATCGCCCGCCCATGCACGGCCCACGGCCTGCTCATGCGCCAGAAATGGCGCCAGCGCTCTTCTTTTGGTTTCAAGAAGAAAATGAGGGATGCGGACGACAGGATGCTGAAAAAGCCGATTTCGAAGACGCTAACCTGCGAGCCGAGCGACTTGATGGTGGCGTCTCCACAGGAAAAGCTGGCATAGGCAAGCAGCCCCAGTAGAAAACCCTTTTGCATGGCAACCGCTCCCGTAGCGACAACCGGGCGGCATGGGATGAGACTCGATACCCGGCTTGAACGCTATCTCCGTAGTCTGGCTACGCCTGAGACGACCAGAGCGCAAGGCATGAACGCGGGAAAACCGTTCTCTCTTTCTTCACGTTGCAATCAGCACATTTCCGGGTCAATGGTGTAGAGCTCATGCGCCCTTGCAAAACCACGCAAAGCATAACGCCCCATGGATACCATGAAGCCGCGCATATCTTCCGGACACATCGCCATGAACTCGCGGGACATAACGGTATCGCGATCCACCGAACCGCACAGGCTGCTGATGCGGCTGACCATGTTGACAGCGGGTCCGACCACCGTAAAATCCAGCCGGTTGCGACTGCCGATATTACCGTAAAACACCTCACCCACATGCAGGCCGAGATAGACATCCGTCGTCGGCAAGCCCTCCTGCCGTCGCCTGTCGTTCAGCACGGTGAGATTGGTACGCATCGTGATTTCCGAGGCCAGTGCCGCCGCACATCCTGCGCGCTGGTCGGCATCACGGAAGATTGCCAGCACCCCATCGCCGATCAGTTTCAGCACGCTGCCGCCATGGGCGTGGATCGCGTCGATGACCAGACCCGCATAGTCGTTGAGAAACGGAATGATCTGATCTGGCTCCGCCCGGTCTGAAATGCCGGTGAAATCCCGCAGATCGGAAAACCACAAGACGGCATCGATACGTTCGACCTCCCCACGGGTGATCGTGCCGCTCATGACCTTGCGACCAGCATCGCGGCCCAGATAGACGTCGCTGATCGTGCCGATGATGCGCATGCAGGAAGCGGCTTTGAACGCAAGAGCGAGCGTCGGCAACAGCAAGCGCAAGGCGGCAAGCTCGTCGTCGTGAAAGCCTTCAGGATGTCGGGTCAGCCAATGCGAATAGAAAGCATTCATTTCACCGATGCTCCCGCGATCCGTAAAACGATGGATCGCCGCCAGATAATCCGTATGTCCGGCTTGCTTCAGTTCGGATAGCTTTGGAAATTTCGTGTCTTCACCGAGAAAAAACCGGTGACGCGCCTCATCAGCATTTTCCTTGATCAGATGGAAAAATACCGAACTCTCCCAGGCCTCGCGCGCCTTTCCGTCATCGGTGAAATCATAGACGCTGGACGATTCGAAAACATCGTGGCTATCCCAGCGAAACGCATGCCCCTCAAAATCCGGGTGCAGCGTATCCATCAATATCAGTGCCGAGGAAATGCTGATGCCAGCGGCGTTGCATCGCTCGCAAAATCCGGACAACAGAGATTCTTCGGCAACGCCTTCATAGCCTTGCTGCGAAAGCCAGAGCGAAATTTCCGAAAGGCAGGATTGCTGGATCATGGATACCGATGTTCCCTGGAATGAGCAGCAGAAGATATGTTTGATGAACGCTTCACAAGCCCTACGGTGCCTTGGCATCAGCTTCATTTACAACAAATTCTTGAAATCGTCCGTTGAAAACAGCCTGCGCGCTTGGCCCCGGCAGCGAAGGCAGATAAACACCTATCCGAAATGCTGTTTAGCGCATGTGCGGCTGGCAAGTTTTATAGTCGGCCTTGATCCCGAAAGGTTTTTTGATGCGTATTGTAATGATTGGCTCCGGATATGTAGGCTTGGTTTCAGGTGCCTGTTTTGCCGATTTCGGTCATGACGTCATATGCGTCGATAAAATGCCCGAAAAAATCGAGGCGCTGAAAAACGGTCAGATTCCGATTTTCGAGCCAGGCCTCGACATGATCGTGGCAAACAATGCCAAGGCTGGCCGACTGAGTTTCACCACCGACCTGAAAAGTGCTGTGGCGGATGCGGATGCCGTTTTCATTGCGGTTGGCACACCATCGCGCCGTGGCGATGGCCACGCCGATCTGGCTTACGTTTATGCCGCCGCCCGTGAAATTGCCGCAGCCGTGACCGGCTTCACCGTCATCGTCACCAAATCGACAGTGCCGGTCGGCACCGGCGACGAGGTGGAGCGCATCATCCGCGAGGAAAACCCAAGCGCTGATATTGCCGTCGTTTCCAACCCGGAATTCCTGCGCGAGGGCGCAGCCATCGATGACTTTAAGCGTCCCGACCGCATCGTTGTCGGTCTGTCTGACGAGCGCGCCCGGCCGGTGATGACGGAAGTTTATCGCCCGCTTTACCTCAACCAGTCGCCGCTGCTGTTTACCACGCGCCGCACATCCGAGCTGATCAAATACGCAGCCAACGCTTTCCTTGCCATGAAGATTACCTTCATCAACGAAATGGCAGATCTTTGCGAAAAGGTCGGTGCCGACGTTCAGGACGTCTCGCGTGGCATCGGCCTGGATGGCCGCATCGGCGCAAAATTTCTGCATGCCGGCCCCGGCTATGGCGGCTCCTGCTTTCCGAAAGATACGCTCGCGCTTGCCAAGACCGCTCAGGATTTCGACAGCCCCGTTCGCCTGATCGAGACGACGATTGCCGTCAACGACACCCGCAAGCGTGCAATGGGCCGCAAGGTCATTGCCGCCGTCGGCGGTGATATCAGAGGCAAGAAGATTGCCGTGCTGGGCCTGACATTCAAGCCAAACACGGACGACATGCGCGACAGCCCGGCAATTGCCGTCGTACAGACATTGCAGGATGCGGGTGCCAAGGTGACGGGTTATGACCCGGAAGGCATGGTCAATGCGCGCCCGCTGATGGAAGGCATCGAATATGCGACCGGCCCATATGAGGCGGCGCAGGATGCCGATGCGGTGGTAATCGTGACCGAATGGAACCAGTTCCGCGCGCTCGACCTCGACAGGCTGAAATCGATCATGGCGTCACCGGTGCTGGTAGATTTGCGCAATATCTATCGACCGGATGAAGTCACGGCTCACGGCTTCACCTATGCCGGCATCGGCCGTTCATCATAAGCAAGGCGAGAACATGCGATATCTGATTACCGGCACGGCGGGTTTCATCGGTTTTCATCTGGCAAAGCGCTTGCTCGATGAGGGACATTTCGTCGTCGGCTTTGATGGAATGACGCAATATTACGACGTCGCCCTGAAGGAAAAGCGCCACGCCATTCTAGCGCGGTCCAACGGCTTCAAGGCCCAGATCGGGATGCTGGAAGATGTGGATGCGCTCAACCGCGCCGCTGATCTTGCCGAGCCGGAGGTGATTATCCACCTCGCCGCACAGGCGGGAGTTCGCTACAGCATCGACTGCCCCAAGGACTATGTGAACTCGAACCTTATCGGCTCCTGGAATATTCTGGAGCTGGCAAAAACGCTTCAGCCCAAGCATCTGATGCTCGCATCCACGTCATCGATCTACGGCTCCAATGAAAAAGTACCTTTCGCGGAAAGTGATCGCGCCGACGAGCCGATGACGATCTACGCCGCCACCAAGAAGTCGATGGAACTGATGGCGCATAGTTATGCCCATCTGCACAAGGTACCGACAACGGCCTTCCGCTTCTTCACCGTCTACGGCCCGTGGGGACGCCCGGATATGGCGCTGTTCAAATTCGTGGATGCGATCTTGAAGGGCGAGCCCATAGACATATACGGCGAAGGCCAGATGAGTCGCGACTTCACCTACATCGATGATCTGGTCGAGGGCATCGTGCGGCTGAGCCACATTGCGCCATCCGAAGACAACCGAGTGACCGAAGAGGGCGTCACCGACACCCTGTCGAAACACGCACCGTTCCGCGTCGTCAACATTGGCGGTGGGCAGCCCGTGGAGTTGATGCGCTTTGTCGAAACGGTCGAGACCGTTCTGGGGCAAAAAGCCATTCGCAACATGTTGCCGATGCAGCAGGGTGATGTGCCACGTACCTTTGCGTCACCCGATCTGTTGCGGGCTCTGACCGGTTATGCGCCTGACATCACCATCGAAACCGGCGTTGCTGCCTTCGTGGAATGGTATCGCAGCTGGCAATCCGGCAAGGCCTGATGATTCAGGCTGCCGGATTTTGTCTCAGCTTCAGCTATTTGCCTCTTCGCCCTCATTGCCCTGCAAAAGCCGGGTTAACTCGGCGCAGTTCGGATCGTTAGCGTCGAGCAGTTGCGAAGGCGATGTCCAGCCGATCGTGTAGCCCACTGCTGTCGCGATTGCCCAGGAAGGGTCTTCGCCAGCACGCTGAATCAGTTTAGGTCCCTGCGCCGTGATGCACTGCTGCGATTGCTGAATGGATTGTGCAGACGCATTCGCGCCCTGCATGCGCTCCTGCACGTCGGCCTGAATGGGGCTCAGCACAAAAAGGGTGATGAACCATGCGGCAATATCGGAAATCATGAGTGAACCTCTGAATGTTCGGCGTATATGTCGGAAAAGGTCCGACATCGTGAAAGCACCGAAACTTCCACCAGAGGGGCCCGGACCAGCGGGTTGAACCGAATGTGGGAGGCCGCCTCCTCAATTCAAGAGATGCACATCCGAAATCGGAAACAAGTCACGCCTTTGAATATGGGTTGCTGTCGTCGCGTGGCGGGCGGTAGCGGATGTGACAGATGTCGCCATCCTCCCGCTCGACGGTCACATCGACACCGAAGACATCGCCGATCAGCTCTGCCGTAAACACCGCTGACGGCTTACCGAGAGCCACCAGCTGACCGCCTTTCATCACGGCAACGCGGTCACAGAACATCGCCGCGTGGTTGAGATCGTGCAGGGCTGCGACGACTGTCAGGCGTTGCTTGCGAACGAGATGCAGGAGCGCGATCTGGTGACCGATATCGAGATGGTTCGTCGGTTCATCCAGCAGCAGAATATCAGGCTTCTGCGCCAGTGCGCGGGCGATGTGCAGACGTTGCCGCTCCCCTCCGGAAAGCGTGTGCCACATGCGCTTGGTCAAATGATGCGCATCGACATCCTGCATTGCCTGATCCACAATGGCATCATCGTTTTTCGACCATGGAGACAGGGCACCCAAATGCGGTGTGCGGCCAAGCTCCACAGCCTGGCGAGCGTTGATATGCTCCTGTGTTTCCGCCTGTTGCTCGACCAATGCGATGTGGCGCGCAACATCCCGACGGTTCAGGCTCTGCATGTCATTGCTATCCAGATCGACCGCGCCGGATTTCGCTTTCTTGAGACCGCACAGCAGCGACATGAGACTGGTTTTACCGGAACCGTTTGGCCCGACGATACCGAGAAACTCGCCCGGCGTGATGTCGAGACTGACATTTTTGACGATGTCGACACCACCGGCAGACCAACAAAGATTTCGGGCCGTCAGCATTATATTGCCCTCCTGCGCTGGCTGAGAATGAGCGCGAAGGCCGGTGCGCCAAACAAGGCGGTAATGACGCCGATGGGAAGGACCTGACCGGTGACAATGGTGCGCGACAGAATATCGGCGGCGATCATGAACACCGCACCCGTCAAAGCTGCCGCTGGCAGAAGACGGCCATGTCTGATGCCGACGATCATGCGTGCGGCATGGGGAATGACCAGACCGATAAAGCCGATGGAGCCAACAATGCTGACCATGATGCCGGTCATCAGTGCGGAGACGCCGGTGAGCACGATGTAGACACGCCGAACCGGCACACCCAGAGACCCGGCCGATTGTGCTCCGAAGGTAAAGGCATCGAGCGCGCGTGCATAACACAGACACACGACAAGACCGATGATGGTAACAGGCAACGCCAGCCAGACATCCGACCAGCGCACGCCAGAAAGGTTGCCAAGCAGCCAGAACATGATGCCCCGCGCCTGCTCGGCATTGGCTGCCTTGGTCACGATGAAAGATGTCAACGCGTTGAACAGCTGTGAGCCCGCCACGCCCGCAAGAATGATCGCACTGTTTCCCCGGCCAGCGCGAAAGGCCAGCAGACTGACAAGAGCAAATGCCACCAGCGCACCCAGAAATGCACCCAGCGGCATGGTCAGCATGCCAGCGCCGAACCCAAGAATGGCTACGCTGACCGCACCCGTAGAAGCACCCGCCGAAATGCCGAGAATGTAGGGATCTGCGAGCGGATTGCGCAACAACGCCTGCAAGACAACACCGGAAAGCGCCAGTGCGGCACCGCAGCAAGCGGCAACGACCGCCCGGCTGAGGCGGTAGTTCCAGATGATGCCTTCATCGATGGCATCCAGCGGATAGCCCGCATGAAACACACGATTTGCCACCGTCTTGGCGACGACATCCAAGGGAATGGATGTCTCACCAATGGCGGCACCGAACCAGAGAGCCAGGCCAAGGCACCCGACTGTAAGCAAGACGGCACGGGTAAGGGTGAAACATGCACCCATGACTTACTTGGAGAGCCCAAGCTGGACGACAGCGTCGGCCAGAACTTCGATGCCTTCGATGGTGCGGATCGTTGGGTTCATGGCTTGCGCATCCATGATGACGATATGGCCCTGTTTGACGGCGGGCATCAGGCTCGTGACGGGATCTTCTTTGAGGAACTTCTGCTTGAGCGCGATGTCATCCGCCGGAAAACGCCTGCGATCCATCTTGCCAGCAACGATGAGGGTGGGTTCCGACTTTGCGATCGTTTCCCAACCAACCGTCGGCCACTCCTCTTCGCTATTGATGACATTCTTGATGCCGAGTGCCGACATGATGTAACCGGGTGCGCCGTTCTTGCCCGCGACATAAGGATCGATATCGAGTTCCGCGCTGGAGAACCAGAACACGGCAGAAAGCTTACCGTTTGCGGATGCAATTTTCTTTCGGGCAGCCTCTTCACGCGCCTTCAGGTCGGCAACGAGCTTTTCGCCCTTGTCCTGAACATTGAAGATTTGCGCCAGTTCGGTGATTTCCTGATAGATCAGATCCATCGAGAATACGGAGTGGCGCACGCCATCTCCACCGCCGGAATTGTCTTTACCGGTGCAATCGGCAGGCGATGTATAAACTGGGATGTTCAGCTCTTCGAACTGTTCAGGCTTGGCAACGATCCCTTCAGGACCGACATGCCACTGAAACTGCACCGTGACGAGATCCGGCTTGGTGGCCAGAACGCTTTCGAAACTCGGGTCGTTATCGGCCAGCCGTTTAATCTTGGCATTGGCATCTTCATAGCCCTTGATGACGGGGCCGATCCAGACGGCGGTGCCGACCACCTTGTCGGCAAGACCCAGCAGATAGAGAATTTCCGTCGTACTCTGGCCGAGCGAGGCAGTCCGCTCAGGCGCATGCGTATAGGTTACATCTCGTCCGCAATTCTTCAGCGTCAAGGGATAGGTCGTCTCTGCCGCATGCGCGAATGGCGCCGCCAGGCCAATCGACATTGCAGCGAAACTCGCAGCAAAAACGGTTTTTTTAAAATTGAATGTCATTTCCGATCAGTCCCCGAAATCGTCAGCGGCAGCCATTGAGGCAAAGCCGCGTGAGCATGTTTAGACCTTCAGTCCGAAAGAACACGTGCTGAAACGATCCGAAACCGGGACATGGCAGATGGAATAAGGCGCTGGCTGGCGCTCGATGCAATCACGACGTCTCCTGTTCCAGGCATCCCCGCCCGTGACATTGGAATGAACTTTCGACGGCAGGTCTCCTGGCTCACGGATTGGCGTCTTCACCCACCTTCCCACGAAATTTCGCAGTGGCATGACGCTTGTAAGAGCGGCAAAGGGTTGGACAATCCGTTTACAGTTGCGGGGGCAGCTGCGGCATAGATCCCGAAGGCTCGCACCGCATTCCCTATTATTTCTTGCGATCACTCGCTCGAAACCGTCACAACCAGATAGACGTATTGGAAACGAGTCGTCAAGCATTGCTTTTGTAATGTTATTACATTTTATCGCAAGCCCTAAATTCGCTTTGGTGCCAGCACAACAAAAAATGGCCGGGAAGATTTTCCCGGCCATTCCAACATCGACGTCTCGATAGGTTTTTAAGGCAGTGTATAGGCGATGACGTAGTCACCGGGCTTGGTGCCCACAGAGCCATGTCCGCCAGCAACCATCACCACATACTGCTTTCCATTTTCCATCGCATAGGTCATCGGCGTTGCCTGCCCACCCGCTGGAAGACGCGCTTCCCAAAGCTGCTTGCCGGATGTCAGGTCATAAGCGCGAAGGTAATTATCGACCGCTGCACCGAGGAACGCGACGCCGCCCTTGGTAATCATCGGTCCACCAATACCGGGCACACCTACCTTGAAGGGCAGTGGCAACGGCGTCATGTCATAGACGGTGCCGTTCTTGTGTTTGTAAGCAACATCGCCTGTTCGCAGATCGGCACCTGCGACGTAGCCCCATGGTGGAGCCTGACAAGGAACACCCAATGGTCCAAGGAATGGGCCCATGAACACACCGTAAGGCGCACCATCGTTGCGATTCAGGCCTTGCTCGCTACCCTTTTCGTCCTGACCGCGTGGCGGAATCTGGTCGCGTGGAACGAGTTTCGACGTGAAGGCCAGATAAGTCGGCATACCGAACATGACCTGACGCTCAGGATCGACAGCAACTGAGCCCCAGTTGAAAGTGCCAAAGTTGCCTGGATAGATCAGCGATCCGTTGAGGGATGGAGGCGTGTAGCGGCCTTCATAGTTCAGCTGATGGAATTTGATGCGGCATGCCAGCTGATCGAACATGGAGACGCCCCACATGTTCTTCTCCACCAACGGATCAGGCTTGAACGACAAAGCGGATGTCGGCTGCGTCGGAGCGCTGAAATCTTCCGGGATCGTACCACCAGGGGCCTTCTCTTCTGTCATGGCCAGAATAGGCTCACCGCTGCGGCGATCCAGAACGTAGATATCACCCTGCTTGGTTGGGCCGACCAGTGCCGGAACCGTCTGCCCGTCTTTCTTGGTAATGTCGAGCAAGACAGGCTGCGCCGGAACATCCATGTCCCACAGATCGTGATGCACGAACTGGCGAACCCATTTGTCCTGCCCCGTGTTCACATCCAGTGCCACGATAGACGAGGAATATTTCTCGACATTCTCGCTCCGACCCATGCCGAGTTGATCCGGAACCTGATTTCCCAATGGGATGTATACGAGCCCAAGCGCTTCATCGACGCTGAATACCGACCAGCTGTTGGGAGAGTTGGTCGTATAGGTCTGACCCGGCTGAAGCGGTTGGGTCTGGGTAGGGTTCCCCGAATCCCAATTCCAGATCAATGCACCGGTGGACACGTCGAACGCACGGATGACGCCGGACTGTTCCTGCGTCGAGTAGTTGTCGTTGACCGCGCCGCCAATGATGATCTTGTTGCCTGCAATGGCAGGCGGGGATGTCGAATAATAATAGCCAGCCGGATTGTGCTCCATGCCGGAGGTCAGGAGAAGAGTGCCCTTGTCGGCAAATGTCGTGCAAACCTGACCTGTCGCAGCGTCGAGTGCAATCAACCTTGCATCCGACGTTGGCAGGTAAACGCGCGCTGCACAGAAGGAACCGCTTTCGGCTGCGGGGTCGGCGTAATAAGTAACCCCACGGCAGGTCTGATGCTGGCGATCAGGATTCATTCCAGCATTCGGGTCGTATTTCCACTTTTCCTTGCCGGTTGCCGCATCGATGGCAATAGCCCAATTGTGCGGTGTGCAAAGATAGAGCGAGTTTCCGACTTTCAGGGGAGTGACCTGATAGGTCGTCTCGCCAACGTCATCAGGCAACTTCACATCGCCGGTCTGGTAGCGCCAGGCTTCTTTCAGCCCATTCACATTCTGCGCATTGATCTGAGACAGTGGAGAATAGCGCTGACCATATGATGTGCGACCATACTGATGCCATTCATTGTCAGGCACGTCATTGCCGTAGCTCGGCGCCGACGTCACGATCTCACTTGAGAGGTTGCCTTCCAGATCATGCGGGTCTTGCGTCATCGCAAATGCTGCAGCACCCACCGAAACCAGAACTGCCGTCAGCAGCGGAACCGCATTGGCACCATAAGACGTGCCGGTAGGGCTGGTGAAGCCGAGCGGCTTTCTGATCCATGGCATCAACAGCCACATTCCGATCAGGATGATGAAGCCACCGCGCGGTCCGAGCTGCCACCAGTCGAAACCGACTTCCCACAGCGCCCACAACAAAGTCGCGACGACGAAAGCGGCATAGAAATGCAATGCCACCTTGTTTCTCTGAAATAGAAGAACGGCAGTCACCACAAATGCGATGCCTGCCAATGCGTAATAAAAACTTCCGCCCAGCATGACGAGCTGAGAACCAAAGCCAAAAATTGCAAGTCCAATAAGAGTCAGGACGACTGCAGTCGATGTCACTGCCATAAAAGGCCCCCGGTGGTCTCCCAGCCGGTGAAACGGGATCAGATCCCAAAGGTTCCCAAAAAAATCACGATTTCGCCATTTTTTGAAAATCACCGAACGCATCCGCCATATCGGCACGTTTTTTCGATGAGGCAATCATGGCGGCGAGCAGGATTCTCGACTGCCCTGCGCGCAATGTCCGGGAGTGAATGGCGCCCGCAGCACCCATATCGTAACCGCCACCGCCGCCGCCATAACCGGCAACAAGTTCACCAACGGGAACCCGGCTGGACACTACGACAGGCACGTCGCTCTCACGGCAACGGTTAAGGGCATCAACGATAAGAGTATTGGCATTGCCAGACCCCAGTCCAGCGAGCACGATGCCTTTTGCGCCAGCCTCAAGGCTGGCATCGATATGGGCAGCATCACAACCGGGATAGATGGCGACGATGTCTATTCGGATGTCTTTGACCGTTCCGGTAAAGCCGGGGCTCTCTGGACAAATGGCATGTCCAGAAAGATCGAAGGCATCGGGCTCGTCAGCAGAGCGCTTGTAAAGCCCCCATGCGGGCAACAGCTTACCGCCGAAACTCAGCAGGACGCCTTTTTCCGTGTTGGATGGATCAACAGATGCAGCGATGGCCGCAGAAAGGTTGCCTGGGCCATCTGCCTGCGGATGATCGGCTGTAAACTGCGCGCCGGTAAAAATAACCGGCTTGGTCAGGCTATGCTGGAGATGCACCAGAAGCGCGCTTTCCTCCATAGCATCCGTGCCGTGCAGAATAACGACTCCCGATACCTCAGGGTCGGCTAGCTCTCTGCCCACCGCATCGCTGATGGTCTGCATGTCCGCCAGGGTCAGGCTGGACGAATCCTTCGCCATGAGCTCGATCGGCTTCACCTGCACATCGCTTTTGCTCACATCGGACAGCAGATTCTCGCCTGTCAGAGATGGCTTGGCCACGCCGGTTTCATCGCGTTCGCTGGCAATGGTGCCGCCGGTGGCAATGACGGCCACCAGCAGTTTTGATTCCGTCATTCTCAATTTTCACTCCGCGCACCAGCGCCGCTCAATACATCTGCTTTCGCCAGTTCGTGAATGCGATTGCGCAGCAGATACCACCCCACCACAAGAGCCGGCGCGATGATGATGAGCGAACCCACAGTCAATGTCCCAGCCGGATAATCCATCGCCATCAGCACCAATACACCGAAGAGGAAGACAAGCGTCAGGACGCCTGTATAAGGCGCGCCAAACATTTTGAAATCAGGACGATTCATTTTCCCCTGCCGGGACAGATGCCACAGCTTGAGTTGGCATAACACGATGGCACCCCACGCGCAAATGATGCCCAGCGCCGCAACATTGAGCGCGATTTCGAACGCGGCGGCGGGAACGATGGCGTTGAGAATGACGCCAATGACGGTGACAACAGCGGTCACCGCGATGCCGCCATAGGGCACGCCCGCCTTGTTCATTTTAGCGAGCGCCGCCGGTGCAGAACCGGAAACGGCCATGGAATGGAGAATACGACCAGTCGAATAAAGACCGGCATTCAGCGAAGAAAGAACCGCAGTCAATACCACGAGGTTCATGATGATATCGGCACCTTCGACGCCGATGGAACCGAAGAAGGTCACGAACGGGCTCTCACCCGCCTTGTAGGCGGTATAGGGCAAGAGAAGCGTCAGCAGCAGGACCGAGCCGACATAAAACACCAGCAGCCGGAAGACGACGGTGCGGATAGCTCCGGGAATGACCTTTCGCGGAACTTCCGTCTCACCCGCGGTGGTGCCGATCAACTCGATCGAGGCATAAGCGAATACTACCCCCTGGACGATGATGAAGGCAGGCAGAATACCATTGGGGAAAAAGCCGCCATTATCCGTAATCAGGCTGAAGCCCGTAACATGGCCCTCGATCGGCGTGCCGAAAATGACGAAGTAGATGCCGACGACGAGGAATGTTGCCAAGGCCACCACCTTGATGAGGCTGAACCAGAATTCCAGCTCGCCAAACACCTTGACCGACAGCATGTTCATGGCCAGCACGATCAACAGCGCGCCTAGCGCAAAGACCCATTGGTCGATGCCCTGCATCCACGGAAGATATTGCTTGAAGAAATTCATGTAAATGGCGACGGCGGTCACATCGGCAACCGATGTCATGGCCCAGTTAAGCCAGTACATCCAACCGACTGCAAATGCCATTTTCTCGCCGTAGAACTCGCGCGCATAGGACACGAAAGAGCCTGACGTCGGGCGATGCATGATCAATTCACCCAACGCGCGCAGCACCAGAAAAGCAAAGAAGCCGCAAAGGGCGTAGACGAAAATCAAAGCCGGTCCAGCGGCGGCGAGACGTCCACCTGCCCCCAGAAACAAGCCTGTGCCAATGGCACCACCAATGGCAATCATCTGAATCTGGCGCGGTTTGAGCGCCTTGTGAAAGCCTTGGTCTTCCCTGGATTCGGTTTTTTGATGTGTCGTGCTCAACTCTTTCACTGACATTCGCCCCTCCCTAGAGCTTACGTGTCAAGCCGATCCCACCGTCACATCAGACCAATCATCTGACACGAGGGTTCAGCTGCTCCTGCCTTCTATTAAAACGCATTAAATGCGTGAATAAAATATCATTCTGTAATGCTGCAAGACAGATTTTATCCCAGATATCGCCCCTTTCCCACGTCGTCAATCCTTCTTCACAGCTGCTTGACGACATCAATCAGTAGGCATAAGCGTATTAAATCTGTCAAGCAGCTTTACAGATATTTGATTTTTCATGGGGAGGAAACTGTTGTGGACATGCGTCAAGAATACGATCTACTGGGCGTGAAAGACATTCCAGCCGAGGCATATTGGGGCATTCACACAGCCCGCGCCGTCGAAAATTTCCAGATCACCGGCATGACCATCGGCCGCTATGCTCATCTCATTCGTGGCCTTGCTTTCGTCAAGCAAGCAGCCGCGAATGCCAATCACGAACTTGGATTGCTGGACCGGACAAGGCTGGACGCCATTACACAGGCCTGCCGTGACATTCGCAATGGCGCACTGCACGAGCAATTCATCGTGGACGCCATCCAGGGCGGAGCAGGAACATCCACAAACATGAACGCCAACGAAGTCATCGCAAATCGTGCGCTTGAGATTTTGGGCCATGCCAAGGGTGATTACGCGCATCTGCACCCCAACGACCACGTCAATCTCAGCCAGTCGACCAATGACGCATACCCGACGGCGATCAATCTCGCCCTGATCGAAGCCATCGATGAGCTGGCAGCATCGATGCTGATTTTGCAGGATGCCTTCGAGCGCAAGGCCAAGGAATTCGACGGCATTTTGAAAGTGGGTCGCACGCAGTTGCAGGACGCCGTGCCGATGACGCTGGGCCAGGAGTTCAGAACCTTCGCCGTGATGCTCGGCGAAGATCGCTTGCGCCTCATCGAGTCGGCAGCGTTGCTCCATGAAATCAACCTGGGTGCTACAGCAATTGGCACACGCCTGAATGCGCCAGCTGGATATGCGGAAGTCGCCTGCAAACATCTGGTCGAACTGACTGGTCGTCCACTGGTCACCGCCGCCGACCTCATAGAAGCAACACAGGACCCCGGTGCATTCGTGCATCTGTCCGGCGTCCTGAAGCGGGTCGCGGTGAAACTGTCCAAGACCTGCAACGACCTGCGCCTGCTTTCCTCCGGGCCGCGCGCAGGCATCGGTGAGATCAACCTGCCCCCGGTTCAGGCCGGGTCCAGCATCATGCCGGGCAAGGTCAATCCGGTCATTCCAGAGGTCGTCAATCAGGTCGCGTTTGCCGTTATCGGCAACGACATAACCATCACCATGGCGGCAGAAGGCGGTCAGCTTCAACTCAATGCGTTCGAGCCGATTATCGTAAGGTCGCTATTGGACAGCATATCGCAACTCAGCGCCGCTTGCCGCACTTTGGCAGACCGCTGCGTCGACGGCATCACGGCCAATATCGAGATCATGGCCCGCAGGCTGGAAGAATCTCTCGGCATCGCCACCGCGCTCAACCCGCTGATCGGCTACTATGCCGCGACGGAAGTGGCGAAGGAAGCACTGGTGTCTGGTCGCACGGTGCCGCAGGTGGTTTTGGAAAAAGGCTACATGACAGCCGACGAACTTAAGCAGGCCTTGCGACCGGAATTGCTGGCAAACCTGCCATGGCTCAATAACACGGTCGCGCCCCGCGAGGCTAAAGACCTGCTCTAGCGCACCAGGTTTTCATCGCGCATGATGGCGGTAATGATCTGCTTGACCTGCCCGAGATGCGCTTCCATGGCGCTCCGGGCAGTCTCATCAGACCCGGCCGCAATGGCTTCGGCAATCAGCCGATGCTCGACGTTGGAGGCCACACGCCGGTCGGCCATGATGTTCAGCAAACCCGATTGCTGGCTAAGCGAATCTCGCGCATCGGACACGACCTTGGCAAACAGCGAATTCCCGGATGCCTCGGCAATGGCGCTGTGAAACTCCGAATCTAGCTTGACCCATTTGTGCGGATCTTCCTGCGCATCCATGGCGTCGCAGAGCTTTACCATTCGCGATAGCTGTTCGCCGGTCCGCCGCACCGCAGCCCAACCTGCCGCGGGGACTTCGATATAAGGCCGGGCCTCAATCAGATCACGGGCGGAATAGCCACCATAGCGCAATTCAGGACTTGGCCGATCCGTCAGAACAAAAGTGCCGCTGCCGGTCCGCGTCTGCGTCATACCTAGTGTTTGCAAAGACCGTAAAGCCTCGCGAACAATCGGTCGACTGACACCGTATCGGCCTGCCAGATGCGTTTCCGCAGGCAGCCGTGTACCCACAGTCAACCGTCCTGAAACGATTGCCATACGCAAATCTTCAAACACCGATTCCGCCGCACTTTTACGGTTGATCGGACTTGTTTCTGACAACCAGTCCACCCCTGCACTCATGGGAGTGACATTTTATAAACATGCGAAGCTTGTCAAGCCGCTGAAGCGGAGGAGAAATGTTTTGGTACAAAACAAAATAGCCAATACGCACATTTTTTAATCACGCTGAAAAAGATTGCAAATAATTTTGCGCTGCGTCATCTATGCGCGATGACGCAGCGCGACCTGACCATTCTGGTGATCGATGAAAATGCCATTCGCGCCTCCATTATCGAAGAGGGTCTGCGAGAGGCCGGGCATGACCGCGTCACCGTGATCCACGAAGTCCACGGCGTGGCGCGTATCATCGACACACTCTGTCCCGATGTCATCGTCATCGATATCGAAAACCCCAACAGAGACATGATGGAACATCTGTTTCAACTGACCCGCACGGTGGGGCGACCCATCGCCATGTTCGTTGATCGCTCGGATACGGCCTCCATAGAAGCGGCTGTCGAGGCGGGTGTTTCAGCCTATATCGTAGACGGGCTGAAGAAAGAGCGGGTCAAACCCATTCTTGATATGGCGGTCAGCCGATTCAACGCCTTCAGCCGCCTCAAGCAAGAACTGGCCGAGGCGAAATCGGCACTTGAAGACCGCAAGATCGTGGAGCGCGCCAAAGGCATTCTCATGAAAATGCGCGGGCTTTCGGAAGAGGAAGCTTTTGCACTTCTGCGTCAGACGGCAATGAACGAGAAGAAGAAACTGTCCGATATCGCGCAAAGCGTGGTCACTGCAGCAGGCTTGCTGATGTGAGCGGCGCAAGGACAGGAGAGGAAGCAGGACAATGACAATCATCGGCAGCGTCGACAACGCACCCGCTCTTATTGGCAGTGACAGCCAGCGCACCCTTCGCGCGGGCTTTATTCCGCTTGTCGATGCGTCTGTCCTCATCGCCGCCGCCGAATTCGGCTTTGCCGAACGCGAAGGCCTTCGACTCGACCTCGTCAAGGACGTGTCCTGGGCCAATGTCCGTGATCGCCTGGCATTCCGGCAATTCGATATTGCCCACATGCTGTCTCCCATGCCAGTTGCTTCGATGCTGGATCTGGGGTCAAATCCCTCCCCCACCATCACTCCGTTTTCGCTGGGGCGCGGCGGCAATGCCATTACGCTTTCCACACGACTGTTTGCGCGTATGCGTGAGGTGACGGGAATTTCACAGACGGCGAGCGCGCTTGAAAATGCAAAAGCGCTCAAGACCCTTCTCGATGATATGCGCGAACGGGGCGAACCCATTCCGACCTTCGGCGTCACCTATCCGTTTTCGTCGCATAATTACGAGTTCCGCTATTGGCTGGCGGCAGGCTCTATCGATCCCGACCGGGACGTCAAACTCGTGGTCGTGCCGCCGCCTTTGACATCCGACGCGCTGGCAGCAGGCTCTATCGAGGGCTTCTGCGTCGGCGCGCCATGGAATATGATAGCGAGCGAACGCGGCATCGGCCGCATCGTTGCCGCCAAGCAGGACATCTGGCCATCGGCACCGGAAAAGGTGATAGGCATGCGTCCGGAATGGGCGGATGCGCAGCCCGAAGCCGTCTCACGCCTGCTGGTGGCGCTGGATGCAGCCGCCCGCTGGTGCGACAGTGCTGAAAATCACGGCGCATTGGCCGAAACACTGGCGGATGCGAAATACATCGCCGCACCCGTGGAGATCATCCGGCAGGTTCTGGCCGGACGCTTCAATGTCGATGCCGAGGGCAATCAACGAGTGATCGAACGCTACTTCACCTTCCACGATAATTTCGCGAATTATCCGCGTAAAAGTCAGGCGCTATGGATTTACAGCCAGATGATCCGCTGGGGACAAGCGAGCTTCACGCCATACGCAGCACAGGCTGCGGCGTCGGCCTATCGCAGCGATCTCTATCGTAATGCTCTGGGCGCAGATAATACACCGCCAGAATCCGATACGCGGGTAGAAGGCAACACGGATGGCGACCGTTTCATGGACGGCCATGTCTTCGACCCGAGCGCGATTGAGGACTACGTGAAGAACTTCCCGGTCAGTGCAGGAAACCTCGGCTCTGCCAGCGCTGAGGACGCCTGACTATAACGCACTGCACAAATGCTGCGCACCGAAAAAGCTGTAATGACATCATGTGCGCAAAATATGAGCCGTAATCTTCACGATTAAATTTTGAAAAAAATACAAGCATTCCAGTAATAACGTTTCCTTATCAAAGACTTATTTTACTTCCCAGCAAACTGGCATAGCGTTTGCTTGATATCAAACACTCGGTCAACGGCGATCGGGGATAAAAGCGCTTCATTGCTGCTTACCAACGACATCGACGTCGCAAGGTTTTTGCTGATCGGGACCTCCTCCCGGCAAACGCAATCTCCGAGCGGCGTTTTTTTGTTTTTGCACTTTTGCTTTTGCACTTGGGAAACAGGCGCCCTGACGGCGGCTTTAAAAAATGGGGAACATGAATGAAACCGACATTCACAGGCAATATAAGCCGCCGCGGCATACTGAAGACAACGGCGACCGCTGCGCTGATCACCGCAATCCGCTCCGCCTTCCCATCTGGTGCATTTGCGGCAGCGGCGACACCTGAAGTGACCGGTGCAAAACTTGGCTATATCGCGTTGACGGATGCAGCGCCGCTTGTTGTCGCAGCCGAAAAAGGACTTTTCGCCAAATATGGCATGCCAGATGTGGAAGTTGCCAAGCAGGCATCCTGGGGTGCGACGCGCGACAATCTCGTTCTGGGCGGCGCATCCAATGGCATCGATGGCGCGCATATTCTCACCCCCATGCCCTACCTCATGCACACCGGCAAGGTGACGCAGAACAATGTACCGGTACCGATGACTATTCTCGCCCGGCTTAATCTCGACAGCCAGGGCATCTCGGTTGCCAAGGAATATGCCGACACCGGCGTTCAGATGGATGCTTCCAAGCTGAAGGCTGCCTTTGAGAAGAAGAAGGCCGAGGGTAAGGAAATCAAGGCCGCCATGACCTTCCCCGGAGGCACGCATGATCTGTGGATTCGCTACTGGCTGGCCGCTGGAGGGATCAACCCCGACAAGGATGTGTCCACTATCGTCGTTCCGCCACCGCAGATGGTTGCCAATATGAAGGTTGGCAACATGGATGTGTTCTGTGTGGGCGAACCGTGGAACGAGCAACTGGTCAACCAGGGCATCGGCTTTACCGCCTGTACCACAGGCGAACTTTGGAAGGGTCACCCCGAAAAGGCGCTGGGCATGCGCGCCGACTGGGTCGAGAAGAACCCGAACGCCGCAAAAGCCATCCTCATGGCCGTGATGGAAGCCCAGCAATGGTGCGACAGCATGAACAATAAGGATGAGATGTCGGCCATTCTGGGTAAACGCCAGTGGTTCAACGTTCCGCCGAAGGACGTGCTGGGTCGCCTGAAGGGTGACATCAATTATGGCAATGGCCGCGTGGCACACGGCACCGATTTGCAGATGAAATTCTGGAAAGATGGCGCGTCCTACCCGTTCCAGAGCCATGACAGCTGGTTCATCGCCGAGAATGTCCGCTGGGGCAAGTTTGCGCCCGATACCGACATCAAGGCGCTGGTGTCCCAGGTCAACCGCGAAGACCTGTGGCGCGAAGCCGCCAAGGAACTGGGCGTGGCTGCGACCGATATCCCAACGTCCAAATCCCGCGGCAAGGAGACCTTCTTCGACGGCAAGGTTTTCGACCCGGAAGACCCATCCGCCTATCTCGACAGCCTTTCGATCAAAGCTGCCTCCTAAACGCGACAGGACAAAACCATGACCGCAACCGCCCGCAAGACAGACAGCATGGCAACGGCCACCGCCATTCCGAAAAGCGGCACCGTGATTGCCATCGACCGCCGCAAGGCACCAACGCTGAACGCCAAAAAGATCGCAGCGGCCATCGCCCGCAATGTCGTTCCGCCGCTGGTCGTGCTGGTGCTGATGCTCGGCATCTGGCAGATGCTCTGTTCGTCCCCCGGCGCAACCTTGCCGCCACCGAGCCAGGTGTTTCAGGAAAGTTATGACCTGATCGCCTATCCGTTCTTCGTCAACGGCTCACAGGATATCGGGCTTGGCTGGCGTGTTCTGATTTCGCTGGAGCGCGTGGCCTATGGTTTCGGCCTGGCCGCCATCGCAGGCGTCATCCTCGGTGCGGTCGTCGGCCAGTCGATCTGGGCGATGCGCGGTCTCGACCCGATCTTTCAGGTGCTGCGCACCGTGCCGCCTCTGGCGTGGCTGCCGCTGTCGCTGGCTGCCTTTCAGGACAGCAATCCATCCGCCATATTCGTGATCTTCATCACCTCCATCTGGCCCGTCATCATCAACACCGCCGTTGGCGTTCGCAACATCCCGCAGGATTACCGCAACGTAGCAAAGGTGCTGCGGCTGAACCAGCTGGAGTTTTTCTACAAGATCATGCTGCCTTCGGCCGCTCCCTACATCTTCACCGGCCTGCGCATCGGGGTCGGCCTTTCCTGGCTGGCCATCGTTGCCGCTGAAATGCTGACGGGTGGCGTCGGCATCGGCTTCTTCATCTGGGATGCGTGGAATTCCTCGCGCCTGCCCGACATCATCGTCGCACTCGCTTACATCGGCGTCGTCGGCTTTGTCCTCGACAAGCTGGTGGCAGCGCTTGGCAATGTCGTCACCCGCGGCGCGGCAAACTGAGAAGGAGAGCAGCATGAACGCCTATCTCAAGCTTGATCACATCGACAAATATTTCGACAAGGGCGGTGTCCGCGCCGAGGTGCTGAAGGGCATCAACCTCACCATTGGCAAGGGCGAATTCGTCTCCGTCATCGGCCATTCCGGCTGCGGCAAGTCCACCATGTTGAACCTCATCGCGGGCCTCACCAAGGTTTCCTCCGGCGTCGTCCTTCTGGAAAATCGTGAAGTGAACGAACCCGGCCCGGAACGCGCCGTAGTGTTTCAAAACCACAGCCTGCTGCCGTGGCTAACAGTCTATGAAAACGTCAATCTCGGCGTCGAAAAAGTCTTCCGCTACTCGAAATCGAAAGCCGAGCGGCACGATTGGGTGATGCGCAATCTCGACCTCGTGCAGATGGCCCATGCCAAGGACAAGAAGCCATCGGAAATTTCCGGTGGCATGAAACAGCGCGTCGGCATTGCCCGGGCGCTGGCCATGGAGCCGAAAATCCTGCTGCTGGATGAGCCTTTCGGCGCGCTCGATGCGCTGACCCGCGCGCATTTGCAAGATGCGGTGATGGAAATCCATTCTCGTCTTGGCAACACCATGGTGATGATCACCCACGATGTGGATGAAGCCGTACTGCTTTCCGACCGCATCGTGATGATGACCAATGGACCCGCCGCCCATATCGGTGAAATTCTCGACGTGCCGCTGCCAAGGCCGCGCCATCGCATCGACCTTGCCTCCGACCGAACCTACCTCAAATGCCGCGAAGCCGTGCTGAAGTTCCTCTACGAACGTCACCGCTTCGTCGAAGCTGCGGAGTAATCCCTATGACAGAAAAACTTGTCATCATCGGAAACGGCATGGCCCCCGGCCGTATGCTGGAAGAACTGCTCGAGAAAGCACCGGGCCGCTTCAAGGTCACGATTTTTAATGCCGAACCACGCGTCAATTACGACCGCATCATGCTGTCGCCGGTGCTATCGGGTGAGAAGTCCTATGAGGATATCATCATCCACGGCGATGGCTGGTATATCCAGCACGGCATCACGCTCTACAAGGGCCACCGCATCGTCAACATCGACCGTGCAGCCAAGACGGTAACCTCCGACCATGGCGTCACCGAAAGCTACGACAAGCTGGTCATCGCCACCGGCTCCGTTCCCTTCATCATCCCCGTTCCGGGCAAGGATTTGCCGGGCGTCATCACCTACCGCGATCTCGATGATGTGGATGCGATGCTGCTGGCCGCACAATCCCGCGCAAAGGCCGTCGTTATCGGCGGCGGGTTGCTGGGGCTGGAAGCAGCGGCAGGTCTTGCCATGCGCGGCATGGATGTTACCGTGCTGCATGTGATGCCAACGCTGATGGAGCGTCAGCTCGACCCGGCAGCAGGTTACCTGTTGCAAAAAGCAATGGAAGATCGCGGCATCAAGGTCATTACCAAGGCCAACACCAAGCAGATCGTCGGCACCGATAAGGTCGAGGGCATCGAACTCGACAATGGCACCATCATTCCAGCAACACTGGTGGTGATGGCTGTGGGTATTCGGCCCAATGCGGGGCTCGCGAAAGACGCAGGCCTTGCCGTCAATCGCGGTATCGTCGTGGATGCGGGCATGCAGACCTCGGACGGGGATATCCTATCGGTCGGTGAATGCGCTGAAGTGGATGGCATGGTCTACGGTCTCGTTGCGCCGCTTTACGAAATGGCGCGGGTGGCCGCCTCGCATCTGGCGGGCGATACAACACCGGCCTTCGTGCATGCAGACACGCCGACCAAACTCAAAGTCACCGGCATCAACCTCTTCTCCATCGGTGACTTTGCCGATGGCGATGATCGCGAAGAAATCGTGCTGCGCGATGCCACCGCAGGCATCTATAAGCGCGTCATCCTCCAAGACAACCGCATCATCGGCACCGTTCTTTATGGCGAGACCTCCGATGGCGCTTGGTTCAACGATCTAAAGAAAAAAGCGACCGATATTTCGGAGATGCGGGACACCCTTATCTTCGGCCAAGCCTATCAGGGAGGGTCCCCACTGGACCCTATGGCGGCCGTTGCAGCCTTGCCGGATGATGCGGAAATCTGTGGCTGTAACGGCGTTTGCAAGAGCAAGATCACCTCGACCATCACGTCGAAGGGGCTGACATCGCTGAATGATGTACGCGCCCACACCAAGGCCTCGGCCTCGTGCGGTTCCTGCACGGGCCTTGTCGAGCAACTGATGACGCTGACGCTTGGCGATAGTTACAACCCAGCCGCCGTTCAGCCCATGTGCAACTGCACAGAGCTTGGCCACGATGATGTCCGCCGCCTGATCAAGGCCAAGGGTCTGAAAACCATTCCCGCCGTGATGCAGGAACTGGAATGGAAAACCTCCTGCGGCTGCGCCAAATGCCGCCCGGCGCTGAACTATTACCTCGTGTCCGACTGGCCTGATGAATATGCCGACGATTATCAGTCGCGCTACATCAACGAGCGTGTTCACGCCAACATCCAGAAGGACGGCACCTATTCCGTCGTGCCGCGCATGTGGGGTGGCGTGACGAACGCCAACGAATTGCGCGCCATCGCCGACGTTGTCGACAAGTTCGAAATACCCATGGTGAAGGTGACCGGTGGCCAGCGTATCGACCTTCTCGGCATCGAAAAGGAAGACCTGCCCGCCGTCTGGGCCGATCTCGGCAAGGCCGGTTTCATCTCCGGTCAAGCCTATGCCAAGGGCCTTCGGACCGTCAAAACCTGCGTCGGTTCAGACTGGTGCCGCTTCGGTACGCAGGATTCCACTGGCTTCGGCATTCGCGTCGAGAAATTCATGTGGGGTTCCTGGACACCGGCCAAGTTGAAGCTCGCCGTATCAGGCTGTCCGCGTAACTGCGCCGAAGCCACCTGCAAGGATATCGGCGTGATCTGCGTCGACAGTGGTTACGAAATCCACTTCGCCGGTGCCGCCGGTCTCGACATCAAGGGCACGGAAGTTCTGGGGTTGGTGAAGACGGAAGACGAGGCACTGGAGCATATAGTGGCACTGACGCAGATGTACCGCGAACAAGGGCGATACCTCGAACGCATCTACAAATGGGCCAAGCGCATCGGCTATGACGAGGTTCGCCGCCAGATCATGGGCGATGCCGAAAAGCGCAAAGCCTACTTCGAACGTTTCGTCTTCAGCCAGAAATTCGCGCAGGTCGATCCATGGTCGGAGCGCGTGTCCGGCGAGCACAAGCACGAGTTCAAACCGATGGCGACCATCGGCTTCAATCAAGCCGCAGAGTGACCGACCGCCGCAAGGCGTGACGGGCGCGTGGGCAGTCGGGTGGGCGGAAAGAGGAGTTTTCGCCCACCCGGAGACATCATCGACAAGGACAGGATAAACGCAATGAACTGGGTCGATATCGGCTATATCTCCGACATTCCTCTGCGCGGCGCACGCTGCGTGAAAACGCCATCTGGCAAGATCGCCGTGTTCCGCACGGCGGACAACGATGTCTATGCCATCGAGGATCATTGCCCACACAAGGGCGGGCCGCTCAGCCAAGGCATTGTCCACGGCGCATCGGTTACATGCCCGCTGCACAATTGGGTGATTTCGCTGGAAACCGGCAAGGCGCTGGGCGCGGATGAAGGTGCGGTACGCTCCATTCCCGTGCGCAATGTGGACGGCAAACTGTCGATATCAATTGAAAGCCTCATGATCGCGGCGGAGTGAGCATGGCACAAGAGGTCAAGACCACCTGCCCCTATTGCGGCGTCGGCTGCGGCGTGATTGCCAAGATCGATGACGATGGCGCGGTCTCCGTCAAAGGCGATCCCGATCATCCCGCCAATCTGGGACGGCTCTGTTCCAAGGGCTCGGCGCTGGCCGAAACCATCGATCTGGAGGGGCGTCTGCTCTATCCGCAGGTGGATGGTATCAGGGTTAACTGGGACGACGCGCTTGACCTCGTGGCCTCGAAATTCTCTGAGGCCATTGCCGAACACGGACCTGACTCTGTCGCATTCTACGTCTCCGGCCAATTGCTGACGGAAGACTATTACGTCGCCAACAAGCTGATGAAAGGCTTCATCGGTTCAGCCAATATCGATACCAATTCGCGCCTGTGCATGTCGTCATCCGTCGTAGGCCACCGCCGCGCCTTCGGCTCTGATACAGTGCCGGGCCTCTACGAAGACATTTTCGAAGCCGATCTCGTCATCCTCACCGGCTCCAATCTGGCATGGTGCCATCCGGTCATCTACCAGCGCCTCGCCGCCGCCAAACTTGAGCGACTGCACATGCGGATCGTCGTTATCGACCCGCGCCGCACCATGACCTGCGATATTGCCGACATGCATCTGGCCATCCGCGCGGATGGAGACGTGGCACTCTTCACCGGCCTTCTGGCGCATCTCGCCAACGGCCCGGCAATCGACCATGCCTATGTCGAAAGCTTTACGAACGGCTTCGATGCGGCCAGCCAATCTGCGATGGGATATAGCCTCCCCGAGATATCAAAAGCCACGGGGCTGACCATTGCCGAACTCATCCAGTTCTACGAACTGTACGAACACACCGAAAAAGTCGTTACCTGCTACGGCCAGGGCGTCAACCAATCGGCCAGCGGCACGGACAAAGTCAACGCCATCATCAATTGCCACCTTGCCACTGGGCGCATCGGGAGGCCCGGCATGGGTCCGTTTTCCCTCACCGGCCAGCCCAACGCTATGGGAGGCCGCGAGGTTGGCGGCCTCGCCAACATGCTCGCCGCACATATGGACATTGAAAATGCTGATGATCGCGACCGCGTTCAGCGCTTCTGGAACTCCCCTGCCATCGCCACTAAACCCGGCCTGAAAGCAGTCGATCTGTTTCAGGCAGTTGCGGATGGCCGTATCAAAGCCCTGTGGATTATGGCAACGAACCCGGTTGTTTCCATGCCCGACGCCAGCGCCGTCGAAGCCGCATTGAAAGCCTGCCCCTTTGTCGTCGTATCAGACATGTTCGCAACCACCGACACGGCAAAATACGCGCATGTTCTGCTGCCTTCGCTGGGCTGGGGCGAAAAGGACGGCACAGTCACCAATTCGGAGCGGCGCATTTCTCGCCAGCGCGGATATCTGCCAGCACCGGGAGACGCAACGGCAGACTGGTGGCAACTGTCGCAGGTTGGTCAGCGAATGGGGTTTTCGGGAGCATTTGATTACACCGGCACGGCAGAGATTTTCGCAGAACATGCCGCTCTGTCCGGCTTCGAAAATCGGGGCAGCCGTGATTTCGACATCGGCGCATATTCTGATCTCACAAAACCAGACTATGACGGGATGCCACCCTTCAATTGGCCGCAACCCGTATCCATAGGCACAGAAACAACACGTTTCTTTGCCGACGGCAAATTCTTCCACGCAGATGGCCGAGCCCGCTTCATCGACACCACCTTGCCGCAAACATCCCGCATCGACGTTGCTTACCCACTGACACTCAACACCGGCCGCATTCGCGACCAGTGGCACACCATGACGCGCACCGGCAAAAGCGCCCGCCTTTCATCCCACATCGCTGAACCCTTCATCGAAATGCATCCTCGTGATGCCATGGAAGCGGGCATAGACAGCGCCGATCTCGTCGAAATCGAAAGCCCGCTTGGCAAGATCATCGTACGCGCTCTGGTCACGGAGAGGCAGGCACGCGGAAACCTTTTCGTACCCATGCACTGGAACGAGCAGTTCGCCGCCCATGCCCGCGTCGATACACTGGTACCGCCGGTGACAGATCCCTATTCAGGCCAGCCCGCATCGAAAAACATCGCGGTGAAGATGCAACGCTTTCAGGCCGAAGCCTTTGCTTTCGCAGTCACACAGGAAAAGCCGCAGCACCTCGATTGTACCTATTGGGCGCTCGCCAAAGCCGAGGGCGGTTACCGGCTGGAACTTGCCTTTGAGGAAGCTCCGGAAGACTGGATCAACTGGAGTCGCACCGTCTTCGGTATCGCTCCACAGATAGAGCCAATCGGCTATGCCGATAATAGCTCCGGCCAGATACGGCTTGCCTTCTTCGATCGCGACACATTGCTGGCCGCACTTTACGTCGCCAATACCCCTGTCGCCGTCGCCCGTAACTGGGCGATCTCCCAACTCGCAGTGCGCCACACGGATTTGCGCACCCGATTTTCTCTCGTCGCAGGCCGCCCCGGCGCTGGCAAATCGGACCCCGGCGCAACTGTCTGCTCCTGCTTCAATGTCGGCGTCAACCAGATCACTAGTGCGATCCGCGAGGGCTGCCATACCGTCGAAGCCATCGGCAAGACCCTGAGCGCGGGCACCAATTGCGGCTCCTGTCGCGCAGAAATCCGAGGGATCATAGAGGGCTGCCTCAAAACCGCGGCGGAGTGATTGCCTGTGTTTCCCGCTCTAAAGGGGTTGTGATTATCATGAATATGGAATGAGGTGCCGGGCAACCGAATCTCAAAGAAGACCCCCTTGAATACTGATCCATTCCATATTCTCAAGACCATCTACGGCTACGACACATTTCGCGGGCAGCAGGCAGACATCGTTCAACATGTCATCGCTGGCAACAACGCCTTCGTGCTGATGCCCACGGGTGGCGGAAAGTCTCTCTGCTACCAGATTCCCGCGCTCTCGCGCCCCGGCATGGGCCTCGTCGTCTCGCCGCTTATCGCGCTGATGGTCGATCAGGTTGCAGCCCTGCGCCAGGCCGGTGTCAGGGCAGAAGCGCTCAACTCCAACCTCTCGCCGGATGAACGCCGCGCCTTGTGGGCTGATATCCGTGGCGGCAAGGTCAGCATTCTCTATGCGGCACCCGAGACGCTGCTGAAGCCTGATGTTCTCGATTCCCTTCAGAACGTGCAGCTATCACTCATCGCCATTGATGAAGCCCACTGCCTGTCGCAGTGGGGCCACGACTTCCGACCACCCTACCGCCAGCTCGACCTGCTGATCGAGCGATTTCCCGATACGCCGCGCATGGCGTTGACGGCGACTGCGGACGAGCCGACGCGGGCGGAGATATTGGAGCATATGCGCATTGAAGGCAGCGACGCTTTCATCGCCGGCTTCGACCGTCCCAACATCCGCTACGCCATCATGGAAAAGGACAATCCCCGCGCGCAGGTCAAGCGTTTCCTGCGCGATCATCAGGATGAAAGCGGTATCATCTATTGTCTGTCCAAAAGAAAGACTGAAGAAACGGCAGAGTGGCTGCGTTCTGAAGGTTATGACGCGCTTTCCTACCACGCTGGCATGGACAGAGATCAGCGTGAGGCAAACCAGACTCGTTTCCAGCATGGCGAAGCCATCATCATGGTCGCCACCATTGCCTTCGGCATGGGCATCGATAAACCGGATGTACGCTTCGTCATCCACATCGACCTACCCAGCAGTATCGAGGCCTATTATCAGGAAACCGGGCGCGCGGGGCGCGATGGTCTGCCGTCTGATGTCCTGATGCTGTACGGCTCCGAAGATATTGCGCTACGCAATCGCTTTATTGAAGGTTCCGACGCACCAGACCAGCGCAAACACATGGAACGGCAAAAGCTGGACGCTTTGCTGGGACTGGCAGAAACAGCGGGATGCCGTCGTCAGGCATTGCTTTCCTATTTTGGAGACAGTTGCGAGCCGTGCAACAATTGCGACACCTGCGCCGAACCCCCGGAGCTGTTTGACGGCACCATCGCCGCTCAGAAAATTCTGTCCTGCATCTACAGAACGGGAGAACGCTTCGGCCAGGCCTATATCATCAGCGTTCTCCTTGGCGCGGACGACGAGAGAATTTCCCGCTTTGGCCATGACCAGATTACCACCTATGGCATCGGCAAGGAGCATGACAATCGCACATGGCGCGCAATCCTGCGGCAGTTGATTGCTTCACGCCTGCTCGAGGTTGATCTTGAGGGGCATGGCGGCCTCTCCATTTCCGAGACGGGGCGCCAGTTCCTGCGCGAAAAGCCAGCACTGATGCTGCGGAAACCTCAAGCGCCGCGACCAGCAATACGCGGCCAGAAATCTCAGGGGCGAGCGGCAATCGATCTGCCAGCCGAAGATGCATTGCTCTTCCAGGCGCTACGCGAAAGACGCATGGAAATCGCCCGTACCCAAAATCTACCGCCCTACGTCATCTTCCACGACAAGACATTGATTGAACTCGCCAACGCAAAACCAATATCCCGCAGTGAAATGGCAAGAGTTCCCGGCGTTGGCGAAGCCAAACTCGATCGCTATGGTCCAGCATTTCTCGAGGTGATTGCCGAAGCGCTGGCACGCAGCTGAAAACATTTGATCGTGTGTTCTCTATCGCGGATTGTCGTCACGGACTGGCGTCGACATTCGTATCGCCCGGGTTCCAAGCTTTGCGCCCGTCACGGCATCTATTGCAACAGATTCGATCTCGACGCCAGACTCCGCGTCGACATAGCGTGCCATTTCACCATCGCAATGGCGATGTGCCCACGCCCCAATCATCATCAGAACAGGTAGAAAATCCCGGCCTGCTTCCGTGAGCACATATTCGTCACGGGGCGGACGCTCGGTGTAGAGGCGTTTTTTCAGCAAGCCATCTTCCGTGAGGCTTTTAAGACGCTTCGTCAACATGGTCGGAGCTATCCCGAGGCTCTTCCTGAACTGGTCGAAACGCGTGAGACCAGCATGAGCGTCTCTCAGGACGAGGATTGTCCACGCATCACCTACTGACTCAAGACCCCGTGCAACCGGGCACTTCCTAACTAAGACATTATTCATTAAGTATCTTTTCGATAGTGACTTGATATCGAAAAGATAGTATCACGGTTTGAAATGGCGATCCACACTCAATGAAAGCTGACGACATGACCAACAGAAACAAAGGTGTCGCTCTAGTGACCGGCGCGTCTTCAGGCATAGGACTTGTCACCGCCCAAGCACTTGTAAAAGCCGGTTATCAGGTCTTTGGCACGAGCCGGAAGCCCTCTGCCAATCCGCACGGTATCACCATGTTGGTGTGTGATTTGACGGAAGAGGTATCGGTTAAAGGAATGATCGAAGAGATCGTAAAGCAGGCTGGCCGCATAGACCTCGTCGTCAACAATGCCGGGATTGGCTTGCTCGGCGGAGCAGAAGAATCCTCCATCGCCCAAGCCCAGAGCATTTTCGACGTTAATGTCTTCGGGGTAGTCCGTGTCATCAACGCCGTACTGCCAATCATGCGCGGCCAAAAAAGTGGCCGAATCATCAATATAAGTTCAGTTCTGGGGCTTATCCCATCACCCTACAATGCGTTCTACTCCTCAACCAAACACGCTATAGAAGGCTACTCGGAATCACTGGATCATGAAGTGCGCGGCTTCGGCATCCGCATTGTGCTCGTCCAGCCCGGCGTCACACGAACCGCGTTCGAAGAAAACCTGACCCACGTCGACCAGCCGCTACCTGTCTACACTGCCGAGCGAACACATAGCGAAAGCCTGATGCGGACATGGATCGAAAAGGGTGACGATCCCCAGATCGTCGCCGATACAGTAGTCAAAGCCGCTACAGCCAAAACACCAAAGTTACGCTATTCCGCAGGCAAACAATCGAGCCAAGTCCGCATGCTCCGCCGGTTTATGCCTGAAAAACTGGTCGACAGAATTCTAAGAAAGGCCAACGGATTATTGGATTAAAGCTGGGCTAAAACTTAAAATAGTTTTCCGAAGCACAGAACCTTTTTATCGGTGGTGTTGAAACGGTTCCGCGTCGATCTTGCCGCGATCGTGATGTTCGCACCCGACAAGAGTGGTGGCGAGTTTCGCCACGAGCGGGCACTTTTGGAAAATCTCATGGGCCGAACCATGACGACTGTAGGGACAGGAACACAGAAAGGCGCATGATGTGGCTTTATTTGGCTTTTGGGAATTTTTGGTTGCGGGGGCAGGATTTGAACCTGCGGCCTTCAGGTTATGAGCCTGAC